>DATEZO010000231.1:0-92420 GCA_035255485.1 Burkholderiaceae bacterium
AACGAGCCCTACACGATTGCCATGGCGCGCACGTCCGATCCGCATTCGGCTTCCTCCCAATTTTTCATCAACGTCAAGAACAACAGCTTCCTCGATTATCCCGGCCAGGACGGCTGGGGCTATTGCGTATTCGGGAAAGTAACCGAGGGCATGGATGTGGTAGACAAGATCCGCACGGTAAAAACCACACGCACCGGCATGCACGCTGATGTCCCGGTCGAAAATGTGGTCATTGAAAAAGCCGAAGAAGTCTGAGCGGCATGCTGCATGGGTGATTTGAAGGTGACGCCGCTCGCACCAGCAGAACCTGATACAGCGCAACCTGACACGGTTGCGCTTTTTGTTTCTGATCTGCATTTGCATGTCGCGATGCCGCGCACGGCACAGGCGTTTTTCAATTTTCTACAGCATCAGGCAAGACGGTCGCAGCAGCTTTATTTACTGGGCGATATATTCGAATACTGGGCCGGTGACGATGATATCGCGACACCTTTCAACCAGCATGTTGTCAGTACAATCCGTGCCATCAGCGCTGCCGGCGTTGCTGTCTTCTGGATGGCGGGTAATCGAGATTTTCTGGTGGGAGACCGGTTCGCCGCGGCCACCGGCGTACGGTTGCTGCCCGATCCCGTTGTCACGCAAATCGCCGGATACCGCATGGTCCTGACGCATGGCGATGCGCAATGTACGGACGACAGGGCATACATGGAATTTCGCGCCAGAGTTCGCAGCCAGGATTGGCAGCAGAAATTTCTTGCACTGCCGTTAGCCGAACGCAAGGCAATCATTGCCGATTTGCGCAGCGGCAGCCGCGAGGCGCAGCGCTCCAAGTCATCCGATATCATGGACGTGAATGCCGGTGCGATAGCGACTTTATTTGATACAACTGACACAGAAGTCATGATCCATGGCCATACGCACCGGCCCGCCTGCCATCGATATCCCGCGCATCCATCGCCGCGAGTTCGCTATGTGCTTCCGGATTGGGATTGCGACGCCGCGGTGCAGCGCGGCGGATGGATCGGCATTAGCGCCGATGGCGCGATCCGGCGTTTCGATGTGAATGGCCATGCGCTGTCATGAGCATTTCTGAGATGCAAGCTGGCTGGCCAATAACGGGATTTTGCAGGCATTGAAGCAGGCATCGAAGAATTATCAAAAGCCGATCTTTCAGGCTTGAAAACATCATTCAACGGATTACACGCGTTATTTATACACCCCGTTGTATTTTTAAATCCAGGCATCTTCATTGCGCATATTGCACTAATTTTCCTTATACTCCCTACATTCAGCGCAAAATCCACAAATCGCGCGCCCATCAATCCGTCACTCGAACTGTTTTTTGAAATCGGCAAACTGTTGCGCAAGCTGGTCGAGCGTGGCACGCAAACGCACCACTTCTTCCTCCAATTGTGCAAGTCGGTCCTGACTCGGTAATTTTGGAGCGGAAGATCCGGGTGAAAAAACCGATGCGATCTCCTGATGCTCCAGAATGTCCTCGCCTGACAAAAGGTGCGCATAGCGCGGTTCCTTGGTGCCAGGCGTACGCGCCAGGCGCGCTACCAATGGCGGATACTTATCGATCAGGAATTGCAGCCCCGCATCCACTTCCGTCACTGTCGCAAATTCATGCATGCGACCGCAGCGGGTGCGGATTTCGCCAGCGGTCTGGATGCCACGCAGCATCAGCATCGCGAGAATCGCCAGCTTGCCCTGTTCCAGCGACCACTTGATACGCATGCGATGCTCGTATTTCGCCACCCGTGCACCTGCCTGGCTGATCTCGGCTACCAGCTTTTTTTCGATCAACCGATGCAATACGTCCTGCACGGTTTCCTCGGAGACCGACATGACCGGATCGCGACTGGATAACTGATTGCAACCGTTGGTGATGGCATTGACGGACAACGGATAACTGTCCGGTAGCAGGGCTTCTTTTTCGGCCAGCACTGCAAGCACGCGAATTTCAAATGGATCAAGTACACATCCGCCGTCGCGATTTACGCTATCCGCCGGAGTACTGCTTGTTTCGGCCTTCACTATGTTGTCTCTTATTCGACCAGCTTGTTGAGTTGTTCCGGGTTGAATTTTTCGGCTTCCGGCGTAGGCTCGCAATTGATCCCGGCCGCTTTCAATGCCGCAATAATCTTGCCGATCTGATGCTCCTGGGTCGCGGCATTGTCGATCAATCCATGCAACGCGGACGATAGCGGATCAGCGCCATTCGGTGTGACGCCATAGGCAGCAAACATCCGGGCCGCAGTTTCATCCCGTGCCTTTCGTGCATCTTTCTGCACGATATGCGCGGGATTGCCGACCGCAGTAGCCCCCGCCGGCACCTCTTTCACGACCACCGCATTGGAGCCGATTTTCGCGCCCTCCCCCACGGTAAAGGCTCCCAGCACTTGCGCGCCTGCGCCAATAATGACACCTCTGCCCAGAGTCGGATGCCGCTTGGCGCCTTTATGCAGGGAAGTACCACCCAGTGTCACCCCTTGATAGATCGTGCATTCGTCGCCGATTTCCGCGGTTTCTCCCACCACCACGCCAAAACCATGATCAATGAATACGCGTCGGCCAATGGTCGCCCCCGGATGAATCTCAATTCCGGTCAGGAGACGCGCAATATGGGAAATGAAGCGCCCCAGCCATTTCATGCCATGCTTCCAGCACCAGTGCGCCCAGCGATGCATCACGATAGCATGCAGGCCCGGGTAACAGGTCAGTACCTCCCACACAGTTCTGGCTGCAGGGTCGCGCTCAATGATACTGGCGATATCTTCTCGTAGATGCTTGAACATGCGAAAGGAGGTTTGTTGATTATCAATATATGTCAGCTTGTCCATTCAAGCTTTTCTCCCCATGGAATCGATAGCGGTCAATCACGCATCAATTCAGACCGATTCTCAAACAATCCGCTGCCGCCGCGCTTCGTACAGGCAAATCCCCGAAGCGACCGACACGTTCAGGCTTTCAACCGCGCCGAACATCGGGATACCGACCAGCACATCGCAATTTTCACGTGTCAGCCGGCGAAGTCCTTCCCCCTCCGAGCCCATAACCAATGCGGCTGGCCCTTTGAAGTCGGCTTCATACAGGCTTTTTTCTGCATCGTCGACCGTGCCGATCAACCAGATCTCGCGTTCCTTCAGTTCACGTAACGTGCGCGCCAGGTTCGTGACCGTAATATACGGTACGGTTTCAGCCGCGCCGCTTGCCACTTTTGCTGCAGTAGCATTCAGGCCAACCGCACGATCCTTGGGCGCGATCACTGCATGCGCTCCCGCGCCATCCGCCACACGCAAGCATGCTCCCAGATTATGCGGGTCGGTTATGCCATCCAGCACCAGCAGCAAAGGCGGACCGTCAATTGCATCCAGCAACTCATCCAGATTGCGCGCCAGCGATAATTCGCCGGCCTTTGCGACCACGCCCTGATGCCGCCGGGTACCGACCATATTGCTGAGCCGTTGATCGTCAGCATGGACGATCCTTACGTTGACTGCCTTGGCGGCGCGCAAAAGTTCCTGCATCCGCCGGTCATGGCGCTCTGCATCAATATAAATTTCTTCCACGGAAGAGGCTTCGTGACGCAGACGCGCCGTAACGGCATGAAAGCCGAAAATCATCTTGTTTTTCATTTATTTTTTATCGCTTCTTCCTGCTTGATGTTGCATGCATTTTTGCCGACCTGGGTTTCTCGGCAGACGCACTACCGGCTTTACCACGCTTGTTCTGTGCGGACGACTTGGCAGCCTTGGGGATTTTGCTGGCGTCTTTTGATTTGCTTCTTTTGGTTGCGCGCGCCTGTTCATTGTCAGCACGTCGTGCTTCATTTTTCAGCACGGTCCGGATGCCGGGTTCGTTCACGAGCCGTAAATCGATCTTGCGTGCATCAAGATCGACCCGACTAACCTGCACGGTGACGCGATCCGTCAATTGATACCGGATCCCGGTACGCTCCCCGCGCAATTCATGTCGTGCGTCGTCGTACTGAAAATAATCCGCGCCCAGTTCGGTAACATGCACCAAGCCTTCGATAAAAAGCGCATCCAGTTGCACAAAGATACCGAAGGTCGTTACACCCGAAATCGTGCCGGTAAATTCTTCTCCGAGCTTGTCGCGAATGAAATAGCATTTCAGCCAGGCTTCGACATCGCGCGACGCCTCATCGGCACGACGTTCGTTGGCCGAACAATGGATACCGAGCGCTTCCCAGACAGCTAGCTCGCCTTCGCTTTTCTTCTTGCCATCGGCCTTGTCTTTCGCCTGCATCTTGCGCGCTGCTGGTGACAACATGGTATTCAAGATGCTGGTATCCAGCCCGCGCGGGTCGTAGCGCTTGCCTTTGAGAATAGCCTTGATGGCGCGATGCGTTAGTAAATCCGGATAACGGCGGATTGGGCTGGTGAAATGCGCATAGGCTTCGTACGACAAGCCAAAATGCCCAATATTGTCCGGGCTGTACACTGCCTGCTGCATCGAACGCAGCAGCATTGTCTGTAACAGTACGGAATCAGGACGGGTCTTGATCTTGGGCATCAGTTCCGCATAATCGGATGCAGTCGGAACATCGCCTCCACCAAGATGCAGCCCCACCTGCTTTAGATAAGATCTGAGCTGCGTGAGCTTTTCCTTGGTCGGCGCCGCATGAACCCGATAGACGCCAGGGTGCTCATGCCGCTGCAGCAAATCCGCCGCGCAGACATTGGCGGCCAGCATGCATTCTTCAATCAGGCGATGCGCATCATTGCGGGTTCTGGGCAATATCTGCTCGATCTTGCCGGCTGCATTGCAGACAATATAGGTTTCGGTCGTCTCGAAATCAATCGCGCCGCGAACATGCCGTGCCTGCAAAAGCACCTGGAACACGGCATAAAGATGCAATAAATGCGGCACCAGCAACATACGCTTTGCAGCTTCGGCGCCCTTGGTATTGGCCAATATCGCAGCCACTTCCGTATAGGTGAACCTTGCCGCCGAATGAATCACTGCAGGATAAAATTGATAAGCCTTGATCTGTCCTTTCGCGGTAATCACCGCATCGCAGACCAGCGTCAAGCGATCTACCCCAGGGTTCAGCGAACACAATCCATTCGACAACTTCTCCGGCAGCATTGGGATCACGCGCCGTGGAAAATACACTGAAGTGCTGCGTTCCAGCGCATCGACATCCAGCGCATCTTGCGGTCTGACATAATGGCTAACGTCTGCAATTGCGACGATCAACCGGAAACCGGTGCTACGGCCGATTTTAACCGGCTCGCAATAAACGGCATCGTCAAAATCCCGAGCGTCTTCGCCATCAATCGTTACCAGCGGCACATCGCGCAAATCGACGCGCTCGGTCAGATCCGCATCCCGGACTTCGCCTGGCAGTTTTGCAGCCAGTTTTTTTGCCATTTCAGAAAATTCGTGCGGCACACCATATTTCCGCACGGCGATTTCAATTTCCATGCCGGGATCATCGATATCGCCCAAAACCTCGACAATCCTGCCAACTGGTTGCGTATAGCGAGACGGCTGCTCGGTCAGTTCGACACTGACCACCTGCCCTGCCTTGGCTTTTACAGGAGCACCCGCCAGCAAAATATCCTGCCCTATCCGCTTGTCTTCCGGTGCAACGATCCAGACCCCGTTCTCATTGAGAAGCCGTCCGATGACATGCGTATTTGCCCGGGCGACAATCTCGACAATGGTGCCCTCTGGACGTCCGCGCTTATCGGTGCCGACAATCCGGGCTTGTACGCGATCACCATGCAGAACTTTCTGCATTTCCTTTTCCGGCAGAAAAATATCGTCCCTGCCATCGTCAGGAATAATGAATCCATAGCCTTCGCGATGCCCACTAACCCGGCCTTCCACGAAATTAGTTTGATGCGCGAGCTGATAGCGCCCACCGCGATCCGGCTTGATTTGTCCGTCGCGCTCCATCGCGGCCAAACGACGCGCAAGGCCATCTTGCTCTTCCGCTTTCACATCGAGAGCAGCCGCAATAGTAATTGCATCCTGTGGATTGGGTGCAGTACGCAAGACACCGAGAATTTCCTCTCGGCTAGGAATAGTGTAAGGGAATTGGCTCAAAAGTTTTCTTGGTTCATTGTTGATTGATACAGAGATAGTGTAACGGAGGACCGTGTTGTTTACCTAGCGCACTTCGTCTCGCAAAATTCCGCCTCAATATCAGTTTGACTTCTCGTGGTGTTACGCTATAATCTTGTTCTTTCGCATCACCTTGATGCGAAATCACTTGAAATGTTGAATGCAGGTGTCGATCTGCTTCTCAACATGTTGAAGTAAATGCAGTGCCCACGTGGCGGAATTGGTAGACGCGCATGGTTCAGGTCCATGTGCCGCAAGGTGTGGGGGTTCGAGTCCCTCCGTGGGCACCATCTTCAAGATTGCTTCTTTTCGGGAGTGATCATTCAAGCCTCCTGCTTATCCGGAAATCCCTCAAGAGCGTCAAATCAATACTGGTTTTGTTCATCTCGCGCGATTACAGACTCGATGTGTCATTGGACAATTAAGCCCCCAATGCATTCAGCATAGTGAAGAATTCTTGGTCAATAAAAATTCGACTTACCGAATACTATTAAAGACGGTATCGTCAGGCGCCATTCGTGGAAAATTGCCATGACCATTTTTATGATATCAAATCGAACGATCAATGTTCGTCTCGCCTTTTTTCAACCATGCAGATAATTGGTGAGGGCGCAGGCTGTCATATTCCTCAAACGGCTGATGTATCCAAGGGTTGGTCGGCAAATATTCCAGATAAAAATCCGGGCGCACAGACGAACAAGCCTTGTACCAGATAACTGCCGATTTTACTTCGGTTACACTCGGAAAATTTTCCTTCAAATGCTGTTGAACCTTCTTTAGGGTAATTCCAGAATCAACCAAATCATCAAGGAGCAATATCTTGCCGAATAGCGAATCTTTAGTTATGGCAATACATTTCCCGATATCCAGGGCACCTTGGATTGTGCCTGATTCTTCCCGATAGGAACTGGTCGAAAGAATCGCCAGCGGTACATCGAAAATACGGGAAAATATGTCGCCAGGACGTAAACCGCCGCGTGCAAGGCACAAGATCTGGTCAAATTTCCATTTTGATTCGTAGAGGATTTGTGCCAATCCGACGACCGATCGATCATAGTCGTCCTGTGATACCCACAAATCCTTATCGTCCGATTGCGGCACTCTTGTATTTCCTACGGACTATTGAAATGGATGACGCAATACAATCGTTTCTTCGCGATCCGGCCCGGTCGACACCATGTCGATTGGCACGCCAACCAATTCCTCAATACGCTGAATGTAGGCCCGTGCATTTGCAGGCAACGCGGTCAATGACTTTGCACCTACGGTCGTTTGCTGCCATCCTGGCATTTCTTCGTAAATCGGCTCACAGCGCGCAGCGTCTTCCGCGCCCACCGGGAAAATGTCCACTCTTCTACCATCCAGCATGTAGCCAGTGCATAATTTAAGCAACTCCAAGCCATCCAATACGTCTAGCTTGGTCAGGCACATGCCAGATACGCCGTTAATTTGAACAGAGCGCTTGAGTAGCGCAGCATCAAACCATCCACATCGCCGAGCGCGTCCAGTAACAGTGCCGAATTCATGGCCAATGCTGGCGAGATGTTTTCCAACACCAGCATCGGTCGCCAATTCAGATGGGAAAGGCCCCGATCCAACACGCGTCGTGTACGCTTTTGTAATACCGAGAATATAATGCAGCATATTTGGGCCCACACCCGATCCGGCAGCGGCATTGCCCGCAACGCAATTACTTGATGTTACAAACGGATAGGTGCCATGATCAACGTCCAGTAGACTACCCTGCGCGCCTTCAAATAACAGGCTCGCACCTGCATTGTGCGCCGCATAGAGGGCGCTCGAAACATCCGTCACCATCGGCGCAATGCGCGGGACATTGGCAAGAGTATCATCCAGCGTTTTTTGATAATCGACCGCCTGTACTTTCAGGTAGCGAGTCAACACAAAATTATGATAATCAAGATTTTCCAGGAGCTTGTCGGCAAACCTTTTTTCATTTAATAGATCAGCAACACGAATCGCACGGCGCGCAACCTTATCTTCATATGCCGGGCCGATACCTTTGCCTGTCGTGCCGATTTTTGCGGTGCCGCGCGCAGCTTCGCGCGCGGCATCAAGCGCAGTGTGATAAGGCAGGATGACAGGGCAAGCTTCCGACACCTTCAGACGTGCCGCAACCTCGACGCCATTGGTTTCCAGTTTGTCGATTTCCCGCAGCAAATCGGGTACCGACAATACAACACCATTGCCAATATAACAGGCGACTCCTGTGCGCATGATGCCGGAAGGGATCAATTGCAACGCCGTTTTCTGGCCACCAATCACCAGAGTATGGCCTGCGTTATGCCCCCCCTGAAATCGCACCACGCCTTGCGCATGGTCAGTCAGCCAATCAACAACTTTTCCTTTTCCCTCGTCGCCCCATTGGGTACCAATCACTACAACATTCTTTGCCATATTTTTCTGTGACATCATTAACTTAAATTTTTAAGAACCCAGCTTCCGTTTTCCTGCAAGAGTGCACGATCGCAATCGAACTCATCCTGATCATTTTCATGGCCCGGTAAATTCTGGATCACCACCTCGCCTCCCCTGCGCAATTCAACAATTTTTTGACGCAAAATGGGATCTCTGCTCCAGGGAGCGCGGGTCGAACGCTTACGCTGTGCAACTGGCAGTAGTCGCGCCAATTCACGCAAGTCCATCGAGAATCCAGTTGCGGGGCGCGCACGGCCAAACGCTTCGCCAACATGATCGTACCGCCCGCCACGCGCAACCGCATTTGGCAAGCCTGGCACATAGATGGCGAACATTGCACCACTTTCATATTGATAGCCACGTAAATCCGCCAGATCGACTGTCACATTTGCATTCGCCGCCAAATTAATGAGTGAATTCAGTTCATCCAACGCCTCTTTGATGCCTGGTATATCCGGTAAGGTGTCACGTGCTTTTGTGATAATGCTTATGTCACCATATAGATCGGGTAATGCCAATAATGCTTTGCGCGTGCTGTCCTGATAGCCCTGCGTAATCGCTCGCAAACCTGGCGCATCTTTTGCGCGAAGCAACGCAAACAATTCCACTTCATTATTCCTGGCATTTTCGTCGCTGGCAACAATGGCACGCAATACTCCCACATGACACAAGTCCAGACGCACTTCAGAAAAACCGGCAAGCGCGAGCGAAGCCAGGGCCAATTCCTGGATCTCTGCATCCGCTTCCAGCCCGGCATGTCCATAAATTTCAGCGCCTATTTGCAGCGGCTCACGCGTCGCATGCAATCCGAATGGGCGCGTATGCAAAACGCTGCCGGCATAGCAAAGTCGCGTTACTGAAGAACGATTGAGCAAATGGGCATCAATACGTGCGACTTGCGTCGTCATATCAGGGCGTAACCCCATAGTACGGCCAGACAACTGATCCACTAGCTTGAATGTGCGCAAGTCCGCATCCAGTCCGCCTCCAGCCAATAATGACTCGAGATACTCCAGCATTGGGGGCATGACCAGTTCATATCCGTAGAGTCGGAAATTATCAAGTATGGCGCGACGTAACTCTTCGATCTTGCGTGCTTCAGACGGCAAGACATCAGCGATATTTTCAGGAAGAAGCCAGTTAGGCATGAGAGAGAAAGCGTCAGAAAAATGAATCGAACAGGCCAAGTGTGGAAAAACCGCACATCAATGCCAGCAATCTGAAAAATCGAATTTACTCATCGGAAAATTGCGGAATGCTGTTAAACGCATCTCGCTAATGCTTAGGGAATAAAAACGGAACGATGCCATCCGAAATCAGCATCATTCCAAATACGGTAACTAAAAAGCTATTCACGACGCTTGGCGTCACTTCTTGACGTTACCGGATCCCGAACTCTTGAAGTACTTTAAGAACTCAGAATTGGAATCCAGCACCATGACATCGCTACGACTCTTAAAACTGGCGCGATAAGCATCCAGGCTACGATAGAACTTATAGAATTCGGGATTCTGACCGAATGCCTGGGCATAAATCTGCGACGCCTTAGCATCACCTGCACCACGAATATTTTCCGCATCGCGATAGGCTTCGGCCAGAAGTACCGTTCGCTGACGATCTGCATCCGCTCTGATTTTTTCAGACTCCGCGGCGCCAGTCGATCGTAATTCGTTCGCAACCCGCGTACGTTCAGCCTTCATGCGGTCATAGACTGAGTTATTGATTTGCTCTACGTAATCAACCCGTTTCAAGCGTACATCAATAATTTCCACGCCAATCTGCTTTGCTTCTTCGGCCACTTTTATGCGAATCGCATCCATCACCTTGCCGCGCTCGCCTGAAATTACCTCGCGTACAGTACGCTTGGTAATCTCATCATTCAACGCCGCCTTGATGATTTGCGACATCCGGTCCTGTGCACGACGTTCATCTCCACCAAAGCTGACGAAATACAGC
Source organism: Burkholderiaceae bacterium (assembly GCA_035255485.1). Classification (GTDB taxonomy): domain Bacteria; phylum Pseudomonadota; class Gammaproteobacteria; order Burkholderiales; family Burkholderiaceae_D; genus DATEZO01. Next base: position 10,498 of record DATEZO010000231.1, read on the forward strand.
TTGGGCTCAACAATATGCCATTTAACGAATGCATCTACCAGAATATTTTTCTTCTCTGCGGTAATGAAACGATCAGCTTCCGGCGTGTCAAGCGTCAGAATGCGCTTATCCAGGAAGAGAATATTCTGGAACGGAGGAGGCAATTTGAAGTACAGCCCTGGCTCATTGATTACCTGTTTAACCTCGCCTAGTGCAAAGACAATTGCATACTGGCGCTGATCAACGACAAAAAGCGTTGAAAATAGAATTGCCAATACAATAAGTGCAAGAATGGTATACGAAATAAAGCGATTCATTATCTAGTCTCCCGATCGCGGGAGTCACGGCTGTCCCGAGTTCGCGTATCTCTCTGCCGTTGCAAATCATCTGCCTGCGACAAATCATTCGCGGGAGAGGCGGCATGTGCAGGCGACGCATTCTGTTTGACGCTTGCTGTATCAGGGTTTGCTGCAGTCTGTGCAATCAGTTTATCGAGAGGCAGATAAATCAGATTACTACCACTTTTTGCATCCATTAATAATTTTGTGGTATTCGCAAAAATCTGTTGCATCGTGTCGATATACATGCGATCCCGTGTCACAGTGGGCGCCTTTTGGTATTCGACCAAAATTTGTTTGAAGCGGGAAGCATCACCCTCTGCATTAGCGACTACACGCGCACGATAAGCCTCCGATTCCTGCATCAGCCGTGAGGCAGCTCCACGTGCTCTTGGGATCACATCATTTGCATATGCCTGACCTTCGTTTTTCTGACGTTCGCGATCCTGCCCAGCTTTCACCGCGTCATCAAATGCCGCCTGCACCTGCTCCGGCGGCTGAACACCTTGCATTGTTACATTCGTAATCTGTACCCCAGCCTTATAATGATCGACAATCTGCTGCATGATTTTATTAACATCCAGCGCCACTTTTTCGCGGCCCTCGTACAGCACGAAATCCATTTTGCTTTTTCCAACAACTTCGCGAATCGCAGTCTCGGCAACTTGCCTGACTGTGTCTTCCGGGTCGCGATTATTGAAAACCCATTCGGATGCGCTCTTCAATTTGTATTGCACCGCAAATTGAATATCAATGATATTTTCATCATCAGTCAGCATGAGGGCCTCTCGCGGTTGCTTGTTCTTTACGCTCGAACGATAGCCGACCTCCACAGTACGGACTTGGGAAACATTAACGATTTCGTGGCTTTGAATCGGATAAGGCCAACGCCAGTTGAAGCCTGCAGGAGTTGTATGACTGTATTTTCCGAAAGTCAATACCACTGCGGTCTGGCCCTCCTGAACAATGAAGAATCCACTAACCAGCCAGAGAAAAAACACAATGGCGGCCATTACGGCCAAGCCAATACCCGCTCCTTTCATGTCAGGCTGGAGACCCTTGCCCGGCACATCGCCATTGCCATCACCCTTATTGCCAAACAAGCGATTCAGCCGTTGATTGAAGTCACGCCACAGTTGGTCAAGATCCGGCGGTCCATCCCCTGGCTTTTTCCCATCCTGGCTATGCGTATTATCGTTTTGTGCCCGCCGTCCCCAGCGTGGGTCATTCAGCGAAAACTTCAGACCGATTTTTTTATATATAGAATCAAGCATTCTGTCGTGATCCAGCTTATGTTAGGTATTGGAATGCTCTGGATAGATTCGCTGGACATGCGTGTCATCCGAATGATTCGAATTGTTGTCGCCGCGATCAGCCTTGTTGTGCACCTTCGCAAATTCAGCAATTGCCTCACGCAGCAAATCCAAGCCTTCTCCGGTCTGAGCGCTGACAAAAACACGGCGGATTTTATCATATTCATCACGCTCCAAAGCCGGTGCAATGCCTGCTGCATCAATCTTGTTCCATACTAAAATCTGCGGAATCCGATCAGCACCAATCTCTTTTAACACCATGTTCACCTGCTCTATCTGCTCCATGCGTGCAGGACTGGCGGCATCAACCACGTGCAACAACAAATCCGCATGTACGGTTTCTTCCAGCGTGGCACGGAATGCTGCAATCAATTGATGCGGCAGTTCGCGGATAAAACCGACTGTATCCGATATCACTACATTTCCAACCTCGCCAAGATAAATACGACGTGAGGTCGTATCCAGCGTGGCAAAAAGCTGATTTGCCGCATATGCACGGGCTTTTGCCAATGCATTGAACAACGTTGATTTGCCAGTATTGGTATAACCGACGAGCGATATCGAAAACATATTTTTCCGCTCGCGTGCACGTCGTTGCGTAGCTCTTTGGTGTTGCAATTTATCGAGACGGGCACGCAACGCCTTGACTCGATCACCCAAAAGACGGCGATCGGTTTCAAGTTGAGTTTCGCCTGGGCCGCGCAAGCCAATACCACCCTTTTGCCGCTCAAGATGAGTCCAGCCACGAATCAGGCGTGTCGCCAAATGCTGCAATTGCGCCAGTTCGACTTGCACTTTGCCTTCATGGCTCTGCGCTCGCTGTGCAAAAATATCGAGAATAAGGCTAGTGCGATCGACAACACGAATCTTCAAATAACGTTCGAGATTACGTTGCTGCGCTGGCGAAAGTGCATGATTAAAAATGACAATATCCAGTTGATTGTCAGTGACTGCATGCGCGATTTCATCTGCTTTACCCGAGCCCACAAAAAAAGCAGGGTCTGGGCTGCCGCGTTTGCCAATAATGGTGGTAACCGGATTAGCACCTGCGGATTTGGACAATAGCAACAATTCTTCAAGACTGGCGGCAAAGTCACCCTTGCCGAAGTCCATACCGACTAGGGCAGCACGCATAATAAGGTGCGCATAAAATTGCCCTTCAAAAATGTATTATTCCGCTTCAGCATCAAGACTCAGGTTAACTGCACGGGCAGGAACCACAGTGGAAATTGCATGCTTATAGACCATTTGGGTTACGGTATTGCGTAATAGGACTACATACTGATCAAAAGACTCGATATGCCCCTGCAATTTAATTCCATTGACAAGGTAAATCGAGACTGGGACATGCTCTTTACGCAAAGCATTCAGGAAGGGGTCTTGTAGTAATTGCCCTTTATTGCTCATGGCGACTCCGTTGTGTTGTTGTGATAGGGAGATGGAGGCTGCTTGATCATTTTTCAAGCAATCCGTCAATAGTATGGCGACTGTAATCGATTTTTACGCTCGTTGCCAACCGAAAGGCTAATTACCGGTTTTAGCGTATGGATTTTTACTTGAACGTAATTCGATACGTAGTGGAGTACCAACTAATGAAAAAGTTTCGCGGAAGCGCTTTTCCAAATAACGTTTGTAATTTTCGTCAATTCCGTCCAAAGCATTGCCGTGAATAACAACAATTGGCGGATTTTGCCCTCCCTGGTGCGCATAACGTAATTTGGGACGAATTGATCCTTTGCGGCGTGGCTGCTGATGTTCAACTGCTTCAATTAATGCTCGGGTAAGTTTTGGCGTCGATAAATTGGCTGTTGCTGCCGCATATGCAGAATCAATTGATTTCATCAACGGATCAATCCCAGTTGATTTCAATGCGGAAATAAAATGGAATTTTGCGAAGGATAAGAAATTCAGCTTCCTCTCGAGATCTATCTTGATTTCATCGCGTTTGTCGCTAGTTAGCCCATCCCATTTATTAACGCCTACTACGAGTGCTCGACCCGATTCAAGTATGAATCCTGCAATATGCGCATCCTGCTCAGAAATATCCTGCTGTGCATCCAATAGCAACAAGACGACGTTCGCTTCTGAAATGGATTGCAGGGTTTTGACTACCGAGAATTTTTCAATTGCCTCGAATACTTTGCCACGCCGCCGTATTCCGGCGGTATCGATCAAGGTGTAATGTTTACCACTGCGCTCGAATTGAATTTCGATCGAATCGCGCGTTGTGCCTGGCATGTCAAACGCGATCACACGTTGCTCGCCCAGCAGGGTATTTACCAGAGTCGACTTGCCGACATTGGGACGGCCGACAATTGCAATCTTGATACCCCTATGTATAGTTTCGGATATTTCCTCTTCTGGCGAGCGTTGAGCGAACGCCTGATCCAACGCCTCGTCGACCAGATCCATTACGCCGTCACCGTGCGCCGCGGAAATGACATACGGATCACCCAACCCCAACTCGTAGAAATCGGCAGTAACGGCAGTGTATTTCATGCCTTCGGCTTTATTCACAACAAGCATGACGGGTCGTCCTGATTTGCGCAGAAAATCCGTTATCGTCTTGTCATGCGGAGTCAGACCCTGTCGGCCATCAACAATGAACACCACGACATCGGCTTCCACAACGGCCTGCTTGGTCTGCTTCGCCATTTCGTGCATGATGCCTTCTTTGGCGATTGGTTCGAATCCCCCCGTATCAATCGCCAGAAAAGGTCGCTCGCCAATCCTCCCTTCGCCATAATGACGATCACGCGTTAATCCAGGCAGATCGGCGACCAACGCATCTCGCGAGCGAGTGAGCCGGTTGAACAATGTGGATTTGCCGACATTGGGGCGGCCTACGAGTGCGATAACCGGCTTCATCAATACGTTTACTGAGTCGCCAAAGCGACCACTGTCCCTGCTTGAGTTTGAAAAATCACGTTAGCGCCCGCCACCACCGGTGCCACGACAATTGCGCTGCCATCAGTAGCGGAGCGTGCCACAAAAGCTCCGTCTTCGCGCGAGAGAAAATGCACATATCCCTGCCCGTCGCCCAGTACAACTGAACGTCCGAATGAAGTCGGAGTCGATAAATGACGATTGGCAAGCTTGTTGTTGCGCCATACGCTGGCGCCGCTATCACGCGCAAACGCATTCACGACACCATGCTCATCCGCTGCAAAAACGAACCGCTCATCCATAGCTACACCCACATCACTGGACAATTCCTTTGCCCAGCGCGGTGTTCCGTTGATTGCATCAAAGCATGCAACCCGCCCCTGATAGGCAACAGCACATACTTCACGTTCAGATACGACCGGGGCACCCGCCATGTCGGCGATACGCTCCAGTTCAGTTGCTCCGCGTGGATCACCTACCGCGACTTCCCAAATCGGAGCACCATTATTCAATGCCAGTGCCAACAATCTACCGCCTGGCAAGGCGACAAACGCAATAGGCCCCGCAATGGTGATTCCCGGCGCATTGCGCAAGGTAAGGGACGGCACGGAACGTTGCACGATCCAGCGGCGCACACCGGAGCTTGCGTCGAAAGCAGCAATGCGATTGTCAACACTACGCACTACGACAAGTCCTTGGCCGACAGCGGGCGCAGATAATATCTCGCTTGATGCTTGCACCTTCCAACGTAGCTTTCCACTGCCATCAAATGCCAACACCATGCCTTTTTCACCGGCGACTGCAATGGTGTTGCCGTCACTGCCGACGCCGGCAGTCAGGCGCATCCCGGCATTGATATGCCATGACTGACGTCCTGTGGTGGCATCAATGCGAAACACTGACCCATTCGTTGCAGCGGCATACACGCTATCCTGCACAAAAACCGGTGAAAAAGTAAATACCCCGGCATTACCTACCGACACGGACCATGCCGTGTGCAAAGACATACCAGGCTTGAAATCCACCAGTGGAGCGACTGGATTCTTCAGTGCGGATTTGCCTGAAAACGGGTTTAGCGAAGCCAATGTCGAACAACCCGACAGAATAACTGCTGTTACTGCATACGCCACTTTCACTGCAATACGCATCTTTTCTCCCTTTAAGCAGTTACGCGGCATTTTTGGCAGATACGCCGCCAATCGCATCCAGCTTCAATTGAATCAATTGGCGGCCAGGATTTTTCTCATCCATTTTCTCGAGCGCCAATTGATAAGCAGCACGCGCCTCGTCAATTTTGTTTTGTGCAACCAAGATATCGCCCTTGCGGTCAGCAACAGCGCCGGCGAATGGCGCCGGAAACTCCCCGGAAAGCGCTTTCAATCCATCGTCATAAGCTTTCTCATCCAGCAAGATACCCGCAAGTCGAATTTTGGCGATTGCCTTGTACTCGTCATCCGTACCGTTACTGATTATCCACTCCAATTGAGTCTTTGCAGTTTTTAAATCGCTGGCATCGAATGCTACCTTGGCCGCCATCAATGCACTCATTTGCGCATAGGCGGTACGGCTGAATTTTTCTTCCATGTCGCCAGCCGCGCGCTGTACCTTGGCATTATTTTTTGCTGCCACAGCCTTTTGTAATTCCTCATAGAGCTGCGACGCCTGCACCGCCTGATTGCGCTGAAAATAATTCCAGCCAGACCATGCAGCATATGCGGCCAGCAGAATGGTAACCAACCATGTCAAAAGATTGCCATATTGGTTCCACCACGCCTTGATAGTAGCTAGCTGTTCCTGTTCTTCGAGATCGTATGCCATGATGGTGTAATGTCAGTGGTGGTAATGAACGTGCTCGGAATGAGTATGTTCGTCGGCGCCAACGATTTGATCGATCAGATAATCGACAATCTGCTCGAATGCGACCGATGCCTGATTATTTTGCATGTCATCCGAACGCATTGCCTTGACAGCTGCCGCACCTTTGGCAATTTCGTCCTCGCCGATAATGACCGCAAAAGCCGCCCCGCTGGCATCGGCTCGTTTCATCTGCGATTTAAAGCTACCAACACCTTTGGTCGATGCGCAATGTAGCACAACATCCAATCCCGCATCACGCAATCTTTCGGCTACGACGAATGACTGGAGCTGGGCGGCTTCACCCTGATGCACGATATAGACGTCACACTGGTTCGGCGTAAACTGGTCGCCACCAGCTTTCATTAGCTCCAGCAAGCGCTCAACGCCCATCGCAAAGCCACAAGCCGGCGTTGGCTTGCCGCCGAACATTTCGATCAGCGGATCATAGCGACCGCCACCGCATACCGTGCCTTGAGCGCCAAGCTCACCTGAAATCCATTCGAACACGGTACGGTTGTAATAATCCATGCCGCGGACCAGTCTAGGGTTAATTGTGAAGGGAATGCTGTTATGGCGTAGGATCTTTTGTACCCCCTCAAAATGGGAACGAGACTCCTCACCAAGATAATCCAGCAGCTTGGGCGCAGCGTTCACCATATCCTGCATTACAGGATTCTTTGTATCCAGAATACGTAGTGGATTCGTGTGCAGTCGACGCTGGGCCTCAACATCCAGTAAATCCTTATGCTGTTCAAAATAGGCGATCAGATCGGTGCGATGCTTGTTACGCTCGCTCGCATCACCAATGGAATTCAATTCCAGCTTGATATTGACGAGCCCCAAGTCATCCCACAGCCTCTGGCACATCATGATCAGTTCGGCATCGATGTCCGGACCGCTAAAACCCAATGCCTCCGCGCCAATTTGATGGAACTGACGGTAGCGCCCGCGCTGCGGCTTCTCGTGGCGAAACATGGGCCCCGCATACCAGAGGCGCTTCGGCCCCTCATAAGTAAGATTATGTTCAAGTACTGCGCGCACCACGCCAGCAGTACTTTCCGGACGTAGTGTTAGCTGATCTCCATTCATCGTATCGACAAAGGAATACATTTCTTTTTCAACGATATCAGTGACCGTACCCAGGCCGCGGGCAAACAGCGCAGTTGGCTCGACGATAGGTGTGCGGATTTGCTGAAATCCATAGCTCTTGAGGACAGTGTGGACAGTATTTTCAAATAATTCCCACAATGGGGCGTCAGCGGGCAGAATATCGTTCATTCCCTTCACGCCAATAATTTTCTCTATTTTTTTAATATCTGACATTTTTTCGATGCTGGTTTACGACTGATTGGCTGCAGATTCTCACTCAGACAGTGACCGTCTCTTTTCCGTAGCGGGTTTTGACATAATCGAGCACAATTGCCTGGAATTCTTCGGCGATACGCTCGCCTCGCAACGTAACAGCCTTTTCGCCATCGATAAAGACTGGTGCTGCAGGCGATTCTCCCGTACCTGGCAAGCTGATACCGATATTTGCGTGTTTTGACTCACCAGGGCCATTCACGATACAGCCCATGACCGCGACATTCATGCCCTCAACGCCCGGATACTGTTCTTTCCATTCGGGCATCTGATCGCGCAAATAGGTTTGTATCTTGTTGGCCAGTTGCTGAAATACGGTCGACGTTGTTCGTCCGCAACCAGGGCAGGCGACGACCATGGGCGCAAATTTACGCAAGCCCATTGTTTGCAGGATTTCCTGTGCAACTACCACTTCCCTGGTACGGTCCCCACCTGGCTCAGGCGTAAGCGATATGCGGATGGTATCGCCAATGCCCTCTTGCAGCAAAACCGATAAGGCGGCAGTCGAGGCTACGATGCCTTTGCTGCCCATGCCTGCTTCCGTCAAGCCAAGGTGAAGCGGATAATTGCAGCGATGTCCAAGCTCACGATACACTGCGATCAGATCCTGCACTCCTGATACCTTGCAAGACAGGATAATCTGGTTTCCCGGCAATCCAATTTCTTCGGCTCGCTGCGCGTTTTCGATGGCGGATGTCACCAGCGCTTCATGCATCACACTCTGAGCTGGCCACGGCTCGGTGCGTTGTGCATTTTCATCCATGATCCGCACCAACAAATCCTGATCGAGACTACCCCAGTTGACGCCGATGCGAACTGGCTTGTTGTATTTGCAGGCGACTTCGATCATTTGCACGAATTGTGCGTCGCGTTTTGCCCCTTGTCCTACATTCCCGGGATTGATTCGATATTTCGACAAGGTTTTGGCGCAATCCGGATAATCAATCAACAGTTTATGCCCGTTATAGTGAAAATCTCCGATCAGCGGTACATCAATGTCAAGTTTGTCCAGATACTCGCGAATTGCCGGCACTGCGGCAGCGGCCTTCGAATCATTTACCGTGATACGTACCAGTTCGGAGCCAGCCCGAACCAGTTCTTTTACCTGCATGGCGGTACCAACTACGTCCGCAGTATCAGTATTGGTCATCGATTGCACGACGACGGGCATGGCACCCCCGACAAGAACACTGCGCATGCCATAGCGAACTGCAAGCACATGACTATCACGCCGCGCCAATGGACCGGAACTATTCGGAGGGTTTACTGATGACATTCGCAATACTCTTACTCTATTTCAGATTCAGCCGGGCGATATTGTTTTTGGTATTGCTTTTCAAGTCCAACGACACGCCGCGCAGAGTTGCCTCAACATCTGCAGCATTTCCGATCGTTACCGAAACCGGCTCGGTTACTTCGAATGTTTCGTTTGAGCCAGCTTTCACCAGATGTGAGACCAATACCTTATTCGAAGTGTTTTCATGATTAGCGCTGTTGTTACCTGACTGCCTGATTTCTATCCAGGAATCCCCGTTTATTTTCAATATCAATGCATCCTTTCCGACCGCTTGCAGATCCGGAGCAGCTATAGTGACAGGCGAAACACCTGTTGGCTGTGGCAAAATTGCGCCAGTATCCGGTATCGTCGCCATGGAAACGGAACCATATCTTGTACTATCCGGATTTACCAAGCTTTTCGCTTCAGGCAATTTTACCGTCAATGCATCTTGCTCCGGCGTCGCCAGAGACGCAGATAACGCCATCTTTTTCAAAAACGTCTCAAATGCAAGGCCCCATCCCATTTGATACCCTGTAAATGCCACTGCAGCCAATATCATGGCTGGAACTATGACAAACATTATCTTTGATGGCTTACGCGCTCCGCCAAGCGATGGGAGGCGGCTGTTTTCAGAGAACGGTGTCGCTAGTGGACGACGTATCGATAGCGGCTCGATGGCAGCAGTTGTGTCATTCGCCACCATCGTCATGAGTGGTTGAGCATCGATTTTCAATATCTTTGCATAAGCACGGATAAATCCTCTTACGCTCGCCATGCCTGGCAATATCGCGTAGTTATTCTCTTCCAATGCCTGGATTTGTCGAGGAGCGAGGTTAAGCTGGCTGGCGACCTGCTCTATTGTCCATGCGCGTGCCTTACGCTGAGCGGCAAGTTCCGCACCTGGACCCTGATGTGACTGAACGACCTCTTGTTGTGACTCTACCGTCTCACCAGAGGCCGCTTGATTCACTACCGTATCACTCATCGAACGCTCCACGCTGGTAAAAGGCATATTCCGGAGAGTTAGGATGGCGACGACGCAACTGTGTCACCAGACTTGATTCTGCGGCCCGGTCACCAAGTTTATGCTCGATCTTAATCGCCAACCACAAGACATCGGCATTCATCACATCTGTTTTTATTACACGTCCAATATAAAATCTTGCCCGCTCATAATCGCGCCGATCGTAATAAATCTTCGCCAGGTTGGCATTTGCCGCCGGGTTGCCTGGCTCCTCCTGAAACGCCTGCAAAAAATATCGTTCGGCAGCGACCGAATCTTTCAATTTAAGGCTGCATGTACCTGCATTATTCAATGCCTTCGCAGGTGAGCGATAAGTGCGATTCTTCAGCGCGGCTTCGAAATACGTCAGCGATTGCCTGGCGCGCCCATTCTGGCAGAGGAACCAGCCGTAGTTATTGCCTAAATCTGGATTGTTGGGAGCCAGTTTAATGGCATGCAAAAAATTCTCTTCCGCCAGATGCGTCTCACCCATATCCATATAGATCAGCGCCCGCACATTATATGCATCCGAAAAATTCGGATCCGCCATCAGCGCTTGCTTTATTTCATCCAGTGCGACCTGCATCTGCCGCTGCTCATAATATCCGATAGCCAGTTGCAGTCGAATATGCGCTCGTTTCTGAATTTCGGTCTGATCTGAACTTGTCGGTAATTCTTCTGACGACTCGCCCGAACGATTCACTGCACAACCGGCAAGTGCCAAGAGCGATGTGACGATGACTGCCATCACGAATTTCAACCAAAGCTGTCTCACGAAGAGATCTCCACTATGCGGCCAAAATCCTTACCAAATTTTCTGTGATATTCCGTCATTTTCTGCATCCGCTCCTGAACTCGTGTACGATCCTGCACCTCACCGGCCAACTGACCGCAGGCGGCATCAATATCGTCGCCGCGCGTTTTGCGAATGGTTGTAATGATTCCTGCATCCATCAGGATTTGTGCAAACACTTTGATACGGGCATTACTGGAACGCCGCAATCCCGATTCCGGGAATGGATTGAATGGGATCAGATTGAATTTGCAAGACACAGAATTTTTCGGATTCTGCACCAGGGCTATCAGTTCGCACGCATGCGCATCAGTGTCGTTGACGCCATCCAGCATGCAATATTCAAAAGTAATGAAATCGCGCGGCGCATATTCCAGATAGCGCCTGCATGCAGCGAGCAATTCAGTAATCGGATATTTTTTATTTAACGGGACCAGGCTATCACGCAAAAAATCGTTCGATGCATGCAGCGATACTGCCAAGGCGACAGGGCATTCTTGCGCCAATCTGTCAATCATTGGCGCTACGCCACTGCTCGACACCGTTACACGGCGCCGCGACAATCCATACGCGTTATCATCAAGCATCAGTTTCAACGCAGTTACCGTCGGTTCGAAATTCAATAGCGGCTCACCCATGCCCATCATTACAACATTCGTGATCTGGCGCTCGCCTTTCGGACCGGGTTCAATGCCTTTCGTTTTACGCAATTCAAATTCAGCCATCCACAATTGGCCGATGATTTCGCCTACCGCAAGATTACGGCTGAAACCCTGTTTACCTGTAGAGCAAAAACGGCAATTGACTGCGCAGCCCGCCTGGGTAGAAATACAAAGCGTGCCACGACTTTCTTCCGGAATAAAAACGGTTTCAACTGCATTTCCCTGTCCCACATCAAGCAGCCATTTACGGGTGCCATCTGACGATGTGTGATCGCTGATCACGCGTGGAGCGGCAATGAAAGCCCGAGTTTTAAGCTTGTCGCGCAGCGACTTTGCCAAGTCACTCATAACATCAAAATCGCTGGCGCCGAATTGATGAATCCAGCGCTGCAACTGTTTGGCGCGAAACGGTTTCTCACCCAACTCGCCACAATAAGCAACAAGCTGTACGGGATCAAGATCCAGCAAATTGGTGAGATCCATCATGGTAATGTTTCATTTATACGCTTATCCTTCGAACAAGCACATTATCTCAGGATAAGCGTTGACTCAATTAACGTGAATACACATTCAAAGTCGGAAAGAAATAGGCGATTTCCACTTTAGCGGTTTCTGCGGCGTCTGAACCATGTACGGCATTGGCATCAATCGAGTCGGCGAAGTCGGCCCGAATCGTGCCCTTGTCGGCCTTTTTCGGATCAGTCGCACCCATCAGATCACGATTTTTAGAGATCGCATTTTCGCCTTCTAGCGCTTGTACCATGACCGGGCCGGAAATCATGAAATTCACCAGATCCTTGAAAAAGGGGCGCTCACGATGCACTGCATAAAAGCCCTCTGCTTCAGCCTGAGATAGATGCACCATACGCGCGGCAATAATTTTCAGGCCGGCATTTTCGAAGCGAGAATAAATCTGTCCGATTACATTCTTGGCGACTGCATCCGGTTTGATGATCGACAGGGTACGTTCGATTGCCATCTGTAAAAACTCCAATAAAAAGAAAGGGTTAAAATTACTGAGTGAAGAGGTAAGCAACCTTTGATTTTATCATGAAAGGCCCTTTTCATGAGATTGCATGAAAGACATATTATGGACGGTAAGAAGCTGGCGCTAGTCGCAAACATTCTATGGCGAAGAAAGCCATGCTATGCTTTTTAAATATAGTAGTTCTGAAAATGGCATTGGAGGCAATGTGGACCGAAACCTACAGCAAAGCTATAGTCCTTCCAGTGAAGCACCGGTGGTACGCCATCGTGTGCTTCGCAACACGTATTGGCTACTTGCACTTTCAATGATCCCGACGATTCTGGGTGCATGGATAGGTGTGCAATTCAAGTTTGATTTCTTTGCCGCCAATCCTTTCCTCGGATTCATGGCTTTCATGGCGATCGCATTCGGTTTTTTTTATATTATTGAAAAAACCAAAAATTCCGGCATGGGCGTTGCAGTCTTGCTTGGATTTACTTTCTTCATGGGGTTGATACTGTCACGGCTTATTGGCCATATTCTCGGGTTTTCAAATGGCGCTCCCCTGATCATGACCGCCTTCGGCGGAACGTCGATCATATTCGGAGGAATGGCGACAATCGCCACAGTCTCCAAACACGATTTTTCCGGCTTGAGCAAGTGGCTGTTTACGGGCGTCCTGGTGATTTTAGTTGCCGCTTTGGCAAATATTTTCCTACAACTGCCAGCATTGTATCTTGCGATATCTGCTATCGCGATTGCAATTTTTTCTGCTTATATCCTGTTTGACGTGCAGCAAATCATCAATGGCGGTGAAACTAATTATATTTCTGCAACATTGAAACTGTATCTCGACGTATATAACATTTTCGTCAATCTCTTGTCCCTGCTAGGCATTTTTGGTGGCAGCAGAGAGTAGCAATCGGCTATTCTCCTATGAAAAAGCTGACCGTTGTGTCAGCTTTTTATTTGCACACTTCGGCTTACACCCGAATTCATTCCAGCTCAAAGACCGCAATTGATTCAATATGCGCGGTATGCGGAAACATGTTGACTACGCCTGCCTGCTTTAATGCATAGCCGCCCCGGTGCACCAAGACGGCCGCATCGCGCGCAAGGGTCGACGGGTTGCACGATACATAGACGATACGCGTTGGCTTCAAATGGGCATATGCCTCGTTCAACCCTGCCAGCGCCATACATACTTCAAATGCGCCTTCGCGTGGTGGATCGATTAACAGACGATCAAATTTTCCGAGCGCAATGAAATCTTCAGGCTTGGCATCAAACAGGTTGCGGCACAGGAAGTCAGTATTTCCTGCAAGATTATTGACTCGCGCATTTTTCAATGCCCGTTCCGTTAATGCGGCACTTCCTTCGATACCAACTACTTGCTTTGCCTTGGTTGCGATAGGCAGAGTGAAATTCCCAAGACCACAGAACAGATCGGCGACTCGATCACTCCGTTGCACATCGAGCAGCCGCAATGCCCGCGCCACCAGGACGCGATTGATCTGATGATTCACCTGCGTGAAATCAGTTGGCCTGAACGGCATTTTTATGCTGAATTCCGGCAGCGTGTAATATAGTTCCGCGTCTTGAGGATAATAGCATTGTACGGTGTCCGGTCCTTTGGATTGCAGCCACCACTGCACTTTCCATTTATTCGCAAACGCTTTCAATTCCATCTCGTCCTCGGGCGCCAGCGGCGCGAGGATACGCAAAACTAGGGCCGTCAGATCCAACCCTACCGCAACTTCGATCTGCGGTATCTGCTCAGCGATCGATAACATACCAATCAATTCACGCAGCGGCATCAGCATGGCGGACACCTGCGATGGCAGGATTTCGCAGGTTTGCATATCGGTGATAAAGGACGATTTCCTTTCATGGAAACCGATAAGCATCGTATTTTTTTTCCGCACAAATCGTACTGATAGACGGGCGCGAAAACGGTAACCCCATGTCGGCCCGTAAATCGGTCGCAGCAGGGTTTCCGGATTTACCTTGCCGATATGCTTCAGATTATCTTCCAGTACGCGCTGCTTGATCGCTACCTGGGCCGATGGTTCGAGATGTTGCATTGCACATCCACCGCACATCCCGTAGTAGTCGCATTTTGGCGTTACCCGCAATGGGGATTCGCGATACAACGCTGTCATGGTTGCCGCTTCCCACTTTGGTTTGCGACGAAACGACTCAAAACCAACTGTCTCACCCGGTAAAGAACCTTCGACAAAGATCACCTTGCCTGGCGTGCCGTCTTCATTTGTCAAATGGCCGACGCCGCGCGCTTCCATGTCGAGAGATTCAATATCGATAATATTTTGCTGCATAGCGAAGAGTGAATTAACGAACCGGGATACAACCGCAGTTCAGGAGGCGTTCAGGAAAAAGTGTTGCCAACATCGAAGGGCGACACCCGGCGCATACCAAGCAATCACACCCGGTCAAAAAGCCGCTGGAGAGTGCTCTGAAATAGAGTGCGAACAGCAGAGCAAATCATAAATCATAACAACGCGTCTTTTCCCACGCCGCGTGCGGTAAGCGTACGTTTGAGTTTTACCAGGGCTTCTTGCTGGATTTGGCGTACTCGCTCACGTGTAACGCTCATTTCTGCAGCCAACTGCTCCAGCGTCGCCGGGTCGTCATTATCCAGGCCGAAGCGGCGAATGATTACAATACGCTGTTTGTCCGGCAGCTTTTTCAGCCAGTCACGTACCAGCACCGTCATCTCGTGCTGCTCAGCCTGGAAATCGGGTCCGCCATCATTATCGCCTGGCAGCATATCCATCATGCTGGCCTGCGGGTCATTATCTAGAGGCGCATCCAGCGATGTTGCATGTTCGGAAAGCGCAAGAATATCCTGTACGTCTTCGATTGGCCGGTCGACCAGATGGGCAATGTCCTCAACGGTTGCATCCTTGCCGTTGTGATGCTGTGCTTCAAGATGATATTTTGCACGCAATATCTGATTCAATTCGCGCACCATGTGAACCGGCAGGCGTACCGTGCGTGCCTGGTTCATGATTGCGCGCTCGATACTTTGACGAATCCACCAGGTTGCATAGGTAGAGAAGCGAAAGCCGCGTTCAGGTTCGAATTTGTCGATGGCACGCATCAGCCCCAGATTGCCTTCCTCAATCAGATCCAGCAAGACAACGCCGCGATTAATGTAATGCTTGGCAATCGACACAACCAGTCGCAGGTTATGTTCGATCATTTTCTGGCGGGCGTCAAAATTTCCCTGTTTTGCCAGCGTGGCAAAACAGATTTCTTCCGAAATGGTCAATAACGGGCGAGCACCGATCTGATTAAGGTAATGCTGCGTCGTGTCGGTAGAGAGCTCGGCTGCCAGTACTCTTTTAATTTCTTCGACACCGTCGACAACCACGCCAATGTCAGCCGTTTCTGCATCGTCGACTGCAGCGTCATCGACAGTCGCATCGTTTCCCACATCGACATTTCCGAGCGACACATCATCAGACAGTTCATCCGATCCTGCATCTTGATCTATAGGGCCAAGAGAGTTTTGCGACATTTAACGGTTCGGCAGAAATTTTGACGGATCAACAGGTTTCCCTTGTTGGCGAATTTCGAAATGCAGCTTTACCGTATCAGTATCGGAACTGCCCATTTCTGCAATTTTTTGACCTTTGCTGACGGTTTGACCCTCTTTCACCAGGATGGTTTTGTTGTGCGCATAAGCAGACAGTAAACTGCTGGTATGTTTAACAATAACCAGATTTCCGTAACCTCGTATTCCGCTTCCGGCATACATGACCTTGCCCGATCCAGCGGCAACCACTTGCTGGCCGATCTTGCCGGCAATATCGATTCCCTTTCTTCCATCATCGAATGTCCCAACAATTTTGCCATCGGCTGGCCATATCCATGACAGGATTTCATCATCGGCAGTGGCCGCACTCGGCACTTCAGCGGCTTTTCCACCGACTTTGGCATCGGCTGCCGGTTTGGGATGCTCGGTTTTTCCGGCTGATGATGCAGCGGTTGTGGCTGGGGCGCCGACATCCGGTTTTTGCAATTCTGCCAATGCCGCTTCGGAATAGATGCGCTTGTCGCCACGCGGCGCTGTTTTGCTGGAAGCCATGACCGGAGCGTTCGATGCTGCAGACAATGGTCTGGC
This sequence comes from Burkholderiaceae bacterium, assembly GCA_035255485.1. GTDB lineage: Bacteria > Pseudomonadota > Gammaproteobacteria > Burkholderiales > Burkholderiaceae_D > DATEZO01. The sequence continues at coordinate 27,084 of DATEZO010000231.1, forward strand.
TTCTACCGCAGAGGGCGATGCAATACTGCCGGTTTGTGCGCCAACTGGACCAGATTCCGGCGGCAGTACGCGTAATACCTGATCGACCTTGATGTCATTCGGATTGGAGAGATTATTCCATGCAATGATATCGCGGTAATTCTGGCCGAATTCGAGTGCGATATGCAGTAACGTATCGCCTTTCTTTACGGTGTAGTAGCCATGGCTATCGGCAACGGGCTTGACAGCAGGCTTGAGTTCGCCTGTCTTGGCGGCTTCCAGCGGCTTGCTGCTCGCTAGTGGACGTTCTACGATAGGAGCAGAATGACGCATCGTGCTACATGCGACGAGCGAAGTTACCAGCATTGTCAATACTACTAAGCGAATTTTTTCCATTCTCATCGAATTTAATCTTGTTGAAAGGTACTTCGGCGTGTTAGACGGTACCGGCGCGTAGCGGCACGAAATGACAGTTTTCCAGCGTCGTTGCTGTCCACTCAAACTGGTTTATCCGTTCCACCAGTTGCAGTACTTGGTGATTTTCGCCCACCGGTGCCACCAGCCGGCCGCCAATGGTCATTTGTTCCAGTAATGCCTGTGGTACTTCCATGCCGGCCGCAGCCAGAATAATTCCGTCGAACGGAGCAACTTGCGGAAAGCCAAGCATACCATCACCATAATGCAAGCGGATATTTGCAATGCGCAATGGACGCAAATTGGATTTTGCCAATTCATGCAGCGGCTTGATGCGTTCGATCGAATAGACTTCTTTGGCAACCAGCGATAGCACGGCAGCCTGGTAGCCGCAACCTGTCCCGATTTCAAGTACGCGGTTCAAGATGCCGGAAGCGCCGTTATTGCGCATGATTTCGATCATTCTTGCAACAATGTAAGGTTGCGAAATTGTCTGGTGATGACCGATCGGCAATGATGCATCGACATATGCCTGGCTTGCCAAGGCCGATTCCATGAAAAGATGTCTGGGCACTGCTTCCATCGCGGCCAGCACCTTGGTATCCCTTACGCCTTGCTTCGCTATACGCGCAACCATCGCCTTGCGTACTGCATCAGAGACCAGAGGTGTCGGGCGATCGGATAACGCCGCACCCGGTATGGCAATATTTCCATGCTGAGCATGAGTGTCTGCACGCGATATCTTGTGCGCCTTATCGCGTGCACTGTTTTGCGTTGCGGTTTGAGGTGTCGCCATTTGCGTGCTTGGCATGGCGCGCCCCTGCGCCAGCCGCGAAGGCTTTTCCACGACTGAAGATAGTGATAACGGAAAGCGCTTGCCACCCTTGTCACTCATGGAAGGATTTCCTTAATCCATTCAGTTGCGCGGCATGCGTCAGGTCAATCTGCAGCGGCGTAATAGAGATATTGCCTTGGCCGACCGCATGGAAATCCGTGCCTTCTCCGGCATCCTTGGCCTTTCCGGCCGGACCAATCCAGAAAATTTCCCTGCCATGCGGGTCTTGCGTTCGGATAACCGCTTCCGATTCATGCCGTTTTCCCAGGCGGGTTGGCACAATACGCTTGAGCTGATCATAGGGAAGATTTGGGATATTCACGTTCAGCAAATACGGTTTTTGCAATTCGTCAAATCCACGCTCAACCAATTCTCGCGCAATTCTGGCCGCCGCATCCAGGTGTGCCCAGCCATGGTTAACCTGGGAAAAGGCGATGGCCGGAATTCCGAACAGGAACCCTTCGGTTGCTGCTGCTACCGTGCCTGAATAAAGTGTGTCATCTCCCATGTTCTGGCCCTGATTGATTCCGGACACAATCAGATCAGGCTTAAACGGCAGCATTCCCGTGAGGGCAATATGCACACAGTCCGAAGGTGTCCCATTGACTGAATAAAAACCGTTTGCCGCGTGATACACGGAAAGCGGGCGATCAAGCGTCAGGGAATTGGAACTGCCGGAGCGATTGCCGTCTGGAGCAACCACTCTGATCTCGGCAATCGGCGCCAAGGCATCCGCCAGCGCAATAATGCCCGGCGCCAAATAGCCATCATCATTACTAACTAGAATTTTCATATATCGATTTTACCTGAAGCAATATCATGTACTCGTGAAAGCAGCATGATTTTGCGGTATAGTCACAAAATAAAACGATCGTTCTATTTAAAGATATCGAAGGGAACAACATGAAAGCCATCGTCTGCAAGACATGGGGGCCGCCAGAAGCCCTTGTTGTCGAAGACCTGCCGGATTTACTCCCTGGGCCAAATCAGGTGGCGATCGATGTAAAAGCCGCCAGCGTCAATTTTCCCGATATATTGATCATTCAGAACAAATACCAAGCCAGCCTGACATTACCTTTTACGCCTGGCAGCGAACTGTCCGGTGTAGTGCGCGCGGTCGGCGAAGGTGTCACCGAGTATAAGCCGGGGGATCGCATAATTGCATTCATCGGTCAAGGCGCTTTTGCACAGCAGGCTTTGGCGCCGAAGGAAAAGGTAATGCCAATGACACCGGAAATGGACTTTGATACAGCCGCTGCCATGACGCTCACCTACGGCACTGCCTATCATGCGCTGGCGGATCGCGCACAACTGAAGGCGGATGAAACGATGCTGGTGCTCGGCGCCGCCGGCGGCGTCGGCTTGGCGGCAATCGACATCGGTAAAGCCTTGGGCGCACACGTCATCGCCGCTGCATCGTCCGATGAAAAGCTGGAAGTCTGCAAGGCGCATGGCGCTGATATCCTCATTAATTACAGCACGCAAGATCTACGGCAAACGGTCAAGATCGCCACCGATGGCAAAGGCCCGGATGTGATCTACGATCCGGTTGGCGGCGGTTATACCGAGCCGGCATTTCGTACTATTGCGTGGCGCGGCCGCTATGTAATAATTGGATTTGCCAATGGCGAGATCCCGAAATTGGCGCTCAATTTGCCACTGTTGAAAGGCGCATCGCTGGTGGGCGTTTTCTGGGGCGAATTTACCCGACGCGAACCAAAGGAAAATAGGCAAGTCATGCAGGTGCTGATGCGCTGGCTGGCTGCCGGCAAGATCCGGCCTCACGTCTCCGCGCGCTATGCTCTGGCCGATACCGCACAAGCCCTGAACCATATGGCTACTCGCAAGGTGACTGGTAAAGTCGTGATCCAGCCATTCCGGTAATCACATCAACTTGACTTACTTGATCTTGACAGCAACATTGCCGACCCAGAACTTTATCGGCACAATAAAAAAGCTCCAGAGCAGACTTAAATACACCTATGTGTATTTTTTAATACCCGCATGTTCATTGCGAATATGGATATTTTTCTCCTATACTCCCGTTAAATAACCCATGCAGGGTGAGGTGTACTTGACTAGCGCAGTGCGCTTTCTGCCATTCCCACGGCTTCCAGCAGGAATCCAGTGTTGTTCTTTGCATCGCGTTTATAAACCACATAATCGACACATCAGGAACGATACCGGGTTTCAGCCGCCCTCCTCCGCAAATAATTCCGGGCGTTTGCGCGCCCCCCTACGGGGATAGGTCCTAAGTCGCTTCTGCCAGAGTTTGATGTACGAATGCCGATAGGATCAACCGTTCATGGATCGAAATATCCAGGAATTCAAATCCATACCTGAAGCCGTCACCATGCTCCGACGGCGTCACCGATCGTAAAATCGTTTTCAAATTCAGGTATTCATCATTCTCCGCCGCGCGTACCTTGAACTTGATGCGCCCCTCATCGCCCTTTTTGCCGAGCAATTCCTTGAGGTTTCCGGACGCGCCACCCGTACTTAAATCGGTGATGGTCGCTGCGGTTACGCGTTCGGGTTCGCCAAGCGATACTGCAGCAATGATTTTTACCTCGGCGCGCACACCGCGCCTGACTATCGTGCATCGCACCTGCTTCGGGTAGGACAAATGTAGATAAGGATGCGGCGTATGCACCGATTTCACCGCCGCAGCCGTAAACGCATAGGCTTTTTTACCGGAAAAAGCCCGCACGATAAACGTCTGGCCTTCGCGAATGAATTCATACTTGCCGTCGAGGGCAGGTGGTGTCACGAATACGGTCTTGTTCTTGACGAATCCGATTAACCGGACGGCATAACGAACTGCGAGGTTATCGTGACACTGCAGATACAGCGTTTCACCGACGAGCCAGCGGATATCATCCATTGCTATCAGGATCTCTTTGCCGGGAGCCGGCTCATCGGCTATCTGTGCATCGATACTCTTCTTGCCGCCCTTACGATAATCCGGTGCCTGCTTATTCGACTCCGCATCCCAACGTGCATCGTGGATGAACCCATTTTCAATCAATCCGTCCAGTTGTCCCTGGCTCTCAATGACAACACCGGATGCCAGTAGCAGATTACCGTGCCAGTCATAGACCGGCCAGCGCAACGGCTGGCCTACCGTCATTTCGGCCGGACGTACGGGGCTCAGAGAAAAAGGTGCAGTCATTTATATTCCTCAGGAGATTTTTCGTCACGCCTCAGGTCTACACGACGAGGGTCAGGCAACCTGTTTCACGCTTATCGACTGATCTTTCTGTTCCTGCCGTGAAAAAAATTCGAGTACGGCAGCAAGTTCGCGGGTTCGCCTGAATGGCGGCAAACTTTGCCAGATCCGCTTTCCATACGGTTTTGAAATTAGCCTGGGGTCGCAAATCATTAATATGCCCCGATCGGCTTCGTCGCGGATCAACCGCCCTGCGCCCTGTTTCAGATTGATGATCGCTTCCGGTAATTGATGATGCATGAAGCCATTCAAACCGTTTTTTTCCAGCGCGTCAATCCGTGCCGCCAGCACAGGATCATCCGGCGGAGAAAAGGGCAGCTTGTCGATAATAACAAGAGACAACGCCTCGCCGCGCACGTCGACGCCCTCCCAGAAGCTCTGGCTGCCAATTAGCACCGCGTTGCCTGCAGCCCGAAAACGATCCAGTAATTCAGTACGCCCCGCCTCGCCTTGCACCATCAGCGGAAACGGCAAGTTGCGCTGTTCGAACTCGATTCTCAAGCGTTCCGCCGCACGATTGACCGCCCTGATCGTGGTGCACAGCAGGAAAGTGCGACCACCTGACGCTTCGATGACCGGCAATGCAGCGTCAATTACGGCATCCGTGTATTCAAAGGTATTCGGCTGCGGTAAACCGGTGGGGACATATAGCATTCCCTGCCGCTCATAATCAAATGGGCTAGACCAGGATTGACAGTCTTCGCCATCCAGGCCCATTTGCACCGTGTAATGGTGAAAATCGTTTTTCACCGCAAGTGTTGCCGAAGTGAAAATCCAGGCGCGCAACGAGCCTTCGCGCTGCTTGCTGAAAACCGGTGCAATCGACAGCGGCGTCCGATGCAACTGCAATGAGGAAGTAAAAGCTTCGATCCAGTGCACGCGCTCCTGGCCGTCATCGGCATTGGCATCCGAATTCGGGCTTCCGGCATTCCAGTTTGCCAACCGCTGCGCGATCTCGATCGCGCGCGTACGGCATTGCTCGATCGTCTCTGCGCGTTGCGCCTGATGCTCCAGTATGACGATAAGCCCTTGCAGTTCCGTCTTCAGATTTTCCAGGGCCGGAAAAAACGCGCTGGAGGGCGCAATCTGGCTGGCCGCGAATCTAACCGTATCCTGTGGAAAGGTCAGCCGCAGATCGCGCGCCGCGCGCTCCACCGGCATTACAGCTTTCGCCCATTCGGCGCCGTCGCGCGCATGCACCAAGCCTTCTGCTAATACATCGCGACAGAGTTCCAGAATCTGTGAAGTGGATACGGTCTCGCCAAAAAACAAGGTCGCCGTCTCCGGCAACTGATGCGCTTCGTCAAAAATAACAGTGTTTGCAGAAGGCAGCAGTTCGGCCACACCAGTTTCCTTCAATGCAACGTCGGCAAAGAAAAGATGATGATTGACGACCACCACGTCCGCCTGTTGCGCTTCCTTGCGCGCCTTCATCACAAAACAATCCTGGTAAAACTGGCACTCTGCCCCCAGACAGGTGTCACGCGTCGAGGTCACGAGATTCCAGATCAGGGCGTTTTCCGGAACCCTGGCCAACTCCGCCTTGTCGCCTGTGGAGGTAGTTTTCATGAACCGGGAAATTTCACGCAAATGGCCTACATCGTCGCGCGAGGTCAGACGGCCATTCTGCCGTGTACGCTCCAAGTGAAAATGGCACACATAGTTGGCACGTCCTTTCAGCAATGCCACTGAAACCGGGGCATGCAATGCATTGCGTACCGTAGGAATATCGCGCAAATACAATTGATCCTGCAGATTCTTGGTCCCGGTAGAGATCAGTACCTTACCGCCCCACAGCAATGCCGGTACAAGATAAGCGAATGTCTTTCCGGTACCTGTGCCTGCTTCTGCAATCAGTGTTTTTTGCTGCGCAATGGCTTGCGCAATGGCTTTAGCCATTTCGGTTTGCGACTGGCGCGGACGAAATCCACCGATAGCATTCGCCAACGAGCCATTGGAGCCAAACAGCTGATCGATTTCAGAGTCGTGCCCGTCCGGTATGTTTAATACAGAATTGTCTTCGGTCAAAATAAGCTATTGGAGAATACGAACGGCTGGGTTTTAAAGAAGGAAACAAAGGAAAACCGAATAGCCCAACAATACGATCGATCGTATTAACGCAATTTCCTGCGAATGTCCGCTCTCATGCCGGGATATCAGGAATAAGCTGCATTTTTAACAGGGTAATATGGTCTTTCAATTGGAGCTTCCGCTTTTTCAGGCGACGCAACTGTAGTTCATCATGTCGAATATCGCCAGCAATCATATCGATCACGGCGTCCAGATCACGATGCTCTATTTCGAGCTCAATAATGCGGCGTTGCGTCTCTTCGGGTGAACTCATAATCATGTGTTAGCGCCAAATGTATAAGCAATGATACTGTATGTGCAAATTATCCAACTGTATTTTGCGATGGAAATACTAAAGAAAAATTTTATCCTGCCCAGTATCCCTTTTCATCAAACTGATGTGAACTACCTTGAAGATGCATAGCCGCACCTTGCAAAATGGATAAATGTTAAATCTGCTTACAATTTAAAGTTCTCAAATATCTGGAAACATGAAGATACATGCAATAATTTGAAACCCAATAGCAACATGTTTCCTTAATGCAATTTACTTTTGCGCATGAACCAATACAAGATCGAAGCGGGAACCGCGCAGCATATAGGTGATCGTCCCGAGCAACAGGACCGGGTCGCATTATTTGTTGCGCCCAAGGCGACCGGGTACATGATGGCTGTATTGGCGGATGGAATGGGTGATCTTAATGGTGGCGCACTGGCAGCAGAACAGGTAATTCATACAGCGCAACAGATTTTCGAAAGATTTTCTCCGCTTACAGATAACATCGAAACCATGCTGGAATCGATTGCACATGAGGCGCACACGATTATTCGGCTAAGCCATATTTCTTCAGAAAAAGAACGTCACAGTACGCTTGTCATTCTGATACTAACGTCAGAAGGCAATGCAATCTGGGCACATGCCGGCGATTCACGCTTATACCGTTTCAGTGGGCCGAACTGCGTCGAGCGCACAGTCGATCATTCCTACATTGAAAAGCTTGCCAGTGAAGGCCGGCTGACGAGAAGGGAAGACGCAAAAAGCCACCATTTTTCAGGCATGCTTACCAATGCAATCGGGATTGGTGAAAACAGACCTTTTGTTACCATCAAACGCCATGACGGCCTGAAAGCCGGCGATGCGTTTCTGCTTTGTTCCGATGGTTTATGGCAGTATTTTACTGACTGTGAACTGGGTGCTGCGATTGTCATGAACACCCCACGTCAGGCGGCGGAAATGTTGATCAAGAAAGCGCGTGCCCGAGCGGCCGGGTCTCCTGCGGATAACTGCAGCATGGCAATCATCAAACTGGTTATCCCTCCCAAGGAAATAAAGGATTATAAAATCAAGAAAATGCGGCGCGCGGTTTAATGCCCGTCATGGCATGCTGCAATACGTGTTCTTTCTTGCCAGCGCCATAAATGGAAGGCGACACAGGCAATTAGTTGCAGTAAAAGCGCATTCACTACGACGATTATTTTTTATCATCTTCTGATTTCTTGGCAGCGATTTCGCGCTGCCGTACTTCGGCATCATGTGCTTTTCTTTGATATGCGGCGATATTCTTTGCTCGCTGCCGTGCATTCCTGGCCTCTTTGAGTTTTAAATCTTTAATTCTGGCCTGATGCTGCACAACGCGCTGATCATGTTCCTCGATGTAGTTTTGCTGTATATCCCGATCATTTCCAGCACTTGCCGTAGTATGCGTCGGCTCTTTAATCATTCCACGTTCGCTTCGCACCTGCTCAGCACTGCGCTGATTGCGTTCATGCTCGCGTTGCGCATATTTTTCCGCCACTTTCCGATCATGCTCTTCACTGTGCACACGGCGCTTGAACGCATTTGCCTCAACTTCGATAGTGCGAATTTTCATCAATACCAGGCGCCGATTCTCTCTTGCATCCTGCACGCACGCGTTGGCAAAGAACTTCTCATAACAAGCATTTTCTTCCTGAGCAAAACGCTGATCAGCAGCAAGACGCTTTTGTTTTGCCTCGCGCAATACCTGATCTGCGATGTCGATTGATTGAATCGATTCGACTGAATCAGCCTGCTCCATCTTGCTGGCTGCGGAAATCTGTGCAAACACCGGGCTGGCTGTCACTATGCACAAGATGATTGCTACCATCGGCGATTGCCAAAACAAGAATGGATAATGCAACAAGCCCAAGATCAAATGCATTATTGAAATTCCCGTTCCAGATCAGACAATTGCATCAGCAATATCGCGCCGCTCGGCTTCCATGTATTCCTTGGATTGCATTTCGATGATGCGGGAAACCGTTCGATGAAATTCCTGAGCCAGGATACCTTCTGTATAGAGTTCTTCCGGCCTGACTTCGGACGACATCAGAAGCTTTACTTTACGATCGTAAAATACGTCGATCACCCAAGTAAATCGACGCGCTTCGGATGACATTGCTGCCGATAGTTGCGGAATGCCGGACAGGATAACAGTGTGGAAACGGCTTGCAATTTCCAGATAGTCATTCTGCGAACGCGGCCCGCCGCACAGTGTTGCGAAATCAAACCAGACGATGCCACCGGCATGCCGCAGTGCCTTGATTTCGCGCGCTTCAATATGGATACAAGGATCCTCATCCGCAGTCTCTGCAAGACGTACAAACGCATGCCGCAACGCGCGATCTGTTTCCGCGCCCAGCGGCATATGGTAAACCTCCATTTGCAATAGGGCACGTTTTCGATAATCCATACCGGCATCGACATTCAATATATCGAGCCTATCCTTCAGCAAGCGAATCGCCGGTAGTATACGGTCGCGATGCAATCCATCAGGATAGAGAGTATCTGGCTGATAATTCGAGGTCATGATGAAGGAAACCCCAAGATCGAACAATGCCTTGAGCAGATTGTAGAGAATCATCGCATCGGCAATATCCGACACATGAAATTCATCGAAACAAATCAAGCGATATTTTTTGGCAATTCGGCGCGCGACCTCATCAAGTGGATCGGCAACACCCTTCAGCGTATCGAGTTCGCGATGCACGCCGCGCATGAATTCATGAAAATGCAGGCGCGTTTTACGTATCAAGGGCACAGTAGAGTAGAAACTATCCATCAAAAAGGATTTGCCGCGCCCAACACCGCCCCACATGTATACGCCGCGCGGGACTTCAGGTCGCACGAGTAGCCGTTTAAGCTTGCTGGAGCGCTGCACCTTGAATTCGACCCATTCGTCATATGCTTGTTGAAGGCGCTCCACTGCAATGCGCTGTGCATCATCAGCCTTGAAATCACGCTCGGATAACGCATGCTCGTAGCACTCCCTGACATTCATCTGTTTCAAATTATTCTCATTCGGCATTCATGGCTGCATTCATGCACGGCCATGTCGGTAAAAAAACGGGCGAGACATCACTCGCCCATCATCAGTGTCCGGAAATTGACACATCCGCTTTCGCCGGCGGATACTCGGAGCAATATGAATACACGCCATACCGGACCGTCTTCATTATTGCTGCGGGCTCATATCAATCGTGATCCGTGGAGGATATCCGTCACCACTCGACATGACAGGAAAGTTCATTCCGACGCCTAGCCCGACATGCCCACTGCCGCCGCCCAGGCCGACACCGATGTTTGATGCAGACCGACCGGACGGAGTGAACACCAGCTCTGATGTACGATAACCGGCCTTGTCACATACCACATGCAGATCGCCATTTGCGCCGCCAACCATAACCGTACCAGGCGTAATCAGATTCCAGCTGCCGCCGTTCGTCCTGACGCTACAGTTGGCTCCGGTCACAACCTGCCCTTTACTGGTTGTTTCAATCGTCACACTGCCGCCTCCGTATCCTGTTGCGGCACAGGCAACAAGCGCCAACAGCATTGACAGGATCAGGATACGCATGACAAATCTCCTTAAAAATTAAGCGATCTCTTTTCTACTGCGAGTGCTGCTTCCTTGGTTACCTCCGACAGCGATGGATGGGCGTGGCAAATACGTGCTATATCTTCCGATGAAGCACGGAATTCCATCGCGACAACTGCTTCTGAAATGAGCTCTGACGCCATGGGACCGATAATATGGACGCCCAGAATTTCGTCACTCCTTGCGTCAGCCAGAAACTTCACCATGCCCGAGGTATCACCCAATGCGCGCGCCCGGCCATTTGCCGCAAACGGGAAAGTACCTGCCTTGTATGCAACGCCAGCCGCTTTCAATTGCTGCTCGGTTTTTCCAACCCAGGCAATTTCAGGCGATGTATAAATGACCCATGGAATCGTGTTGAAATTCACATGACCATGCTGCCCGGCAATGCGTTCTGCAACGGCAACCCCTTCATCTTCCGCCTTGTGTGCCAGCATCGGGCCGCGAACCACGTCACCCACGGCCCATACATTTGGCAAATTCGTTTTACAATCGCCATCGACTGCAATAAAACCTCGTTCATCCAGTTTAAGACCGACGGTTTCCCCATCCAAGCCAATTGTATTGGGGACGCGACCGATTGAAACAATCAGTTTGTCGAATACCGTTTTCTGCTCAGTTCCCTGATCATCGGTATATTCAACGGTAACATCCTTCTCGCCTGCGGTGATCGAGTTTATCTTGACACCAAGATGAATGGACAGCCCCTGCTTCTTGAACAGCTTATGCGCTTCTTTCGCAATTTGTTCGTCAATCGCGCCTAGGAAGGACGGCAATGCTTCAAGCACAGTGACCTGCGAGCCGAGCCGACGCCACACGCTACCCATTTCAAGTCCGATCACCCCAGCACCGATCACACCGAGTCTTTCCGGCACATCACCGATGGACAATGCGCCGGTATTGGACAGGATTATTTTTTCATCAAACGCTGTACCCGGCAAAGCACGTGGATTGGAGCCGGTTGCCACAATAATGTGCTTGCCGATAATAATTTCTTCCGCAGCGCCCGCAACCTTGATTTCATATCCGTCGGCCTCGTTTTTTGTAAATGAACCGCGTCCGTGGAAAAAGGCTACCTTGTTTTTCTTGAACAGATACGCAATCCCTTCATTGTTTTGCTTGACAACAGCATCCTTGCGCGCAAGCATCTGGCCGAGATTTAACCCCAAGCCCTTGACTTCAATACCGTGCTCGGCAAAAGAATGTCCTGCGTGTTCATAGTTCTCGGACGATTGCAGCAATGCCTTTGATGGAATACATCCGACATTGGTGCACGTGCCACCAAGAGCCACACCACCTTTTGTATTTTTCCATTCATCGATGCATGCAACACTAAATCCCAATTGCGCCGCGCGAATGGCAGCAATATAACCGCCGGGACCGCCGCCGATTACGACCACATCAAAATTTTTCGACATTTTGTGTTATCCCTTTTAAACGAAGAGGCACGAGCACGACAAGCAATCACTTGCGCGTTCGGCGCCTCCTTGCCATAGTCAATTTATAGGTCAAGCAGCAGGCGTGCCGGATCTTCCAGCGCTTCTTTGATTGCAACCAGGCCCAGTACCGCTTCGCGACCATCGATAATGCGATGGTCATAGGACATGGCGAGATAATTCATCGGACGAATCACGATTTGGCCGTTTTCCACGACCGCCCGGTCCTTGGTTGCATGAATACCAAGAATTGCAGATTGCGGCGGATTGATAATTGGAGTCGACAACATCGAACCAAATATGCCGCCATTGGAAATTGAGAACGTACCTCCAGTCAGATCATCCATGGTCAGCTTGCCGTCTTTCGCCTTGGCACCAAACTCACCGATCTTCTTTTCAATATCGGCGATCGACATCTGATCCGTATTGCGCAGAATCGGCACCACCAGGCCGCGCGGCGAACCCACGGCAATACCGATATCGAAGTAGCCGTGATAAACAATATCGTTACCATCAACCGATGCATTAATGATCGGATATTTTTTCAGCGCCGCTACGGCCGCCTTGACAAAAAACGACATGAAACCGAGTTTCACACCATGTTCTTTTTCGAACTTATCCTTGTACTTGTTGCGCAGCTCGATCACCGGGAGCATGTTAACTTCATTGAACGTAGTCAGAATCGCATTGGTCGATTGCGACTCGACAAGGCGTTCTGCAATACGCGCGCGCAAACGGCTCATCGGTACCCGTTCTTCAGGGCGGCCTGCGAGATCAATACCAATCGGTGCGGCAACCTGCTGTAATGCGGGCTTGGCAGGTTTGGTTGCAGGAACTGCAACAGGTGCTGGCTTTTTTTCCAATTGATTGATTACGTCGCCCTTGGTTACGCGTCCGTCTTTACCTGTGCCGGCAACCTGGGGGAGCGACATATTGTTGTCAGCCAACATTTTCGCGGCGGCCGGCATCGCAATTCCAGCAGAGGTATTGAATGGAAAAGCCGATACAACAGCTGCACTTGAGGCAACGGCTTTCGCAGTATCGAGTGCTTTTGCTGGTTCAGCCACGCTTGCGTTGGCTTCAGTATCGATTATTGCGATTACTTCGCCGGCGACGACTGTGCTGCCATCCGGTTTAATGATTTGTGTAATGATGCCGGCGTTGGGGGCTGGCAGTTCAAGAACAACTTTGTCAGTTTCGATATCGATCAGGTTTTCGTCGCGAACGACCGCTTCGCCTACTTTTTTATGCCATTGCAGCAGTGTCGCTTCAGCCACAGACTCTGATAGCTGCGGAACTTTGACTTCAAGAATTGCCATATAACTCTCCGTTTCGGTTTGTTGGTGCGGTGTGCCAGTTTCTAGCGCACCGTCCGGTCATCATTTTGTCAGGACAAAGCCTTTTAGCTTGGAAAAAGCCGTATCAATTAACGCTTTCTGCTGCGCGTAGTGCTTGTCGTAGTAACCGACAGCAGGTGATGCACTTGCCGGCCGACCGGCATAAGCAAGTTTCTGCCCTTCGCCCAAGCTCTCGAAAATATTGTGCTGAATCTGGAACCAGGCACCCTGATTTTGCGGCTCATCCTGAGCCCACACCAACTCTGTGAAATTCGGAAATTTCTTCAATTCTGCGGCAAACGCCTTATGTGGGAACGGATATAGCTGTTCAACACGAATGATTGCGATATCCGACGATTCACGTTCCTTTCGCGCATTGACCAGATCGTAGTAGACCTTGCCGGAGCAGGCGATTATGCGCTTGACCTTCTTCGCATCGACCTGATCGCTCACTTCACCGATGACCGTCTGGAAAGAGCCTCTGGCAAGCTCCGACAACGGGGAGCCGGCATCCTTGTTGCGCAGCAGCGATTTCGGCGTCATGATGATCAAAGGCTTGCGGAACAACCGGATCATCTGACGACGCAGCAGATGGAAAATTTGCGCAGCAGTCGTCGGTTGCACTACCTGCATATTATTGTCGGCGCATAATTGCAGATAGCGCTCAGGACGTGCGGACGAGTGCTCCGGGCCTTGGCCCTCGTAACCATGCGGCAGCATCATCACGAGACCGGAAGCACGCCCCCACTTTACCTCACCCGAACTGATGAATTGATCGATCACCACCTGCGCACCATTGGCGAAATCGCCAAACTGTGCTTCCCAGATCGTCAGCGTATTAGGTTCGGCGCTGGAATAACCATACTCGAACGCGAGTACCGCTTCTTCGGACAAGACGGAATCAATTACGGTAAACGGCGCCTGCTTGTCGGACACGTTTTGCAGCGGGATATAGCTACCCGCATCCCAGCGCTCTCGGTTCTGGTCGTGCAGGACCGCATGACGATGGACGAAAGTGCCGCGTCCGGCATCCTGCCCAGTCAGGCGCACAGCATAACCGGACGACAACAGTGAAGCATAAGCCAGATGTTCGCCCATGCCCCAGTCAAGATTCATCTCACCTTGTCCCATCGCAGCACGATCTCCTAACACTTTCTCGACCAAAGGATGGAGTTTGAAATTATCAGGCGCTACGGTAATACGCGCGGCAAGTCGCTTCAATTCCGCTAGCGGCACAGCGGTGTCAGCTGCATCAGTCCACTTGCGATTAAGGAATGGAATCCAGTCAACCGCATATTTGTTCTTGAAATTGGAAATGACGGGATCGACAGTATGCTTGCCCGCATCCATCGCATCACGGTATGCCTTGACCATGGTATCACCGGTGTTCGGCGCAACAATAGCCTGCACAGCCAGCTTATCCGCATACAGCTTGCGAGTACCCGGATGCTTGGCAATTTCCTTGTACATCAGCGGCTGTGTCAATGCCGGAGTGTCTTGCTCGTTATGACCCAATTTTCGATAGCAGATAATATCGACAACGATGTCTTTATTGAATTCCATCCGGAAATCGAGCGCAATCTGTGTTGCAAACACCACCGCTTCCGGGTCATCGCCATTGACATGCAATACCGGTGCCTCGATCATCTTGACCACGTCAGAACAATACAGCGTGGAGCGGGAATCACGTGGATCGGAAGTAGTAAAGCCAATCTGATTGTTAATGACGATATGCAGAGTGCCGCCAGTGCCATAGCCGCGGGTTTGTGCAAGGTTCAAAGTCTCCATCACTACGCCTTGCCCGGCGAATGCCGCATCACCATGCACCAGAATCGGCAGGACTTGTGACCCATCCTTGTCGCCGCGACGTTCCATCCGCGCCTTGACCGAGCCTTCCACAACTGGATTGACGATCTCAAGATGCGATGGGTTGAAAGCCAGCGACAAGTGGACCGGTCCACCTAGAGTCGTTATGTCAGATGAGAAGCCCTGATGGTATTTGACATCCCCAGCAGGAAGATCATCGGCATGCTTGCCTTCGAATTCAAAGAATAATTCCTGCGGCGTCTTGCCTAAAATATTCACAAGCACGTTAAGACGGCCGCGATGCGCCATACCGATTACGATTTCCTGCACCCCCTTGTCGCCAGCGCGCTGGATAGTTTCATCCATCGCGGCAATGAAGCTTTCACCGCCTTCTAGCGAGAAGCGCTTCTGGCCGACATATCTGGTGTGAAGATAGCGCTCAAGGCCCTCAGCCGCTGTCAGGCGATCAAGAATGTGTTTTTTCTTCTCAACAGAAAAATCCGGTGTCGAACGTACGGATTCAAGGCGTTCTTGTATCCAGCGCTTTTGTGCTGGATCACTGATATACATGAATTCTGCACCAATCGAGCGGCAATAAGTGTCACGCAAAGCGTGCAGGAGATCGCGCAGAGAAGCAGTTTCCGGGCCGAAGTAAGTATTGCTGATATTAAACACGATGTCCATATCGGCATCGGTAAGGCCATAAAAACTCGGCTCTAGCTCGGGAATGTTCGGACGTTCCTGACGTTGTAGCGGATCGAGATTGGCCCAATGAGTACCGAGAAAGCGATGAGCAGCAATCAGTTGCGTGACAGTGACGCGCTTGCGCCCCATCTCAGCATCAGCAGTTGCAGAAATGGTGCGGATCGGACCATGCTTTGCGCGCTCGGCAAATGATGCAATTACAGGCGCATGTGCGACGTCTGGCCGGTTTGATCCATCAACAGCAGGAACATGCTGCATGGCATCAAAATAAGTGCGCCAATTATCGGGAACAGAACCGGGATTATTGAGGTACGCCTCGTATAGTTCTTCAACATACGGAGCATTGCCCCCAAACAAATAGGAGTTGGAGAAATCCTGCTGCATCATCTTTTGCTCACCTTTCTTCGCGTTTCGCGAGATTAGCGGGTTAATTAACCTTCCGCGACACGGCCTGACCGGTTAGCGGATTGCACATCAAGTTGTGGGGAAGGGCGATACTATCTCAAATATTTTTCAGCTTGCTAGAATAGCACATTCAGTTAATTCAATAGGAAAGGCGAGCCGTTGGGCTCGCCTTCTTTGGCGTCAAGAATATTTAACTACGCTGGGCCATTGGCGGAACATCACGATTCGGCGAGCCAATAAACAATTGGCGCGGACGACCAATTTTTTGCTCCGGATCAGAAATCATCTCGTTCCACTGTGCAATCCAGCCTACGGTGCGCGCCATCGCGAAAATACCGGTAAACAACGCAACAGGAATGCCAAGCGCGGATTGTACGATGCCGGAGTAGAAGTCAACATTCGGATACAGTTTACGTGACACGAAATACTCGTCTTCCAGCGCAACTTTTTCAAGCGCCATTGCAAGCTTGAACAGAGGATCGTTCTGCAGTCCGAGTTCATTGAGGACTTCGTAGCAGGTTTCGCGCATCAGTTTGGCGCGCGGGTCATAGTTTTTATACACACGGTGACCGAAGCCCATCAATTTTACACCGGAGCTCTTATCCTTGACCTGTTTGACGAACTCGCCGATCTTGTCGACCGAACCGATTTCCTTCAGCATTGTCAGCGCCGCTTCATTGGCGCCGCCATGCGCAGGCCCCCAGAGGCAAGCGATACCGGCAGCGATACAGGCGAACGGGTTGGCGCCGGAGGAGCCAGACAGGCGAACGGTCGAAGTGGACGCGTTCTGCTCGTGATCAGCATGCAAAATCAAGATACGGTCGAGCGCACGAACCAGCACATCGTTGATCTTGTATTCCGCGCACGGTGTGCCGAACATCATGCGCATGAAGTTTGCGCTGTACGACAAATCGTTGCGTGGATAGACGAACGGCTGTCCAACCGAATACTTGTATGCCATCGCAACCAATGTCGGCATCTTCGCGATCAGGCGGATTGCAGATACTTCGCGATGATGTGGATCGTTGATGTCAAGCGAGTCATGGTAAAAGGACGCTAGCGCACCAACCGTGCCAACCAGCACTGACATTGGATGTGCGTCACGGCGGAAACCACGGAAGAAAAACTGCATCTGCTCGTGTACCATCGTATGCTTGGTGACTGTATCGACAAACGTTTTCTTCTGGCCTGCATTCGGCAAATCACCATTCAAAAGCAGGTAACAGGTTTCGAGGAAGTCGCAGTTGACCGCCAGTTGTTCAATCGGATAGCCGCGATACAGCAACTCACCCTTGTCACCGTCGATATAAGTGATCGACGAGTTGCAAGAAGCAGTCGACATGAAGCCCGGATCGTAGGTGAATTTTCCTGTGGTGCCATAAAGCTTGCGGATGTCAATTACATCCGGTCCGATGGAACCTTTATAAATTGGTAGATCAATCGAGGGAGTGCCGTCGGAAAACGACAGCGTGGCTTTGGTATCAGAACTGGTCATGGCTCTTCCTTCGTGTGAGCAGTAAGTCGATAGATAGGTCAATAAAAATAGAAAACCCGTTACAAATCAAGCGTCGCGTAACTGCGCCAACAATGCATGGACATGAGGCGAATCAATCTCGCCTTCCGGTTCCTTGTGCGCCAATAGCAAATTCATCAAGTCATTGTCCGGCAGATCCATCAGACGCGAAAACGCGTCAACTTCCTCGTCGGTCAGGGTTTCCTCGCGCGCATCCAGAAAACGCGTAATGATCAAATCATTTTCCAGCAACCCGCGACGTGCACGCCAGCGCAAACGTGCACGATTGGCCGGGTCGGCTTGATGTGTACCAGGCATAAAATTTCCATTCGCATTTATTTCATGCGGCTTCCAGGTTTTCGTCTTTTGAAAGCCGGATGAAACAAGATGGGAGCAATTTGCACTTCCACCCAGGATATTGAGGCAGAGCGCCGTTTTTCGCTTATCTCTGCACCACAATAGAATTGATGCGCTAGACTGCGCGCCGAACCATCAATTCCTTGATCTTGCCGATTGCCCTGTTCGGGTTCAATCCCTTCGGGCATACATCCACACAATTCATGATCGAACGGCAACGGAACAGACGGTATGGATCTTCCAGGTTATCAAGCCGTTCGCCGGTTGCTTCGTCGCGACTGTCCGCGATAAAGCGATAGGCTTGCAGCAACCCAGCCGGACCAACGAATTTGTCCGGGTTCCACCAGAATGATGGGCAAGATGTCGAGCAGCACGCACATAAGATACATTCGTAAAGACCATCCAATTCTTCACGCTCGGCTGGCGACTGCAAACGTTCTTTCTCGGGGGGAATCGAGTTATTGATAAGATAAGGTTTGATCGAGTGATATTGCTTGAAAAACTGCGTCATATCCACGATCAGATCGCGGATAACCGGCAGTCCCGGTAACGGACGCAATACGATCGGCTCAGTCAATTCATTAAGGTTGGTGGTGCAGGCCAATCCATTTTTGCCATTGATATTCA
Source organism: Burkholderiaceae bacterium (assembly GCA_035255485.1). Taxonomy (GTDB): domain Bacteria; phylum Pseudomonadota; class Gammaproteobacteria; order Burkholderiales; family Burkholderiaceae_D; genus DATEZO01. The sequence goes on from DATEZO010000231.1 coordinate 45,693, forward strand.
TCGCATCGGACCCGCACACACCTTCGCGGCACGAACGGCGCAATGCAAGCGAATCATCGACGTCCGACTTGATGCGCTGCAGCGCATCAAGTAGCATCTTGTCGGTGTCCTGCAATTCCACCGTCAAGTCCTGCATATAAGGCTTGCTATCCTTGTCCGGATCGTAGCGATAGATTTTGAATTTGAGAGTACGTGCCATGTTCGGATCTCTTGTCTGATATTGCGGGACAGCGCCAAGCCCTATGGCACTCTGTCCTCGGCAAATTAAAATGTGCGTGCTTTGGGCTCGAAGGTTTCTACCGTCAACGGCTTGACTCTGACAGGTTTGTATTCGAGGCGATTACCTTCGGAGAACCATAGTGTATGCTTCATCCAGTTATTGTCATCGCGCTTCTCGTAGTCGCGGTGGGCATGAGCGCCGCGCGACTCCTTGCGCGCAACCGCAGAGGTGATGGTAGCCTTCGCAGTCTCGATCAGGTTATCCAGCTCCAATGCTTCGACACGTGCGGTATTGAACACCTTGGACTTGTCCTTAAACGACACATGCTTGCGGCGTTCGTCAAGCTCCATGATCTTCTTGTAGCCAGCTTGCAGCAATTCGTCGGTACGGAACACACCGCAGTACTGCTGCATAGTCGATCGGATCGCATTGGCAACATCCTGTACACGCTCGGAGCCGGTGCTGTTTTCAAGGCGCGACAGACGCTCCATCGCGCGATCGGCCGCATCGGCCGGCAGCGGCTTGTGACTCTTTGCCCTAAGGTTGCTAGCGACAATATGATTACCAGCAGCGCGGCCGAACACCACCAGATCCAGCAGTGAGTTGGTGCCGAGACGATTCGCGCCATGCACCGAGACGCAGGCGCATTCACCGATTGCATACATGCCGTTGACTACTTGGTTCGGTGCACCGTTCTCCGGCGCGACAACCTGTCCATGGATATTAGTCGGAATGCCGCCCATCTGGTAGTGAATCGTCGGCACTACTGGAATCGGCTCCTTGGTCGCGTCGACGTTGGCGAATTTGTGGCCGATTTCTAGAATTGACGGTAGGCGTTTTTTGATGGTATCAGCACCGATATGACGCAAGTCAAGTAAAACGTGGTCCTTGTTCGGGCCGCAACCACGGCCTTCCTTGATTTCCTGATCCATCGAACGAGACACGAAATCACGCGGAGCCAGATCCTTCAGCGTAGGTGCGTAGCGCTCCATGAAACGCTCGCCACTGGAATTGATCAGGATGCCGCCCTCACCACGCACGCCTTCAGTAATCAATACCCCGGCGCCGGATACGCCTGTCGGATGGAACTGCCAGAATTCCATATCCTGTATCGGTAGGCCGGCACGCGCCGCCATGCCGAGGCCGTCACCGGTATTGATAAAGGCATTGGTAGAAGCAGCAAAAATGCGCCCCGCGCCACCAGTGGCGAACAGGGTCGTCTTGGCTTCCAACATCATTACATCGCCGGTTTCCATTTCCAGGGCGACCACGCCCAGCACATCACCATCCGCATCACGAATCAGATCGATTGCCATCCATTCGACGAAGAAGTGTGTCTTGGCACGTACATTACGCTGATATAACGTGTGCAGTAACGCGTGACCGGTGCGATCGGCGGCTGCACAGGCACGCTGCACAGGCTTTTCCCCGAAGTTTGCGGTATGGCCGCCAAACGGACGTTGATAAATCGTGCCGTCCGGGTTGCGGTCGAACGGCATGCCGAAATGCTCAAGTTCATACACAACTTTTGGCGCCTCGCGGCACATGAATTCGATCGCGTCCTGGTCGCCAAGATAGTCACCGCCCTTTACGGTGTCGAACATGTGCCAGTACCAGCCATCTTCAGACATATTACCGAGCGAAGCGCCGATGCCGCCCTGCGCAGCGACCGTGTGCGAACGAGTCGGAAAAACCTTGGATAGCACTGCGACGTTCAGGCCTGCCTCAGCTAATTGCAGTGAAGCGCGCATACCCGAACCGCCGGCACCAACAATAACCGCATCAAAACGGCGGGAAGGAATGGAGGATTTAATTGCTGCCACGATTTACGCTCTCCAGAGAATCTGTACCGCCCAACCGGCACAACCGACCAACCACAGAATTGTGGCAATTTGCAAGGCAAGACGCAGTCCGACGGATTGGTTAATGTAATCCATCCAGATATCGCGCACACCGACCCAAACATGATAGAACAACGCCAGGAAAGCCACGAAGGTGGCGATCTTGAACCACTGCTGCGCAAACAGGCCTGCCCAGCCCTCATAGCTGAAGTTATTTCCAGTTAGGAAAGTCACCAGCAGAATCACTGTATAGAGCGCCATCACGATCGCCGTCACGCGTTGCGCCAACCAGTCCCTTAGTCCGTAATGAGCACCGACGACTAAGCGTTTCGTTCCAATATTGTCATTCACCATTTAGAGCACCCCAAACAATTTCAAAGCAATCAGTACAGCTAACGGCAAGCTGACGGCAAATACACCAACCGCTGATTTACGCGCGCCATCTTTGTCAAGGCCGAAATGCAGATCCATGATCAAATGACGGATACCTGCGCAAAAATGATGGAGATAAGCCCAGGAAAGCGCAAGAATAATCAGCTTTATAAACCAGTGAGAGGCAAATCCTTTGAAATACTCGAACGAAATTTCTGAGGTCAGGCTTTTCTCGAGCAGGAACAGAATCAGAGGCAGCAGCAAAAACATCAGAAAACCGCTGATGCGATGTAAAATTGAAATCAGACCTGCCAGTGGCAAGCGGTAGCTCGCAAGCTGCGTAACATGAATGTTACGAAATTGCGGCCTGTTTTTTGTTATCTCAGACATGAACCCGACCTCCGAACTTAATAATCACGTAATTTTCACCTATTTTGTGCAGCACACCAATATATATTCAGCACAATTGACAACATTTTCGTTTGTCAAGGTCAATAATCGTTAGTTTTCCTGCTATTAGCTGCTTTATCAACTCAACTCGTTCTGATAATGATGTCTGTTCGTCAAATATAAGCCCCGACGCACTTCCACAGGCTTGTTTCCATAGGTGTATGACACACGCTCAACACACAATAACGGCGTGCCCATTGGCGTTGCAAGGAGTTCGGCCATGCATTGATCAGCCGCGATTGCGCGAATTTTTTCCACAGCATGGATCATGCGCGTACCAAATTCGCTTTCAAACAAGCCATACATCGGCCCCTTATATTCAGCCAGACGCTCTGCTGTCAACCCCCTGAATATCACTCCGGGAAGCCACAACTCTTCCAAGATCGTCGGAGTGCCATCAAAAGATTGAATACGCCTGATAAAAATTACCGAATCGCCCGATTTGATATCCAATTGACGCGCAATTTCCGCTTGCGCACGTAAACGTTTGACCTCGATGATCCTGTTTTCAGGATAATGCGGATCACCAGTATCAGGCATTAGGCGCAAGAAGCGAAATTGAGCTTTGGCCTCATGGTGAGTTGCGACAAAAGTGCCTTTACCTTGACGGCGCACCACCAAGTTTTCCGCGGAAAGCTCATCAATCGCCTTACGCACGGTGCCTTGACTAACCTTGAAACGGCTTGCCAATTCAACTTCGCTAGGAATTAATTCACCTGGTTTCCATTCGCCGGATTGCAGGCTTTGCGTAATGAGTGCCTTGATTTGCTGGTAGAGCGGACTGAAGGTAGGCGAAACTCCGGAAGAAGATGCTCCGCCCCCTGTGACGGATGCGCCAGCATTGGATAGATGGGACGGGAAGGAACTCATAAGTACTGATTTCACCATAAAAGACCTATTGCCGTCCAGCAAAAAGTTATTGGTGATATGTCTTATATAAGACATAAGATAGCCATTGACAGGGTTATTTAGCAAGCCTACACTCGCGTGCACCCTTACTATCATGCAATGCTCGTAGCTCCAAATGGTCAATACATATGAGCTTTAGTTGCAAAGTTACCAATTTTCTCCGCTGCCAGCTATTTTTGAAAGTCTTTGATTTTCCGGAATGCCTTGAGATTCGTAGTATTTTTACAATCTTCAAGGCGAAATTATTATTCTGCGTACAAGGATGGTAGCTTGAACATGCAAGCAATATTGTGCACCCCTTTCGGGCAACATACTGTGCTTGCGAAGTTTTCACCGGTATCATAACAGGCTCATCAAATAATTAACCAAGCTTCTACATTGTTTTCACTACTACCTTGGAGATTCAACATGGCTAAAGCCCCCATGCGCGTTGCTATTACTGGCGCCGCCGGCCAAATCGGCTACTCACTACTATTTCGCATCGCCAACGGCGACATGCTCGGCAAGGATCAACCGGTTATCTTGCAGTTACTCGAAATCCCGGATGAAAAAGCACAAAAGGCACTTAAGGGCGTCATGATGGAAATCGACGACTGTGCATTCCCGCTGCTAGCGGGCATGACTCCGCACAGTGATCCGATGACCGCATTTAAGGATGCTGATGTCGCATTGTTGGTCGGTGCCCGCCCACGCGGCCCAGGCATGGAACGCAAGGATCTGCTTGAAGCTAATGCACAGATATTTACGGTGCAAGGAAAGGCGCTCGACGCTGTCGCCTCACGTAATGTCAAAGTGTTAGTGGTCGGTAATCCAGCCAACACCAACGCTTACATCGCAATGAAATCGGCACCGAACCTGCCGGCGAAGAACTTCACAGCGATGCTGCGCTTAGACCATAATCGCGCATTGTCGCAAATCGCTGCCAAGATCGGTAAGCCGGTTGCCGCCATCGAAAAGCTGTGCGTGTGGGGCAACCACTCGCCGACAATGTACGCAGACTATCGCTTCGCAACCGTTGACGGCAAGTCAGTCAAGGAAATGATTAACGATGACGTCTGGAACAAGGATATATTTCTACCGACCGTTGGCAAGCGCGGTGCCGCAATTATCGATGCACGCGGCCTGTCTTCTGCAGCATCTGCAGCCAACGCCGCTATTGATCATGTACGCGATTGGGTACTCGGCACTAATGGCAAATGGACCACAATGGGTATTCCATCCGATGGCTCCTACGGCATCCCGAAGGATACCTTGTTCGGTTTCCCGGTAACTACCGAAAACGGCGAGTACAAGATTGTTCAGGGCCTGGAAATCGATCCGTTCTCTCAAGAACGCATTAATTTCACGCTCAAGGAGTTGATGGAAGAGCGTGATGGCGTGAAACATCTGGTAGGCTGACCCCGTAACGATTGGACAAGCGACGAGGTTAGAACGTCACTTGTCCATTTTCAAGCTGGATCATTGCATCACGTCTGAATCAGTGCTGCACATGCATTAATCCAAGGTTTTATTCCAAAGCAAGCACCAGCTGGTTTCAATACCAACCTACAATCATTATGTTGGCTCTAAAAAACTGATCCACAAGTCGCTCGTTGTACAATAAAAACTTGGCCCCATTTTTAGCATCATCCTTAATTACGGAGATGGCGCCAGCTTCGGTTATGAAGAATTGCATGTGTAGCTGGAGTTTCGTTTGTCCAAGACGATCAAAATTACTTCAGCTGCGTAGGTGCACGAGTGCATGCCACATCTAGCAGCTGGGTTGAACAGGCTATTAAAGTTCTTTACGAAGGCGCTGGAAAGCGAGTGGCGTATTTGGTCGCATCCGAAGCTGAAGACTTCAATGAATAACCTGCGTACTCAATCTAATCAACCATCATCTACGTAAAAGCTTATCAGTCCACGGACTGATCAAAGCCCATGGTGTCATGGTGTATTGTTAATACGCATGCAATAGCCACTGTGCAGCAGGTAGAATGCATGCCATTTGGCATTGTCGATTTTGTATCCACACGCTAAGGTCCAATCCTTGCAGCTACAGGATGTTTGCCGTGCAATTTTTGCATCTTCTCTTGGTGCGCACCAAATTAGAAATTGCGGCAAGCTTTCATGCACACTGCGAATCCCTCTTGTATCTTATATATAGTGTGGCGACTGAATTCAACGACGCTACAATTGTCACAAATAACACCCACCATGCGATAGCGGAATTTAGGTATGTAAGAGTGTGTAGCATTTATCCGAACCAGATCAAACCAATTGTAAAATCTCTCTCCATGCATGTTCGAAATCAATGAAGCATTGCTGATCCTGACCGAAGGTTGAATCCTACGCTAGGACCGATACAGCATAATAGCAAACTGCATCACCACACCGGCTATTAATACTATTGATGATATTACAGCATGAAAATCGAGTGGTTTGCCGCCATCTGAATCGGCCGTCACTCTCTTATGGAAATTAAGAGTTACTTATCTTAAAGATAGATAAAACACCTATAGAAGGAGACATGCTCATGAAAAAAATATTATCCCTACTTCTGGCTACCGGCATGGTAATCGGGATGCAACAGACGCAAGCGCAAAATACTTCTCGCACTGCGCAAAAGGCCGTACAAAAGCAAGCAAAAAAGACGCCACTGGCTAAATCGGAATCAACCGCTACCGATGAAGATGACAAAGAGCCGGACACTAGCACATCGTCAAGCACGGAATTCAATTGTGAACTTGGAAATAAATTAACGATTTACCAGAATGCCAGCGATGCTAACCATATCGCCTTGCGCTGGAAGCACCGATTACATCGCATGAGCCGAGTGGAAACCAGCACGGGCGCCAATCGTTTTGAAAACCGCAAGCTTGGCCTAATCTGGATCGGCATTCCGACCAAAAGTATATTGCTCGATGGAAAAAAAGGACAGCAACTCGCCAATGAATGCAGAAGTGCGCAGCAAATGGCTCCACAAACTCAGGATATGCCAAAAGGTTAAGACCTCATCAAAAAGGATGTTTACAAAAGATACGACATCCTGCACGCGACAAGAAAATATGCAGCCAATTTAAAATCAGCGTCTTTGTAATCCAAGGAGAGGTTATGTCCCGCAATACTAATACTTTAAGCAAGCCAAGGGAATTCGCCATTTCGAATTCCAGAAAGGGTCAGTTTTATTCGCTTCCGGCTCTTGGCAAAAAACTTGGCGTAAATATTTCGCGTCTGCCGATTTCAATTCGCATCGTGCTGGAATCCGTACTGCGCAACTGCGACGGCAAGAAGGTAACTGAGGAGCATGTAAAACAACTCGCGAACTGGAGCGCGACTGCCGCACGCACCGATGAAATACCGTTCGTCGTTGCACGCGTGGTGTTGCAGGACTTTACCGGCGTACCCTTGCTGGCAGATTTGGCTGCGATGCGTGGCGTCGCAGCCAAAATGAACAAGAATCCAAAAAATATCGAACCGCTGGTACCAGTCGATCTGGTAGTCGATCACTCGGTACAAATTGATCATTTCCGCGAGAAAAAAGCGTTGGAACTCAATATGAAGCTGGAATTCGGGCGCAATAACGAGCGTTACCAGTTCATGAAATGGGGTATGCAGGCGTTCGATACTTTCCGCGTGGTACCACCGGGTTTCGGCATCGTACATCAGGTCAATCTAGAATACTTGGCGCGTGGCGTGCACAAGAACGGTAATATCTATTACCCGGACACGCTAGTTGGCACTGACTCCCATACAACGATGATCAACGGCATCGGCGTGGTTGGTTGGGGCGTAGGTGGCATTGAGGCGGAAGCCGGCATGCTGGGTCAGCCGGTGTACTTTCTGACACCGGATGTGATCGGCGTAAACCTGACCGGCCAGTTACGCGAAGGCGTCACCGCGACCGATCTAGTGTTGACCATTACCGAAATGCTACGCAAGGAAAAAGTAGTTGGCAAGTTCGTCGAATTCTTTGGAGAAGGCACTGAATCTCTCTCGCTGACCGATCGCGCAACGATCGCCAACATGGCACCAGAATATGGCGCGACCATGGGTTTTTTCCCGGTTGACAATCAGACTATTGCTTATTTCAAGGGCACTGGCCGTAGCAAGGCTGAAATCGATGCATTCGAAGCCTATTTTAAGGCACAGAAACTGTTCGGCATTCCGAAATCTGGCGAAATCGATTACACCAATGTGGTTGCGCTTGATCTCGGTTCCGTCTCTCCGTCGCTCGCCGGTCCGAAGCGTCCTCAGGACCGGATTGAAATCAGTAACGTCAAATCGACATTCGCCGATCTGTTCTCCAAACCGGTATCGGAAAACGGCTTCAACAAGAAATCGGAAGATCTTGACGCGGTATATGAGAATACAGATGGCGTAAAAGTAAAGAACGGAGACGTACTGATCGCCGCGATTACATCCTGCACCAATACATCAAATCCGAGCGTACTGTTAGCCGCCGGCTTACTGGCGAAGAAGGCTGTTGAAGCTGGCCTGAAGGTCGCGCCGCACATCAAGACGTCGCTCGCTCCTGGCTCCCGTGTCGTGACCAAGTATCTTGAAGCCTCCGGCCTACTGCCCTACTTGGAAAAACTTGGCTTTGGCGTGACAGCATACGGCTGCACCACCTGTATAGGCAACGCTGGCGACCTGACACCAGCGATGAACGAAGCGATCGTCAAGAACGACATCGTTGCTTCCGCTGTATTATCCGGTAACCGTAATTTCGAGGCACGCATTCACCCCAATATCCGCTCTAATTTCCTCGCGTCGCCGCCGCTGGTAGTTGCCTACGCAATTGCCGGTAATATGACACGAGACCTGATGACCGAACCGGTTGGCCGCGTCAAGGGCAAGGATATTTACTTGGGTGATATCTGGCCAACATCGCAAGAAATCGGTAAATTGATGAAGTTTGCGATGAATTCCAAGACTTTCAAGGATAACTACGCGGACGTTAAAGATGCTCCGGGCAAATTGTGGGAGCAGATCAAGGGCGTGGCTGACGGCCAAGTCTACAATTGGCCGAAATCGACCTACATAGCCGAACCTCCATTTTTCCAGGATTTCAACATGGAGCCCAAAGCCGCTGCCACCGGCATTATAGGCGCGCGTGCACTAGGCGTATTCGGTGATTCAATCACGACAGACCATATCTCCCCGGCCGGCTCGATCAAGGAATCCAGCCCGGCCGGCAAATGGCTGCTGGAGAACGGCGTGCAGAAAGCTGACTTCAATTCCTATGGCTCGCGCCGCGGCAACCATGAAATCATGATGCGAGGCACCTTTGCCAACGTACGCATTAAGAACTTGATGATTCCAGCCAAGCCGGACGGTTCGCGTATTGAAGGTGGCATCACGATCTACCAACCGAACGGCGGCGAAATGTCAATCTACGATGCTGCGATGAAGTACATTGATGATGGTGTACCGACCATGGTATTCGGCGGCGAGGAGTACGGTACTGGCTCCTCGCGTGACTGGGCTGCCAAGGGTACGCAATTGTTGGGCGTCAAGGCGGTAATCGCGCGCTCGTTCGAACGCATCCACCGCTCGAATCTGGTCGGCATGGGCGTACTGCCGCTACAATTCATTGGCGACGACAGCGTGCAGACACTAGGCATCAAGGGTGATGAAAGCTTTGACTTGCAAGGTATCGAGGGCGAAATCAAGCCGCAGCAAGAAGTAACACTGGTAATCAACCGTAGTAATGGTCAAAAGCAGGAAGTCACGGTCCTGCTGCGAATTGATACACCGATCGAAGTAGATTACTACAAGCACGGCGGTATTCTGCCTTTTGTCCTCAGGCAATTACTCGCGGCCTGAGGGCCGCACCAAAAGCTTGCATAATGGAGTACGCAGTGCGATCGTACCACTCAGGTTTTTGACAGTTGTTTAGCCTAAAATTCCTATAAACACTGCGATGCAAGCGAACCGTAAGATTTTACATGTATAGAGTTTATTGAGCAGGATAAACGCCGGCATCGTCCGGCGTTTTTATTAATTACTGCAACAATTATTCTCTTCGTGTTCCAATTGGAACCTGACTTTGTACATATTGCAACGCCAGCGGCAGCATCAAAATAATTTGCTCTATTGGAAAGCAGCATAGTACTACTGTAGGGCTTTTTTGACGCTCGCACGATCAATGCGTGCGAATCCACTACAATACGGTTCCTTAGCTTTACTTCAAAGTCAACGTATTATGCGTCATGCACCCACACGATCCGTCCAAAAACTTTCCGCCGATGGACAGCGTCTCATAATCTACGCACAAGCTGTCATGCAGGCTGCTAGCCGGCTGGAGGAACGAGGCTGGGAACGAAATCTGGATGCACTATTGCTCAAGCTTCTAAAGAATAACCAGCAAAGCGTCATAGATACCGCACTTGAACATACATATAAGCTTCGCTCAGATGCCTACGATGCACTGATGGATTCAGTGGAATCAATCAGTGAATGTTGCAGCATTGAACATAACAGCATTCGTTATGATGCGTTGCTGATAGCTGCGCCAATTCTTGCATGGACGCGATTTTCAATTGCGTCCGGACCGATTCCATCAGATATTCTATCAACACTTTCCGTACATCTATATGCACACGTTCTAGCACAGAATACCCGAATGACAATGGTGCCTGCCCTGTTTGCGATTGATCAATTACCGCGCACACATGCCGAAACGCTGGCACTTACCACGAGCCTTGCCCAGACGGCTCTCAAAGGTGCTTCCGGCCGGGCACCTACAAGTTCACCCGAAACTGTCCCTTTTCTCGCAGATACGCGCTATCTGCTTGCTGTCGCAGTAGTACCGGAAGGGCAGCCTATTTTTCGGTGGCAGGAATCACTGAATCCCGGCGATCGACAAGCCATATCCCTGCAATGGGAAACCCAAGCGCTACCAAGTATCAAACGCTTGCTGCCTGGGTGCGGTGTCGAATTACTGCTTCCGAATGCCTATCATGCCGCATGTCGCGAAGCTGATAGGCAGATTCGACCTGCTTCGATCCGGGCGGCCGTTCACTACATTACCCACGCTCTTAATATTGCAGCGAATTCCCTGCAAGTGACTATAGGCGGTTTCGGCGAACAGTCATCGGATAATCGCATCGATGAATACCGCGTCGGATTTTGCCTGCACCAAAGTCTGGAGGTCGTATACGGCTTGGTGTGGCCGCTCTACGGGCAGGAAGCCGAAGATCAACCGCTCGAACTTCTGATAGAAGAGCAAGGCAACACTGACATCATGACGGAGCAAAAATCACGTACAACGCTGGAAGAAATCATGACCTTGTTGCAAGATTGCGGCGTCACGCATATTAAGTACCATGAAGGCTTTTTCCCCATGGAGTCGTGCGAAGATTGCGGTGCTCCACTTTTTTTGGACATGGAAGCTGAACCGGTACACGCACAGATGCCAGAGGATGTACTTCCATCGTCGGGACATTTTCATTAGCGGCAAATGCACGCCGCTAACATTGCTGCCTTCCCTTCAATACGCACCTGTACTACACGGCCACGATACGAAGATAGGTAACCTCGGCGAGTTAGCACATCCTGCCGAGCACCTTTCAACGATGATTCTGAACTAGGAATTTGTGCTCGGTTTCGATACTCACGATGCTGGCGCCACCGCATGCAATATTGGAGACAAAATCGCCTGCCCCAACTCTGCGCTGCGTGCGCCATTCCAGCCAGCTCGGATATCCGGTAGATTGGCATTGTCCTTGAAAGGCATTTCCAACGTCAGTGAAATGCATTTGAATGTATGGCCAATATATTTGGATGCCAGCTTCAACGTATCTGCTTGGTATTTACCGGCTGGATATCCATGTTCAGACTGAAATTCAGGGCTGGTTTGCTTAAAATGCGTAATAAAAATCTCTTGCTCCATGGCCTGCTGGGAACTGAAATTTTCAAGCATCTCGTTACCCGCAACAAAGACATAAGGCAGCGCTTCGTCGCCATGTATGTCAAGAAACAGATTGCATCCCGTTTCATGGATTTTGTCCCTGACGACAAATACTTCAGGGCTTGTATCCATTGACGGCGCCATCCACTCGCGATTCAGGTTTACCCCTGCAGCATTGGTGCGCAAGTTACCGTGAATTGCACCATCCGGATTCATATTAGGTACGATGTAAAATACTGCGTATTTCCTCAGTAGGCGAGCAATTTCATTTGTAGGATCTAGAAGCGCATTGAGCATGCCTTCAACAAACCATTCCGCCATCGTTTCACCAGGATGTTGTCGCGCAACTACCCATATTTTCTGCGCAGCGAACGGGTTGCCTACAATGACCGCATTCATGTCACGTCCTTCGACAGTACTACCAAGGTCAAGCAGCCGAGCTAATGGCGACATCGTAGCGCGTCCGAGCAAATCCAAATGCCGTTCCCAAGAATAAGGTTCGAAATACGCATAATAGACGCTATCATGTTCTGGAGTGTGCATTATCGTCATGACTTGCCCATCATAAGCGGTCGGTACGCGAAACCAATCAATACGATCATAACTGGCTACCGCTTGATAATTTTCCCAGCCCGTAGAATATGTCGCCTGACCTGCATTGAGAAAGCGCATGATGCACGCGTTGTCGGCTGCTCCCTGCAACCTGAAATAGAACCATTGCAAAAAATTTGCATGTGAGTCTTTACGAATATTGAGGTCGATTGCCTGAGGATTATCGGTGCGCAACACTTCAATCGCACCGCCGTCAAATTCTTGACTGATTTTGATAGGCATATAAATGATTGATAATTTCTGATTATCGCAGATGTATTTTATGCATCCACAATGTATGAATCCACAAAAAAATTGATGATAGGAGCAACTCTAAATATTTTATATAGCTAGTTTGCGTACCACACCCAAATTTGCCGCCGCATAACGCAGGTGAATGGCGCTGACGTCTTTACAAAAGGCCACGTCCATGCAACTGTGCAATCCATTTTGATGCCCCAGTGGAGCCGTGTTGCGCCCAATATCGCTTGCACCTCTGGGGCCGTTGAGCCAATCAGGCAAAGAATTTCCGTAGCCTTTTTTCCATAGAAGCTGGTGTAGCTGCGGCAATTCTTGCCGTACCGGCACAGCGTAGCGTCGCACGATATCATTGGACGGCGCAATCGCCCTGGACGGTGTAGAGCATACAAGGAAAAAAATTAATCGTTCTGCTATAATTTCATTCTTGTCGGGGCGTAGCGCAGCCTGGTAGCGTACTTGCATGGGGTGCAAGGGGTCGAGTGTTCGAATCACTCCGTCCCGACCAATAAACATAAAGGGGTTAGTGATAGCGTTCACTAACCCCTTTTTCTTTCACCGGGTTTTGGTGAGAGAAACGGTAAGAAAAAATCTATCGATACTCCTGCGCTTTAGATTAGCGGGCGTGGGCTTGAGAGCGATCCGTTCTCGGCAGCGGACGCCTTTGAACATGAATGAGATTTCAATGCTACTTTCCGAACCGGCTTTAACGCCCCTCCCGTCTCTACCCATTCCTCGTACCCACTAGTATCGATCAAGATGCGGTTATCCGGCGCCTTTATCCACACCTTGTCCTGTTGCCAGATGCCGTCACGAATTTTTGTGCGGATCGCATCCGGCGTGTACCCGGATACGGACGCAAATTTTTCAATGGTCATGTAGCGTAGCATTTTCGTCCCGGTGATCGCTGGAACAGCACTAACCCCTACGGGCCCATTCTTCAACCGCCTGATCGTCTGTCTCTCCCCCCGGACCTTGGCACCCGCAATCACTGCACTGCACCACATAGACAGCAGGATAGCCCTCTGCTGCATCCTGGGTCTTTACGACTTCCCCGACACCTTTGCAGAATGGACAGAGGGGGATTTCCGAAATTACGGTTTTCCGGTCGTGTGCGGGTTGATTTAAAATGACAGCAGTCATGATCTAAGCTCCCTATAGCTTGGTTTGTGATGAGGGTGATTCGACGTTGGCGCGTCGCTTCACCCGTTTTTTCGCCTGTAAAATCGGCAGAGTGTTTTGATGCCTGTCAACAATACATCAGAATAATAAAATTTTCTACCTAGCACGTAAAAAATATTTGCGCAACGATAATTTATGCAATTGTTAAAATAATTTAGAAAAATTGCGCAAATGCTATTTTTCGCGTCCGTGCAACAGCATCAGCAGTTCGCGCCCCTTGCGGAATGCATCGGCTGCATCCATCCCCACCGGTACGGTCCCGGCAACCAATTGCACTGCCAGCACACCGATTACCGCGCGTAGTGACTGGCGCAAAGTGGATCCCGCCGGGGTTCCATTGATTGCGCTTTCAATCTCTTCCAGTGGCGTGCGGGCCAGTGCGTCTCCATCAATATCCTGCATGGTGCCCTCCATCATGACGCTGCGTTCGCAGCGGATTCCAGTTGCCGAAGAAACCCAGTCAACGTGTTTGCATCGGCAGCCGATGCCACGTTTATAGTAGTGTTTTTACCAGGCATGTTGATATTGACCGTGTGTGTACTATTGCCTGCAAGCGGTGCCGATTCCTGCGGCTGCTGTGCTGCGTTGCCGGAACCTAGCGCCGGCAGGCCCACATCGGGTGCATTCAATGCGCCCGATGCATCTGGGTCTTTCCAGGCGCCGCCGGCATCCGGAATTGGTTGACGGCGGGAGCGTCGCATTTGCCCGTTTGCGTCGGTATAAACCCAATTGCCGTTTGCATCCATCCACGGGGCAGGTGCGCTGGTAAATTCAAGTGCTTTTCCCTGCGCGTCTGATGAGAATTTATCCTTGTTGTAAAACAGGTTGTCATTGACCCGCTGGACGCCGTCCGCCAATCGATTTGCACTGCTTGCAGCGCGATCCATGGAGCCGGCCATGCCATCATAACTATCCGCGGCGTTCCTGTTTGCCTTTGCGGCTTCATCAGTTGCATTTTTGACGCGCCCGATACGATCCGCCATTTCGTCGCTAATATCGGCCTGCTTCAGTTTTACTCTGGCAAGTGCTTCCAGTGCATCCAGTTCCTTTTTCCGTGCATCGGTAAGTTTGCCCTGCATTTCCAGTTCGGCCCGGTCGACAGCTATCTTGGCCAATGTCGCCTCCGCCTCCGCGCGTATTGCTTCCGCCTGCAGTCGCAATAGTTCAATTTCAAGTTCGCGAATGCGGTTGGCTGCTTCCATTGCGGCCTTTTCATCACCCTTGGCTCTGGCGATCGCTTCCACAGTGCGCGTCTGCTCAATGGCTAGCTGAATGCCGGCCTGTTCTAAACTGAATGACGCCTGCTTGGCGTGCGCGTTGGCTTCGATTTTTTCCTTTTGATCGGCCAGGGCATCGGCGTATAGCGCCGCGGCGCGCGCCGCGGCCAGCTCGGCCTCCGTAACTTGCTGAGTGGTTGCAGTGCCTCTTTCTTTTGCCACTCTGAGCCGTTCAAGTTCGACTGTTGCCGCGGCATATGCGCTGCGCAGTTCAAACAACCGGCCGGAATTGTCTTTGTGGACTTCGGCCTCTAACCTCGCTTGCTCCCTCAATACCCTCGATGCGTCGGCTTGTGCGATCGCCTTGTCAGCGTCCTGCTGGCGAATGTCAACAACTCGCTTAAGGTCTTCTACTTGCTTTTTCCGTTCAGGGGATTCGACTTTCATTTGCGCCAGCAATTTTTCTTTTTCGCGCAATTCCTGCTGTGCCACCATAAGCGCGTCGACTTTGGCAAGGGCCTCTTGCCGTACTGCCTTCTCTGTAGCTTCAGAGGCGGCAATTATCGCCTTACGGATCTCTAATTCGTTGCCGGATAGCCGCGCAAGGGCAACGGATGCATCGCCCTCCGCCTTCCGTGCTGCAACCGCTTTTTCAGCAGTATGAACATTGTCGATAGCACGTTGGTTAAGTAGATCAAAGGTTGCGGTGAGCTTTTCCCATGATGGCCGCGCCTGATCTGCTGTAGCCGCTGCTTTGGCATTGGCGGTTGCAAGTCGGCTCGTTTCAGCCGCTGTTTGGTCAAGCTTAGGTCCGACAAGATCAAGCGCCGCTTTTAGGATTGTTGACTGATCGGAAAAGCGCTGTACGCTCTCTTTGGCACGATCAAATTCCGCACTGACCTTGGCGCCAAAGTTCGAGAATGTGGCTTTGGTCCGTTCCAAAAAGCCGGTGAAATCCACCGTGAACAGTGACTTGTTGAAATCGCTGATTGTCGTGATGATGGCCTGCAGCCCGCCCACTGCAGTAGTGTGAAGTAGCAAGAACCCGTTCACTGCGGCCGATGTCGAGGCGGCGCCGATCCTGCCAAGTTCAAGGAGACTTTGCAGAATGCCCGAACTGCCAATTTCAGCAAGCGTTTCCGTGATGGCGTTTCGAAAGATAGTCCATTCTTGCCCCAGCGTCTTGCCGGCGTTGTCTCCGGCCTTGTAGGTCCGGTCAAGCGCTAACGCCAATTTCGGTAAAAGGTCAACCGCAAGCACTTGCCCGTCAGATACCATCTTCACCAGTTGATCAGTGGTGATACCCAGGCCATCGGCGGCGGCCTTGAGCGCACCGGGCAAACGATCGCCCAATTGCCCGCGTAGTTCTTCCATCGATACGGTGCCCTTGCTGACCATCTGAGCAAGGGCGTTCAGGGCGTCGGACGTCTCATCGGCTGATTTACCAGCGGCGGACATCGCCCGTGAAATCGATTCAAAAACAACTCGGCTCTGTTCACCTTCCAGTGCAGTGCCCTTGGTTGATGCGGCAAACTGTGCATACGACTTGGCCGTCGATATCAGCTCGAGCCCTAATTCTTTGGAAACTCCCTTTAGCCACGCCATTTCCTTGGAAGCGGCTTCCGATGAACCGGTGACAATGTGCAGGGTGCGGCCAATATTTTCGAGTTCGACGTTAGCGCGGACAAACTCTGTAACCCCGGCAACGGATCCAAATAGTGCGGTCAGATGCACCCATGCACCGCGCGCAATCTCTCCCAATGAACGCAGAGAACCGCCGGTTTTGTCGGCGTTGTCTCGCAATTCTTTTTGCCCAGCAATTTGCTGCTGATGGGCGTTTTTAATTTCAGCAGTCAGTTTCTGTTCCGCAGCTGCAGCCAGGCGCGCGCCTGTAGTCACATCCGCTAGCGCATCCTGTTTCTGACGAAGAGCGGCGCGTGAATCTAGAATAGCTGTACGCAGCGCCAGCACGTCCATGCGGTATTTGTCGGCATTACCGCCGGATGTCGCATATTCCAGTTTGAGGCGTGCCAGGGCTTCGCGTTGTTCGTCGAGGGCCCGCTTGGCTGCTTTGGCTTCCGCTTGCGCGGTAGACTCTGCGGCGCGTTGCTGCTTGGTCGTGTTCGTAAGTTCTGCCAGGGCCTCTTGCAGGTGTCCGGCGGCCGCGCCGCTTGTGCTGAATGCGCCGGCTGTTGCCTTTCCTTCAGCGGCAAGGGCATCAAGTTCTATTGCTAATTTTTCAACGCTGTCAGAGCCTTCAACGTCAACGCCAAGCGTTAGCCGAACGTCTCGATTATTGGTTGCCATAGCGGCCTTTCATGCGGCTATTACACGCGGTGGAATGAACAGTTAGGACCGGAGGACTTGCGAACAGGTGTGAAGCCTTCCAGTATGGCGCCAGCGATTGCCGCACCGTTGGAGATATACGTGCCACTAGCCCGCTCTATCATGTGTTTGATTGCGTAGCTATCACGGCGTGCGAGAATCTGCGGGCGGTCCGGCGTTGTGGTAAGCCACTTGCGCACGGCCGCAACCTGGCTGAGAAATTCAGCGTCCCGTATCGGGGGAACTGACCCGAACCCGAATTTTCCAAGGTCCGGGTACGTGGTGAAAACGTGGCGAATGTCTTGCGCGGATGTCATGCGGAACAGAATTGGCCGATTAGGTATGCGCTTTCGCGGGTAGCGTTTGTCAGTTCAATAAGCAAGGGCATGCTTTCTTCGGTGAGCCGGGTGAGTTGTTTGATGATTTCGGTTCTTGCTTCGCCGCGCGCCACATATGCAGATTTCTTTTCTTCAATCACTGCATCCGACCCATCTTCGATATCGTCGACTTTCTTGTCGACGGCGGCATTCAACTCCCTGGCCGCGTGCAGTTGATCCGCGTCGGCTTGCACCAACCGGAGTTCCAGCGCTGCAATGGCCCCCTTGATCGTCCCAATTCGTTTTTTCAGATCGACAGCGCGATTGCTAATGTCTCTAAGTTCGGGTTTGATCTTTTCACGAAGCGCCGATGAAATTGCGCTCTCATTGCATCCTTTCGCGCGCATCTCGCGTTCTATTTGTTTGCGTTCGTTTTCCGTCATTCTGCAGGCCTCCAAGTCAGCGTATAAGCCGGATCCGCATCGGCGCGGTAGTCGATTTCTTCGCCGGCCTGCTCGGCTTCCCGGATCAAATTTTCTTCATCGATCTGTGCCTGGTGCAGATCGTCGCTGAGTTCAGACAGGCGGCGCGTCCGCACTAGCGGCCCATGGCCTTCCGGAACGGTCGCCAGCCCTTTATTGATTGCTTTCCGAACCGTATCCGCGCCCACCAAAAGAACGAATAGCGGCCCCAGGTCAACCGACATGCCGCGCACATGCACGGTCATAAATTCGGCCGGATAGCCAGCAGCGGCGCGCGTCATGTTCGTTTTTACGATCGCGTCGGCTTCCGCGGACCAATGCGAAACCGCATCATCCACATACGCGCCAACTTCCTTGCGGCTGCGGCGTTGCGCCTCGATCGCTTCGCGCTCGGCTTTGATCGCGGCGATGCGATCGCGCAGATCTAAAATTTTTTCCTTGAGAGTCATAGATTCCGGGCTTTGGCAAATGCTTCCAATTGATCGGCAAATTTTGTTGATCGCGCTACATCGGCCCGCATCGCGTCGCGGGATATCGTAAGCTGCGCAATGCGGTTTTCTGCGGCTAGGATTTTCTGTACGGTGCGCGGTGAAATCTGCAGTTCAATCAACTGTTCAACAGTGAAATTCCGCAGTTGTTCGCCCGGTTTGCGCAGAATTTCGGCTGCCGTGGGGTGTGTCGACGCCTCCGTGCGCAAGCGTGCCAGGTTTTTAGATGCCTCCTGTACCGCAGCACTTGCGCGCCGGTAATCTTCCAGCAACCGCTGATGACGGGATCGCAGTTCCTCCAGGCGCACCAGGTCAAACGCGACGGATTGCGCATGTGGTGGCGTCATGGTGTCTTTCCCTTGTACGCATCAATTTCCGCCTCGCGCGCCGCGTAAGGGTCTGATCGTCCGGTCGTGTTACGCCGGGTAGTGTCGACCACTGTCGATTCATCCGCTTGAGCCATGACGCGCACTGTGTCTTCTCGCAATTCTTGAAGCGTATGGCCTTGTGCGACACAGTAGTCCGCCATGGTTTCGGGGTGGTATCCAAGCGCGCGCATCGTCGGACTCATGATCGCCACAAGCCCGCGAATCTCGTTTGCTTCAGCCAAGCGGGCACGGAAGCCGTCCGGCGTCGCACTTCGCGGGTCGAGTACCAGCCGCTGCAGCGCGGCGCCGGACCATCCGGCAGCCTCCCCCGCGGCAATACAGGATTCGGTAAAGGTACGCATGTTAATTTGCCTTCAGTCGGATGACAGCGGCGGGGCGGGTGCAAACTGAGATCGGATTGCTCTGAGCCTCCAGGAAAAAACCGCGATCCATCGGCATCGGTTGAGCCTTGGCATAGATCGGCAAGCCTGGTGTATTAACCGTTTCATTCCAGGGTGCAGGTGCAAAGCGCGTCAGGAACATATCCGGCACACCCAAAGGCATCATGTATGCAGTACCGCTTTCAATGCGGGTATTACCGCCTGGTGGGGTGCGGTATTCTTTGAACCAGGTATTGCCCACCAAGATGCAGCTACGGTAATCGGCGCCCAATTCGGACGGCCGGGCGTATTGCAATTCCGTTTTGTAGTCCGGATGCGCTCTCAGGGCGTCCATAAAATCCGGCGCCGCATACGCCAGAAAGCCGGTGGGTCTGGTCCCGCCTAGTGCATCTTCTGCTGCACGTTCCGCGTTGATAACGTTAGTCAAAAGCTGTGAGCCGGCGGTGCCAAGTGCCAATGATTTTTCTGTTTGACTGATTCCGAACTCCGAATAAGTATCATGGAGAATGGTTTCGCCGTCCGCATCCAGAATCTGGCCTTTGATCGCGCCCAGGCGGTGAAACTCGACAGTACTTTCAAGGCTGCAGCGCATAGCGGACAGTTTGCGGCCCTTCAATTGCTCAGGCGTTTCCAGTGCCGCGCCGCCGAATGCGCGGCGGTCTTGCACTTCATCCGCCAAAACAGAACCCGTATGCGGCAAATGAATTGCTTCGATATGAATGCCGTCACGCCGGGGGGATGTATACGGTTCGCCAACACCCCCGCGGGGGGCAGATGGAATCAAACTGATCACGCCACTCTCGTACTCGATGAGTATTGAGGTAGTGGAAATGCCAGCTTCGTGGAAAATCTTGTCAGCAGCGATCAACCCCGGGGTGACCGGTGCCCTTTGAATGGACGCCGTGAGCTCTGCCTGATCGCCAAACAATTCCTGTAAAGTTTTAATTGACATGTTGTGCTCCGTGATTATTGAAATAGGGGGTCTGCATACTCGATCGGATCGAAGTTGTCGGCAACGGCCGCCTCAACGACCTGCGGGTCCGGACAAGGAGCGGCCGGCGGTCCGCCTTCAAGCCATGCGATAAGCGGGCGGCTGTACACATGGCGCAACCTGCGCGGACCTAATCGAAGAACCCGATCGATGCCGGGGATATCGCCGTTTTCAATTGCGGATTCCAGAAGCGCCGGGGTAATCCCGGCAATTGTTGCGGCTGCCTCTAATGAATAGAGGGGCCGCAGGGGCGGCCTAAATTGTTTAGGTGTGTCCATGATTGCTGTCCGTGGTTGGTGTTATTGAGTGCGTTAGAAACAGGCACCACATTACAACCAGGTAGAGAGAATCGGACTGCGGCACAATTTCGCAAATAGGTTTGAAGATATTTGACCGGGTTTAGACCGTGTGCCGGGATGGGTTGAAAGGTTTTCAAATCCGAAACTTTAAGACTAGGCGATCACTGGGCCTCTTCGTGCCCGCTCGGCCCACGGATGGCGCCAGGGTCCCCGACGACGTTGAAACCTGCAGAGAATTGCAAAACGCCCACGGCAAGCGTGAGTTCGTGCGGATGCACTGACACGGCATGCACCCGCTTGCCTCTGCATCAATGCAGATTGCGTGACTCAGCCGTCCGGATAAGGCTTGGCAAGCCAGCCATAAAGGCGCCAGCGGCGCGTGCTTCGTCTGCTGTGCCGGCGTAGTCGATCTCTGCCCACTGGCGCGCGGCTTCGTCGAACTGTCCCGCGCGCTTGTAATAGTGCGCAGCAACGAATGCCATATGCTGTTCATCCACCAGCGGGGCAGCATCGGCCAATAGGGTAGTGAGTAAGTCTTCAAGGAATGGGGAAAGACCCGGTTCGCCCAGGACCATGGCAAGTAGGTACGGCCGCGCCTTGACCAGTAGTTCGGCAACGGCTGCCACGATCGCATCAATGATTGCTCGTTCGCTCATGCTGACCGCCTAACAGGTGCCAGGTTAATTTTTCGACGGCGCGGTGAATATGCCCGCTGTAGTTTTCGACGGATGCGGATTTGTTCGGATACCGGCAAATCCGCAAAACAGAAAAGCGGGGTGGATATTTGTTGAATGATCCATCTGCCATTTACACGATATATCTGATATGTGCCGATATGTAAGTTATGGTCTTGCAAGTTAGTATCCTTTCGTTGTCCAGATTGTCACTCGCGCGCGCAAAGTGGAATTTGGAAAATTGAAATCGCGAGGGGTACGAATTGGAAGCTAATAAGAAAAGAGGTAAATTCGTATTTATGTCCCGTGCGCGCAAGTGACAAAGTGGACGTTTCAGAATTCAAGTAAAACGGGTTTCTATTATTTGTCCATTTTGTCACTTGAGGCATAGCCCCGAATTTCAGAAACAACCTGTGCGCGGCGTTCACGTTCCGCGGTCGCTTGCGCCGCAAATTTGACGTGGACAGCCGGACTAACGTCCCATTGCGTAATGCGTCCGCGTAGTTCCTTTTTAGGTGCTATCCAACCTGCCATCTCTAATTGGCGCATCACATCGGCCCGCCCGCGTTCATCGTCCCGTAGTTCTTTTAATGCTTCGCGGTATATGTCCCGATCGCTGATCGTTCCGCATCCGTGAGCCAGGATATAGCCTGCTACGCGGCGCGCTTGCCGCTGCAACTCTGATTCCCCGATAATTCGCGCGTAGAAATCGAATGTCGCAGGGATTACCAATTCAAAGAAAAGACGGATAGCTTTCTCCGCCGTGCTTTCCTCAATGATTTCAGAGGGTACGGCTCCGTCGCTGAAAAGGTCTTCCCCCGTGCGGTTTTCAATCAGGTGAAACGTCAGAACCAGGCGCATAAGCTGGCCTGCTCCTTTACCGAGTGCGGCCGTGATTCGCCTATCGTTTGCTGGACTGGCTGCAATTTCTCGCAATCGGCGCCTGGCGTTATCTACTTTTTCTTGTGCTGCTGGCGACATGCGGAATAATTCAGGCCAAATAAATTGACCGTCCCGTACTGCTGCCAGTTCTTCTATCAAAGCACGCCACGCAGTTATTGCAGCTATATCCGGAGTCACGTCAGCGTCAACCCCTGCGGCCCGTATCGGGATGCAGATAAAACGCTGTAATAGGCCATCGTCGCCAAGTTTTCCAGCAATATCGAGCATGGGACCTGGCTGTATCCCTCCGATGATGGATACACTCAAATTCGGAATGAAAATAGACCCTTTGACTCGATCGACGGTATACGGGGCACCGTTATATGCCTGTAACCAAAACCCTCGGTCTTTCGATGTGCCGGCTTGTCGATACGCATCCATACCGCCAAACCATGCGGATAGCTCATCCTGCACTACCAGCATGCCTGCTGGGTTTGAGTGCAGTATGTTTGCAAGAGATTCCGTCGTGGCATCATGCGCCAACAGCCGGCGCATTTGCGGCGGTTCAGGCTCGGTATCTTTGTTTTTCCTGGCGATCGCTAGGCGATCACGCCACTTGCCCATTTCAAAATCGTATTGCGTGGCATAGTTCCGCTGTATATCTTCAATTGGTGAGATGACGGCGGACATGGGCGGGGATTTTTGGGTTGATGGATCGCCAACAACAGCAGCCCATAACCGTGGAGATTCGCGCCAAGTATGGTCATTGGCTTTTACCTGTACTTTGAGTTTATCCGGGGTTATACCCGCGGCGGCAACAAGTGCGGTCCAGGCAGGGATAAGCGGGTCGCAACCCATTCGATATGCAATGTCAGCAGCAAGGTTTGCAATAGTGTCCGGGTAGTGCTGCGGGTTGAATGTCGGGGATTGCTGGTGCCCGCTTGCAAAGAGATTTAGCGGCCCGCCCGGTTTGCTTGTCTCTTCCGAGAACCCCGCCAACGCAAACTTTTGATACGCACTTTTTACAAGCCGCGGGATTTCGGTCAAGCGCTCCTTATATCGCGCCGTCCCATCGGAATAATTTTCGGCGTATCCGGACAACATATCCTCTGCAATCTCGGGGTGTACTCCGACGCTAGCAAAATGCGCGGCAACGTCACGTAAAGCGGCGTGCAGCCCCTCGTTTGCAGATTTGACCGTCTGTAGTGCGGTGCCGATTTCGAAGCGGGGACGATCGCTGTTTGCCGTTGCCAGCAATGGCGGGAACGCTTGTGTAATTTGGTCCCAGGTATATCGGGCCTGACTTGGATGTTCTCCAACAATTCGCACTAGATGCGGCTTTGCCGGATTCTTGAGATGTAGGGTACCAGGCAATCGCAGGACTCGGGCAATATCGCCAGCGTTCGTATCGCCGCCGATATGCGGATGCACTGTACACATTGCCTTTGTCACAGCGCTAAAATCAGCCGGCGATGGTAACGCATCGGTGAACCAATAATAGTGATGTTTGCCGGGTGAGCTTTCGACAATCAGATGCGGTGGTAGATGCCAGTCTTCACAGATTGGCGCGATGGTATCAGCATCTACCCATACCGCCCGCACACCAGTGATATCGTCAGCTTTGCGCCCGCGGCCTGCTGTTTGATTTACAGTGACATATACACCGTATCCAAGCGCCTGCAATCTCTCAATTTTTGCCCACGCATCTTTTACTGATGCACGCCATACCTTGGGTTTGTGTTCGGTTTCTGTTCCTTCGGGGTGAAAGGCAGCGAACGTTAAATCACTGTCGGATGAGCCGGCCAATTTTTCGGCAAAATCCAGCGTTTGACGAATGTCCAGTTGCCGCACGCTCGAATCTGTGGCACGATTACGGTTGTCGAAAGTTGTCGTATTATCGTTTTCCGAAACCCCGCCTTGCCCGCGGGGTTTTTCTTTTTGGTGTGTCATAGAATCACACCCCCGATGCCGATACGATTAACGCACGGATGTCTTCTACGCGCCAAACCGTCACGCGCGGTGATAGTTTTACAGGTTGAGGATAGCGCCCGGATTTCACACCGGCCCACCAGCTACTTTTGCAAATAGGGATCAATGGTGCAACAGGCGGATCTGTATCAGGGTTGCCGACGATTTGCGGCAAGCGTAGAAATCCCGTGGGGGGTAACGATGCCGACTGATTGCTTACGATAGCGGATTGACGCACGATTTCTCCATTTAAGAAAAATCCGGTCCTTGTATGTGAGATTGTCGAGCAACAGGGAACCAGATAAATTTATTGGTTCCGCTTGTCGCCGCCTCCCTGGGCGGTTATCTGCTCAAGTTAGAAGATGATGCTCGGTGCCGTCGCATGCGGAATCGACGTGCCCCCGGTCATCACTGCCGCTGTTTAAGCCGGCCCCTCTATGCAATTTCGGAGAGGGTCACAAGTATATTGCATACTTGATATGTGCAATATAACAGAATCCGTTACAGTCCAGCAACGTATTTTGACTAAAAAAACAATATTTATTAGATAGCCGGCTGCAATGGAACTACGTTCGATGCGTTCAGGATATTACTGATTTGCTCTCCCAGTAGCGCCCATGCTTCGCGCTTCTCTTGCGCGTAGTCGTGATGCATGTAGTGCCTGCGCACCTTGCTGCCTGCCAAAACATGATTCTGGCAGCGGTCGATAATATCCAGCGACACGCCCAGGCTTTGCATCATGGTCGCACCGGTGCGCCGCAGATCGTGCGGTGTCCATGCGCCGTTCTTGCCCTCCCCTAAGACGAGCGTGTTATCGTGCCGGCGGTTCTTCATCGGCTTACGCGGGGTGCCGTCTTTGCTTTTCTTGAACATCGATTGGCGGTCGCCTATCTGCTTGCTCATCGACTTTTGGCAGACGTGGGTATTGTCTTTATTCTTGGCCGGGAAACACCATTCAGATTTACCGGTGATTTTTTCCAATTGCCGGAAATGAGTCAGTGTGAAATCAGACAGGTACACCGTTAGATCGTCAAGATTGCCTTTGACGTTTTCCTTCGGGATGAACCATTTACCGGTATCGAAATCAACATGCTCCCAGCGCGCCATCGACAGCTCCCCTACCCGGCACAAGGTAGATAGCATGATCCATATTGCGCATTGCGTCGTCTGTTCGACAGGTTGCGCCGTGCTGCGCTTGTTTGGAGCGGCGTTGTATTCGTCTTGTATCCGTTTAAAAATATCGCGCAGTTCGCGGATTTCATCAGCAGACAAGATGCGGTTGCGTTGATTATTCATGTCGTAATCGGGACTGACGATCTCTTTAATCTCGATCAAGGCCATGGGGTTTCCCTCTGCCATCAGCTTGCGCCACGGCTGCCGCTTTTCAGCCCAGATGAACATTTGCGTCAGGTTGTTGCGCATGATAACTGCCGTCCGGTTGACACCACGCGCTACCATCGCACTCAACACACCGCGCAAATCATGTTCGCTCAAATCCTTGATTGTCTTCTTTCCTATCTTGGGCAGCACATCGGCTTTGAAAGAACGTTGCAGTTCTGCATTGCCGTCCTTGCGCCGGACGTGGACGGTGATCCAAGCATCGAACATATCTTTGACGGTGAGTCTTTCGACCTCGATTTTTTTCTGAAGCAAGGCCTCCGCTTCGGCCTTGGCTTTCGCCTCTGCTGCCAGCCGGTCAATTTCTTGTTGCAGAAATTCTTTAGGGTCTAGTCCGCGCTTTCGCCAATCCTTGAGTTCGGCAGCGATTTTCCGCGCATTTTCCAATGTCAGTTTTGCGCCGGAAGAGAGTTTGTAAATGCTGCTTTCAAAATCCGGCAGGCTTGCATCGTAATCACCCAATGTCATATAAACCGACTTGGTACCTACCTTGTATGTGTACATCCAGGAGCGTGAAAGATTGCCAGACTGGCCTTTGCGAAAGCGGATGTATAGACCATTACCATCCGGCAGTCGCTCATCGTTTTCTATTGGCTTATGTTTCTCAATTTTTGTCGCAGTGAGTTTTCGCACGGCTACCCCTTAATTTTTTCTAAAAGTTCTTACCAAACAAAATCACGGTAAGAATTTGGTAAGAAATATTTTAAGGATTGTAGTGTATCCAATTAAACGCCGTTGGACAATCAAATGGCTCAAACCATTGAATTTAAATATATTATTCTCTGAATTTACATCCTGCTGGATGCTATTGGACAAATATTTAATTAGATGGGGTGCAAGGGGTAGAGTGTTCGAATCACTCCGTCCCGACCAATAAATTAAAGCCGGTAGTGAGAGTATTCACTGACCGGCTTTTTTGTTTCATACATAGATACCAGCGCCAATCATCAATCCGGCCGAAGCTGCGCGCTGCAAAGTCCCGGCTTTGCAAAAATCATGGGACATGAAGAAAAATGGAAGCACCATAACGGCTGCAAGTAGGCCAACATGTTTTACGACAAGCGCTCAAAGCACCCTTCTCCGTTTCCTGCCACGACCGAGACACGTCATCCGGACCAGACGCGAGCATTGCCCCATCGTGCCACCATGGCATCGAAAATGCGTTCCAGTCATGCGCTGGCCTATCCGCGCTTCAATCTGGAAACGCTTGCGGCACATCAACGCAATGCAATACAAAATGGCGGCAATGAGAGTGGGATTTCCACTCTCATAATTGTGCAATGGAAAGACATCATGAAATCACTTCACCGCATGTTGTGGGCACTTCTTGTCGCTTCACTAAAGCGGTTTCATCCTGGTTGGGCATAGCCGGCATGGCGAATATAACGTTCGCATGCCGCGGCGGCGAAGTGATCGAGCAGACAATCGCAGACAGGCCAGAGCGCCTCCTTCGCGCGGTTTTTCTGAGCAAGATCTTGAATTTGGCAAAGACTGGTTCGATCGGGTTGTAGTCGGGGCCGTACGGGGCAGGTAGCGTAACTGGGCACCAGCCGCTTCGATGGCTTCCTGAACACCGGCGATCTTGTACGAGCTAAGATTATCCATCACCACGATATCGCCCGAGTGCCGCACCGGGAGCAGTGCCTGTTGCACCCAGGCGCGAAAGACATGGTCCTTGATCGGGCCATCGAGCACCCAGGGCGCCACCAGTCTGCAGGCACGCAAGGCGCCGACGAAGGTGGTGGTATGCCAGTGGCCGTAAGGCGCCTGCCCGCGACAGCGGGTGCCTTTCGGGGAACGCCCGCGACTTGGCGTCATGGCGGTGCTGGCCCAGGTCTCATCCAGAAAGGCCAGACGGCCCACATCGAGACCGGATTGCTCCGTGGCCCACGCACAACGTGTCTGCGCTACGTCCGGGCGTTCCTGTTCGGTGGCATGGAGCGTCTTTTTTTAAGACTCAGCCCCCAGCCGGGCCAGAGTCTTCCATAGGGTCGTCACGCTCACCTGAAAAGTTGATCCACCTTGTGGCTGGTTAGGGAAAACGTGCTCTAAAGTAGGCGGCATCAGCCGCGCAGCCAGCCCTTGGTGCGGGCGATACGGAGAAATGCCTGGACACCTTCGGCGATGTCGGCATCGGGAAAGGCCGCCTGGAGCTCGGCAATGATGGTCGAAACACTACGCTGACCGTCGCACCGCTTCAAGATTTCGCCGGCCGAAGGGTTGAGTTTAATCAGGCCTTCCGGGTAGAGCAGGATGTAAGCGTCCTGACTGGATTCCCAACGGAAGACGAAATGCGGTGCCAGTCGTGGGCAAGCGTTATCGAGTGTGGTAGTGGTTTCCATGGTCATGGCTGTATGGGCGCCGGCGTCGGGCGGAAGCACTATTCTGCCTTCGCCCGAACAGCCGATTAGCGCACGTAAACGTAAGCAGTGACTTCGAAGCCGAGGCGGATTTCGCAGTAAGCGGGTGTTTCCCAGATCATGACAAGTCTCCTTGGTAGCGGAACGGCGACATGCCGCTCCTTGATTGATTATCTATTTCGGGTGCTCTGCAAACCAGCGACGTTTCGCCAAAAGCAACTCATGAAAATCATGAGCCAGCGCTATTTTTCCATTGGCGCGTAGCTGCCCCAGCCAGTCACCTGCACTTCGCCATAGGCAAGCATCATGGCATCGAGCATCGACCACAGGATATCGAGCTTGAACTGCAGGATGGCCAGTGCACGCTCCTGCAATTCGCGCGTGTTGAAGTGGCCGAGGGTGATGCGCAGGCCGTTGATCACGTCGCGCGGCGCTTCGGTCAGGCGACGACGGAAGTAAGCATAACCCTCAGGCTCGATCCACGGGTAGTGCTGCGGCCAGAAATCAAGTCTGGATTGGTGGATGGTCGGTGCGAACAGTTCGGTAAGTGAAGCCGCCGCCGCTTCCTGCCACGGCCGCTGGCGTGCGAAATTAACATAGGCGTCGACCGCGAAACGCACACCCGGCAGCACCAGCCGTTGCGACACGATATCCTCCCGCAACAAACCGACCGCCTCACCTAGGCGGATCCAGGCTTCGATGCCTCCGCCCTCTTCGTTGTAGCCGTCATGGTCGAGAATACGCTGCACCCAGTGACGGCGCACCTCGCGCTCCGGGCAGTTGGCAAGAATGGCTGCATCCTTGATCGGAATGTTGATCTGGTAATAGTAGCGGTTGGCCACCCAGCCCTGAATCTGCTGCCGGTCGAGCTGACCGCGATGCATCATTACCTGGAACGGATGGTGAATGTGGTAGCGTCCACCCATCGCGCGCAAGCGCGCTTCGAATTCCTGGTCACTCCAGATCTGTGGTTCATTCATGTTCATTAGGGTCTTTCATCAGTTAGTTTAGGAGTGCTAACAGCCGTATGCATTGCAGGATTCGCCCCCCTCTCTCCACAACACCGGCACGCGATACATACGAACTGTCCACTCCGGGTCCATTCCAAAACTAATTAATGGAAGGCCCTAGTCTCCAGTATCGATCAGCATGCCGTCCCAAGCCAGCTCGATGCCGGCGTGCGTCAGTTCGGCGCGCTCCGGCGAGTCCTCATTCAGGATCGGGTTGGTATTATTAATGTGGATCAGCACCTTGCGTGGCTTGGCAAAGCGCGCCAGCAGTGCCAGCATGCCATCTGAGCCGGACTGCGGCAGATGCCCGATGGCACGCGCGGTATATGTGGACAGGCCGAGATGAATCATCTCGTCATCGCGCCAGAAAGTACCATCGAGTAGGACGCAGTCGGCCTCGGCAAGATAGGGTTCCAGATGCGCCTGCATGGCGCCGAAACCGGGCGCGTAAAAGATTTTTTTACCACTTGCCACCTCCTCGATCAGCACGCCGATGTTATCGCCCGGATGGGCATCGTGGCGATGCGGCGAATATGGCGGCGCCTTGCTCGCCAGCGGCACAGGCATGAAGCGCAGACCTTCGGCCGCGGGAATCGTAAACGACGTTGGCGGCTCCACCTGCAACGGCTGCCAGCGCACCGTGCAGAAGTGCGACAGCACATTAAAGACAGGATTGCCGGTGGTCAAGTCTTCGTGAACCTGCGCAGTGCACCACACATCAAGCGGCTTTCCTTCGCGCAGCATGAAGAGGCCGGTGGTGTGATCGATCTGGGCGTCGATCAGCACGATCCCGGCGATTCCGGTGTCACGCAACGCACGTCCCGGCTGCAGGCAGGGGTTGGCACGGATCTGGCTAAGGATATCGGGCGAGGCGTTGAACAATACCCATTCGCTGCCGTTGGCGCTCACTGCAATCGACGACTGGGTGCGCGGGTGGGCGCGCACGCTGCCGCGCCGCACACCGTCGCAGTTGCGACAATTACAATTCCATTGCGGGAAGCCTCCGCCGGCAGCCGATCCAAGTACGAGTAGTTTCATTGATCCAGTATGGCGCGGCGCATCCGGCGCCGCATACTTGGGGTCATGAGATCAGCATCATGGTTTTCTGGAGTCGCCGTCCCGCCCGCATCACTTTGGCACAACACCGTTGCGCATTTGCCACATTCTGAAACAACTTGCTATTTTCCTAAGCAGCGCATAGACCGCAGCTCGATACGATTACACATCGACACGCGCTTTCTGCGCCATTCAGCTACAAAACCTTATTTTTCGAGGCGACTCGGCGGCCATTCATTGCATGGTTCGAAATTTGCGTTTAATCGTCAGGCGAGGCGGTACTTAGCCGTTCCGCCATGTAAATTGTGATGGAATATAGTCGGGCATGGGACCAGCAGAGCTTATGAGTACGACAATGACTACAAAACCGAGTCTGGATGAATTAAGCCTGCATACGCGCATCAGCCTGGTGCTGACGGCACTCGCCGCAGCGCTGGTGCTGGCACTGGGCGGCCTGTGGCTGAAACAGACGCACGAATCGATTCACGAGGAAGTGGCAGCCGCCACGCGCGTCGCCGAGCAGTGGCTGATCGTCACCGCCCGCGAACTGCGAGTGCGGCCGCCGAGCTGGAACAGCGAACGCCTGCTGGCGCATATCCAGGCCGTCGGCCGGATACGCGCCAATGCACTGGAAGTGATCGATGCCGCTGGCCAGCAGCGTTATCTGTCGCCGAAATCGACCTACAAGGCAGGCCGTTCGGCCCCCGCCTGGTTCGCCACCATGGTGCAGCCCGAGTTCGCCGCACGTCGTATCGATGCCGGCGAACTGACCCTGATCCTGCACCCTGACGCTTCACGCGCTGCGCTGGATGCCTGGGACGAGCTGTGCGCCATGGCAGGCTGGGCCGGCATTCTGCTGGCAGCACTGTTCTTCACCGCCCGTTATGCCCTCGATCGCGCCCTACGTCCGCTTGAGCAGGTAATGGCAGCGCTGGATCGCACTGGACAAGGGTGTTTCGATACACGCCTGCCGGTTTTCCCGGAACCGGAGCTTGGCCGCCTAGCCAAGGCATTCAACGGCATGGCCGATCGCCTTGCGGAAGCTGTCAGTGACAACGTGCGGCTGGAAAGCGAGCGCGAACTGACCGAACGCTTGCAGGCAAGACTCGAAGCCGAGCGGCGTGGTATCGCCCGCGAACTGCACGACGAACTGGCGCAGGGAATCACCGCAGTGCGCGCCCTGGCCGGTGCCATCGCCCAGCGCACCGGGGAACAGCCCGCGCTGCACGGTCCCGCCCTGAGCATTGTCGCCGTTACCGGCGAGATGCAGGACGGCGTACGTACCATCCTGCACAGCCTGCGTCCGGGCCACGACAATCCAAGACTCGGCGCAGAAGAAACGCTGCGGCGCTACCTCCAGGTCTGGCAACAGCACTATCCCGACATCGCCCTCGTCACGACGCTGGCTGCCGGCCCCACGCCGCTCAGCGATGAACTGGTACAGGCCGTGGTGCGCATCGTCCAGGAAGGCTTGACCAACGTAGCTCGCCACGCCGCCGCCACGCGCGTGGAAGTGGTGCTACGGCGGCTGCAAGTGGGCAACCAGTGCTGGCTGGAGCTAATCCTTGTCGATAATGGGCGCGGCCTCGGCATCCCTTCGCCGGCGGCCGGCAGCGGGCTTGGCCTGGCTGGTATGCGCGAGCGTGTCATGGCGCTTGCCGGCAAACTCGAATTCGATACTACTGTCGGCCGTGGCACCCGCCTATGCATACAGTTGCCGGTAGCCAACGTCACTTCAATGGAGGAATAATCATGAGCATATCTCTTGCTGGTTTGAAAGTCCTGTTGGCCGATGACCACGCCATCGTCCGCATGGGCTTTCGCCTGCTGCTGGAAGGCGACGGCGCCAGTGTGCCGGGCGAAGCCAATAGCGGCGAGGAGGCGTTGCGTCTTTACGCCGAAATCTCGCCCGACGTGCTGGTGATGGATGTCTCGATGCCGGGGATGGGCGGTCTGGCGGCGCTGGAACGCCTGTGTGTGCGCTACCCCGGAGCCCGGGTGCTGATGCTATCGGCGCATCAGGACGCGGTCATCCCGGTGCGTGCGCTCAAGGCCGGCGCCATTGGTTATCTTTGCAAACGCTGCCTGCCAGAAGAGTTCCTGCGGGCCGTGCACCAGGTCAGCCGCGGTCAGCGCTATCTCGATCCAGAGCTGGCACAGCAGGTGGCGCTGGCCCAGATCTCAGGCACCGCCCATCCGGCGGAAGCCCTTACCGACAAGGAGTTCACTGTCTTTCTGCAACTGGCACAAGGACGCTCTGTCAACCAAGTGGCACAGGATTTCCATTTGAGCGCCAGCACCGTCGGCACCCACCTCTACCATATCAAGCAAAAGCTTAACGCCAGCAATGCCGCGGAACTGGCGGTCATCGCTATGCGAGCGGGGCTGATGGATGCATGAAGTGTTTTGCCAAAGGTCAGCGTTCGATGGTCCGTGTTCTCTTGATTTTATTTTGTAGCTGGATAACGCCGTAAATAAGCGCTTCCGCTGTCGGCGGACAACCGGGGATATAAACGTCTACCGGGATAATGCGATCGCAACCGCGCACGACCGAATACGAATAATGATAATAGCCGCCGCCATTGGCGCATGAGCCCATGGAGATGACATAGCGTGGCTCCGCCATCTGGTCATACACCTTGCGCAATGCCGGGGCCATCTTGTTGGTCAGCGTACCGGCCACGATCATCAGGTCGGCTTGTCTCGGACTGGCGCGCGGCATCACGCCGAGGCGATCCATGTCGTAGCGTGAAGCAGCGGCTTGCATCATTTCAACCGCGCAGCAGGCCAGGCCGAAGGACAGATACCACACGCTGTTTGATTTCGCCAGGCGGGAAAGATCGTCCAGCCGGGTCAGGATGACGTTATCCATGCTCGCCACCATGTTTTTTTCCATCACACCTCCAATTGACAGGGACAAGAGAGTGTAGAGGCGGCGATGAGTCAATACTTGTATGGACCCGTCAATCGACCGGGATAAACAACTTTTGGAAATCGGCCGGCGTAACGCGATACGCCCAGTACGCCGGATCGTCGCTGGCGATTTTTTGCAGCAACTGGATGGGCGGCAGGCCGCTCATTTCGACAAATTCCCGGTGCATGTGGGCTTGATCGTAATAACCGGATTCATGGGCGATATGGGTCAAATCGCCCCATGCCACCGGCTGCTTCAATAAATGCTGCAAGGTCAGGGCGAAGCGGGACATGTGCCGTACCTCGCGCAACGTGACGCCGAATACCTGCCGCACGCGCCGTTCCAGTTGGCGCTCGCCGACGCCGAAGTACAGGGCGATATCGATGAGCGGCATAAACATTTTTTGATGCGCGGCGAGGAAGGCCGCGCCGATGCTTTTCTTGTGCGAGAGATTGAGCGTCGCCAGCAAAAACTCCTGGAACAAGCGGACGTATTCGGCAATCGGCCGTTCTTCATCCATGTCGCTTAACAACTGGTCGACCCGGCTTGAGTCCGCGATGTCGCGCATCTGCAAAAAACGCGAATTGATGTCCGCCGACGATATTCCCAGTCCTTCCTGCAGGAGCCCGGGACGGAACATCACTGAAATGGACATGGTATCGGGATTGGAAATTGAACGGCGCGGCGCCATGTAGGGGCCGCTCAAGAGGAACCGGGGACGGCGAACCAGCGTGCCATCCGCTTGCACTACACTGACGCCGCCGCGCACGAACAACACCAGTTTCGGGCTCAATGCCGCGGGCAAGTGGCTTTCGCAGGCATCCAGATTCAGCACCATGATGTGCATTAGCAAGGGTGACAGGGCGGATGCTGTTGAAAAACCTGAAGTGGCATGATGATTCAAAGAGGTTGTTATTGATAAACGGAAAACTGTAATTCATTCTTACGCAGGCTGACCGGCGTGTGAAGTGGTGCCGTGTTATGCGTTTTTCCATCAATGCGAAATCATGAAAATCATGAGGACCCCCCAGCGGTAGCCGGTCGCCGAGACCTGGCGTCTTCGGCGACAATCCGTCATCATGAATTTATGATGAGCTAGTTGATCAACCAGATAAATTTGCAGGTTGCGTTCCGCGCGCCGATACGGCAGAAACCACCGGTGCGCGGAGCGCACCCTACCGTTCCACTTGTTCTGATCCCGCCATGCCCGAACCGCTATTCCCCGAAGCCCCCCCCTTCCGCACGCACCACCTTCCGGTAGGCGACGGACATTCCCTCTATGTGGAGGAATGCGGACGGCGCGATGGTGTGCCGCTGGTTTTTCTGCATGGTGGCCCCGGCAGCGGCTGCTCGGCCAAGCACCGTCGCTTCTTCGACCCTTCCCGCTTTCGCGCCGTGCTGTTCGATCAGCGCGGCTGCAGCCGTAGCGAGCCGCTGGCCGGATTGCAAAGCAATACCACCGCGCATCTGGTAGCGGACATTGAACGCATCCGCGCGGCGCTCGGCATCGAGCGCTGGATCGTGTTCGGTGGTTCCTGGGGCAGCCTGCTCGCCCTCGCCTACGCCAGCCGTTATCCGGAACGAGTCATGGGACTAATATTGCGCGGCGTTTTTCTCGGCTCGGACGATGAACTGCGATGCTACGCACAGGGTTTAGACGGCGTCGCACCGCTAGCCTGGCAAGACTTTGCGGCAGGCATGCCGGAGGCCGAGCGCGGCGATCTGCTGCGCGCTTATACATCGCGCCTGCTTGATTCCGACCCTGCCGCCGCCCGCCGCTGGCTCGACTATGAGCGGGCGCTGATGGGCGAACCGCCTCTCGCGGATGCTCCCGACGCGCGGCAACTCGCCAAGACCGTGATCCAGGCGCACTATCTGGCCAATCGCTGCTTCTCAGACCTAGACGTGTTGCTCGCGGGCTGCGCCGGCCTGCACCACCTCCCGGCCGTTATCGTGCAAGGTAGCCGCGACGCCGTCTGCCCGCCTCGCGCCGCCGAACGCCTGCATCGCGCGCTGCCGCAAGCAAAATGGATGGCGGTTGAGACTGGCGGGCACAACGCCCTTGCTGCGGACATGGCGGCGGCTTGCATCGCGGCGCTGGATTATGTTGCCCGGCGCGCCAGCGGTTGAGAGTGAGCGATGCGGCAGCCCTCCAGAAAATCGCGAGCCGGCACTACGTAAAATCCCGACCGTCTTCTCCACCCGATCTCGTCGCGCCGCTTTCTGCACCGGTCCACAATACGGTAAAGAAGTCGGGCGTTCCGCACCGGCGCTGTGGAGACAAAGGAAACAGACATGCCGAAAGAATCAAAAGGGGTCAGCCTGGACGGCCAGGGCAAGCCGCTGTGGCTGACGCTGGAACTCACCTATCGCTGCCCATTGAAATGCCCATGGTGCAACAACCCATTGAATTTCAAGGATTATGCCAATCGCGAGCTGTCCACCGACGAATGGAAGCGAGTGCTGCGCGAAGGGCGCGAACTGGGCGCGCTGCAACTAGGTTTCACCGGCGGCGAACCGCTGCAGCGTGACGACCTGGAGGAGTTGGTGGCCTACGCCGATGGGCTCGGTTTTTACACCAACCTCATCACCTCCGGTATCGGACTCACCGAGGAACGCATGCTCGCCTTGAAAAATGCCGGTCTGAAACAGGTGCAGCTGTCATTACAGGCGACTAGCGCGGAACTGAATGACGAACTGGTTGGCGCCAAGGCGCACGCGCTCAAGCTGGAAGCGGCGCGTCTGATCAAGGCGCATGGCTTTCCGATGGTGATGAATATGCCGGTATGCAAGCAGAACATCCACCAGGTCGACGCCATGTGCGAATACGCGGCCAGCATCGGCGTCGAGTACATCGAATTCGCCAACATCCAGTATTATAACTGGGCGCTGGTCAACCGCGATGAACTGATGCCCAGCCTGGAACAGGTGCGCGAAGCGGAAGCGACTATCCAGCGCTGGCGCAAAAAGCTGGGCGACAGCATGACGATCTATTTCGTCATTCCGGATTACTACGAGGGTCGTCCCAAAGCCTGCATGAACGGCTGGGGCGCGATCCACTTGACGATCGCTCCCGACGGCGTGGCGATGCCCTGCCAGGAAGCCCGTGTGATCCCGGGCCTGGAGTTCGAATCGGTGCGCGACAAGCCACTGTCGTGGCTGTGGCATGAATCGCCGCTGTTCCGCAAATACCGCGGCCTCGACTGGCTGCCTGAGCCATGTAGTTCGTGCTCGGAAAAGGAAAAGGATTTCGGCGGCTGCCGCTGCCAGGCTTTCCTGCTCACCGGCGATCCTGCCAACACCGATCCGGCCTGCAACCACTCGCCGCATCATCATCTGGTGCAGGAGGCGGTGAGTAGCGTGATACGGCCGCTGCGCTTTCGTAAACCGCTGGTCAAGCGCACCAGCAGCGCCGTTTCCACCGCCTACATGGAGGAATGAATGCGCCATCCCTACGATACCGCCATCGGCACCGTGCTGCTTGGCCTGCTGCTGACTGGGGTGCTGGTCGCCCTAGTGCGGCTGTTAGCGGCTTGAGGCGCGCCATGGAGAGTATTCCTTTCGATCTCCTGCTGCGCTGGACCCATTTCATCGCGGGCATCATCTGGGTCGGCCATAATTATTCCAGCGTCATTCAGCGCCCGAGCTGGCACCCGCTTGCCGCTGCTGACCTGAGCGACGACCAGAGCCCGCGTTTCCAGGCCATCTTGAATCGCGAGCATGGTTTCTTTCGCTGGGCCTCAGTCGTCGCCTGGTGCGCCGGCATGCTGATGCTCTGGCAGCGCGGCTGGCTGCCCGGTGCGCTCGAGCTGCAGGGAGCGCTGGCACCAATCGGCATCGGTACGTACATCGGCACGCTGATGATGGCCAACGTCTGGCTGGTACTGTGGCCGCACCAGCAGAAAGTGCTTGGACTCAAGCCGGCGACCGTGGAAGAACGCCTGCGCTGTTCGCGCATCACCCACCTATCTTC
This sequence comes from Burkholderiaceae bacterium, assembly GCA_035255485.1. GTDB lineage: Bacteria > Pseudomonadota > Gammaproteobacteria > Burkholderiales > Burkholderiaceae_D > DATEZO01. The sequence continues at coordinate 82,533 of DATEZO010000231.1, forward strand.
GCGCACCAACACCATGCTGTCGATCCCGCTGCTATTCTTCATGGCCGGCGGTTCGCATGGCGGCGTGCTCGCTGGCTGACGCGATGGCACCGTATCTTGGAACCCGCGCGCAAGCGCCCTGGAACTTCGCCGCCGGCCCGTCCCGGCTGCCGGACGCCGTGCTGGCGCGAGCAGGTGAAGCCATATTCGGTCGTGGCGAGGATGGCGCAGCGGCGATCGAGCGCCCATTCACCGGTACCGTCTTTCGCGACGCACTGATTGGCGCCCGCCAGCGCCTGACGCACCTGCTCGACGTACCCGACAACTACCGCGTACTATTCCTCGCCGGCGGCGCCATGCATCAATTCTCCGCCGTGCCGATGAATCTGCTCGACCCGGCGTCCGGCTTGCGAAGGATTGCCTTTGCCGACTCAGGATACTGGTCGCAACGTGCAATGCTGGAAGCCGGACGCTACGCCGAGGTGGCAATGATTGCCAGGCATGCCGACAGCATGCCTCTAGCAGCACCGCCACTTGACGACTGGCAGGTGCCGACGGACTGTGCCTATTGCCACATCACCGCCAATGAAACGGTCGACGGCATTGTCTATCCTGCGTGGCCCGACACCGGCGCGGTGCCACTGGTGGCGGATGCGACCTCCTGCTTTCTCAGCGCGCCGCTCGACATTTCCCGCTTCGGCCTGATCTACGCCAGCGCCCAGAAAAACATCGGTCCAGCTGGCATGACCGTAGTAATCGTGCGCGAGGATCTACTGCTGCGCCCCGCGCATTCGGCGCCCTCGCCCTTCTGCTATCGCCTGCAGGCGGCGCAGGACAGTTGCATCAATACGCCGCCGACGCTGGCGATCCATCTTGCAGGACTGGTGTTCGACTGGATCGCCGAGTCCGGCGGGCTGACGGCCATGGCTGTGGCCAACCGGCGCAAAGCGGAATTGTTGTATGGCGCAATCGATTACAGCGGCGGCTTCTACACGGCACCGGTCGCGCCCGGACATCGCTCGACCACGAATGTGCGCTTTCATCTGGCAGACGACAGCCTTACGGAGCGCTTCCTACTCGACGCCGAAGTGGCGGGCCTGACCCATCTGCGCGGCCACCGCCATATCGGCGGAGTACGGGCCAGCCTCTATAACGCGATGCCAGAAGCGGGAGTAGCTGCGCTGGTCGACTTCATGACTGGGTTCATGCGAAGCCACGGATGAGCGCAAAGTCATGGCATAACCGGCTGGGGCTGGCCGGAGGCATCGATAAGGATGGCAGCCGGGCAGTCGAATTGCTCGCCACGGGATTCGACAGCGTCGAATTCGGCACGGTGACGCCGCATCCCGAGCCAGGCAGCAATCCCGGCGTCGCGGCCCTCGCGGCCCGTCTCTCGGCGCTTGCCCCGCGCCGCGCCGGTGACGCTCGTATTGGCATCGGGATCGGGATGAACAGCAGCACTGCGCCGGCTGCACTGCCGGCCGAATGGTTGTCGGGGCTTCGTGATGCTTGGGACGCAGCAGATTACCTGAGTTTCAATTTGAGCGCCCGCAGCTACCGACCACTACTGGACGCCGAGCATTTCCCGCTCCTATTGCGTGCCTTCGAAGCCGTCGCAGCCGAACGCGAATGTCGAACCGCCAGGGGCAGCCGGCACGTCGCACTCGCGCTCAAGTTGCCGCTTGATGCGACAGGCACCTTCCCACTGATGCTGGCCGAAGCAGCAGCCGATACTAGCTTCGATGCAATGATCGCGGTACTACCTGCCGGTGCTGAACGTCTCGATCGACTTCGCATGCTTGCCTCGCATCTGCAAGGCAAGGCAGCAATTGTGGCTGTCGGGGGTATACGGACTGCTGCCGATGTGCGCGCCGCACTAGCTGCCGGTGCAAACGCGGTGCAAGTGCATACCGTCTTCGCGCAACTCGGCGTTGCCTGCCTACCGGAGCTGCTCGATCTCAATCGTCACGCATAAGTCTCCAACGTCAGGTGAACCATGGTCTGATTCAGCAGCACATAGGCGACCTCGCCAAAGGTCATGGGGCCCGTGATGTGCCCGGTACGCTTGCCTTCAAGACTGGAATACAAATAGTTGAGAATACAGTTGCAGGAGAAGCCAGCCTGCTGCGGCAAATCGGCAACAGCTTCACTAAACGCAGTCTCATAGCTGTCGGCGAAAGGCTGGGCCAGCTTGTACACCACATGCGGAAACACCGGCCCGTAAAAATCGACCTTGTCGCGTGCCTGGTCCACCGCTTTCAGGCTGACATTGATAAGAGCGCCGCTGTAGTCGGCAACCAGCGGCAGGCGCATGTCGTGACCGATGTCCCTGAGGTAGCCGGCCAGCGAGACTGACTTACCGTTAACCAGGCAGGAGGATGCTTCAAAACCGCTTTCGCGGAACTCCAGCACATCGCCTTTTCCCTGTGCGAACAGGTTCACGATATTGACGTTGGCGCTGATATTCTCCGGCAGCGGTACATGGATCACGAGCGCCCGGTTTTCCAGCAAAACGCCATTGCGCCCGTCGCACACCTTGGGCGTGCGCTCGCCCATGTCATCCAGATGAATGCCAGAAATCCAGCCGACCAGCGGCTTCAGGAACATCTCGTCATACATCGAGGCATGCTGCGCATAGGCGAAATGTACCTCTGAAAACGCCGGTAGGATAATCACGCTGAACCCATTCGCCGGTGCTTCTACACACACCTGTGAAAGCGATGCGGCGCCGTACTGCTGGATGGAAGGATGAAGGCCAGGATAGGACGGTAGCAGCGTGACGAATAATTGTTCGCGCGTGGTGACGCCGCCGTCCCGCCCCATGAAATAGGCAGTCGTGCCGCCAATCCAATTGCCGTTCGGCAGAGCGGCAAGCACATTTTCATCGCCTGCAATGGCCAGCGTTGCGCCACTCAGGATCATGTCGGCAGCTCTTTCCGGGGAGACCAACAACTGCTGCAACGTGCTCATGCGGACTCCGTCTGCGAATATTCCGTCAACTGTTGTAACTCATATCCCAGGCTGCGCTCGTTACGCTCGACATAGCGGTGCAGTTCGCGCAGCTTCATCAGTTTGATTTCATCGCTCTGCTGCAGGCTGACTTGTTGACGTAACTTGGTGAGGATGAGCTGGAAGCTCAGGGTCTTGATCTGAATATTCAACTCGCCAATGATAAGCCGCTCCCATACCGGATCGGCCATGTCGGGCACATTGCCGGCGCTCGGCAACGGCAATGAGGGGACTACAGCGACAGTGCGCTTCTTCTTCGCCGGTGTGTACTCAAACTTTACCTGGCCATTATCGATTGCAAACTTGAACTTCCATAGGTCGGCAAAGGGAATATTCAGCATGGCGCAGATGGCGCTCATCTCCATGCCCTCCATCAGACAGGTGAAGACCTGACGCGACAGCTGGTTAGAAAACGGCAGGCTTGGCTGGCCGAGCCAGGGTAGCCCATGGTGGCGTTCTTCGAGCTCATCCACGGTATGGATCTGGCAGGTGTATTCCATACAATTAAGGTGACGCCATTGCTGTTCTGGTCCGGTGGCGGGCACTTCCGCGATGGGCTGGCCTGAGTCCCTAGTGAACCAGTTACGCCTTTTTTCGACATCCGGTAACTTGTGTCGGGTAATCCACACGTGGACCGTCTTCCCAATTTCGTCAATATGGAACTGTGTCGCTCGCCACGGAGAAGGAATGCCTGCAACCTGCACCAGATAACTTGCAATCGCAAATGGATGAGACGCTTCCATGCCGTCAACCTCCCATAATATAAAACTAGGAGAATGAGTTGCAATAAATATGCCTATCGTAAATATTTAGAACTGGAAGTAGGAATTTTAGATAGTTGGTAATTGCCACTTACTGGAATGCGCTGCTACAGAGCAACGGCGGCAAAACTGCTCAAATCTGTAGCAGGCGAAAATCTATACTGGTGCACAAGAAAAATAACAAATATTCACCGGATACGCACTGTTGGCAGATCCGGCAATATTGGCATTAATCCAGAGCATGTTCATCATTATGAGCATAAAGGCACTTTCGCGTTACACCGTAAATTCACGGTGGCACAAGAATTGCGGTACGCCAATGTCCAGCGCCAAAATTTCCAAATACGTTGGACAATCTCAAAAAATCAGAACTCTTAAACCCTTTCAGGAGACATACATGCCGTCATTAATTGCATTGGCCGTATCCATTGGCATACTTGCTACAGCAGCTACTTGGTTATTTCTTGGCCCGCTTGCTGCGATGTTGATGCAAATCTGGCAAGCTTTCATCGCTTGGGCATGCTTCTTTCATTGCGGCGGAGAGTTTGACGGATTGAAAAAAACCATTATCTGCATGTCGTTTGGCACAGTCGTAGGAGTTTTGTCGGTTCTCCTTGCGGGCCAACTGGGCGCACTCGGCACGCTTGCAGCTCCGGTGGCAGTCGGTATCGGCGCAACGATCCTTGTGCTGGCGGCACACCTTGGCTTCCTCTCCACCATACCGGCATCAGTCTATGGATTCGCTGCAGTCGCCGGCCTGATTCTACTCAAAGGCGTGGCACCGCTGGATGCACTCGTCCCCACTGTTCTTTCGATTGCAGTGGGCGCGAGCTTTGGTTTCGTTTCCGCAAAACTGGCAGGCATGCTGACCAAACCGGCGTCAATAGACATAGCGAAAGCATAATTTATGCAAATTTAATTGATCGACCGGCCCGCACGCGAATACGCTCATAGTGCAATTGCACTATGAGCGTATTCGCGTCTGGAGATTTTAGTGAACCAGTGTGGCCTTGGTTTGTCAAATTGTTCGAACGGTGCCATATGGCAATGGCATTAGGCATTTATCGCTTCTAGATTTCTGGACTGCACTTGTATAGATTTGCAACACAGGGAACTGTATGCTAATCCTAAAAGACGGTGATTATCATTTGCATGCGTGTCCCGAATACAACGGTACTGATATTGGTTAACCCAAGTTCACTATACTGAAATTGCGATCATCCTTACACTGTATAAGTAGAGCCATTGAGCGATACGAAAGTAATCGTATTAGCAGAGTTTGACTTTTTCATCATGTCTAGCTACAGCGAAAGAACAAAGTTAGTGTTCGTGCCTTATTTACAATTATATGGATTGCCCTTGTTTCACTTCGTACGGCACAAAATGCCACACAAGCTATCAATACAGGTTATGGTTGAAATCTAGAAAGCTCTCGCAGGCATTTTCTATCAATTGCTGCTACCAGTTCTCCCCTCTGTAATTACATTAGCAATAGCACCGTTCGTTCTGCGGCTTTCATATTCGCATTGAAGTAAGAGGTAATTTATAGACCTTATTCAAACCGACTGTCATTGCATTCATTATCAGAGCGGGCATTCCTTTTGCATCAAGAAAGGACAAGTGCTATGCTCAAATGAGTACAGATGACATAAAAAAAGACACGTGAGGAGACAAAGATGGTTTTGACAACCCAATGGGACACGGAGCGTATTTTGCCCGGGACGCTATCGGCCAATCCGCAGCCAAAGACGATACAAGAATCGCATCAGCGTTGTGCTGCATACGGCCTGACCGAGTTCCAGAAGCCGGACTTCAGCTTGGCTGCGCATCCAGACCTGAAGCAGGCAATCGAGCAGAACCGTACCCTGCACACCTATGCCACACCGGTAATGGAAACGCTGTACGAGCAGATCATCAATACACACAACATGGTGATTCTGACAGATGCCAGCGGTCTAGTCATCCACACTATCGGCGACGACGATTTCCTTGAAAAAGCGAACCGCGTGGCGTTGCAGCCGGGCGCAGCGTGGTCAGAACAAAGCAAAGGTACGAATGCGATCGGTACGACGATCGCGGAACAAGCCCCCACACTGGTACATGCGCATGAACATTATCTGACTGCCAATCACTTCCTCACTTGTTCGGCTGCCCCAATTTTTGACCACCAACGCAAGGTAGTCGGCGTGCTCGACGTGAGCGGCGACCAGCGCAGCTTCCATAAGCACACAATGGCGCTGGTAAGGATGTCGGCGCAAATGATCGAGAACCAATTGTTCTCGGCAGCGTTCCAAGACGTGATCACGATGCATTTTCACAGCCGTCCGGAGTTTATCGGCACACTTATGGAAGGTATCGCATCCTTCTCACCGGGCGGTCGTTTTTTGTCCGCTAACCGCAGCGGGCTGTTCCAACTCGGCTTGCCTCAATCAGCACTGGAAACGCATACTTTCAGCTCGCTGTTTGGCTTGCCGGTGTCAGCCTTGTTTGACCATTACCGCACTGCGGCACCAGCTTTGCTGAACATGTGCCTACACAGCGGCGTACGTGTATATGCGCGCGCCGAACTGCGCATTTCGAACGGTGTATTTCAATATTCAATGGAAAATCAATCTTTAATGGAAGCCGAGACGCGTAATGACGCCGGACGCACAGCATCGCATGCAAGAACGTCAGATACGCCGCGCCGCTTGTCGAGCCTGCGTTATCTGAATACCGGTGATCCGCAGGTTGCAGCGGTTATCGACAAGGTTAGCAAGGTGATCGGACACGATATTCCAATCCTGGTAATGGGTGAAACCGGCACTGGCAAGGAACTGCTCGCGCAAGCTATCCATAACGATTCGCCGCGCGTGAATGGCCCTTTTGTCGCCGTCAACTGTGCCTCAATTCCGGAAACACTGATCGAATCGGAACTCTTTGGCTATGAGGACGGCGCTTTCACCGGTGCACGTAAAAAAGGTGGCGTCGGCAAGATATTGCAGGCAAATGGCGGCACTCTGTTTCTGGATGAAATCGGCGACATGCCCTTAAATCTGCAAGCACGCTTATTGCGCGTGCTGCAGGAGCGCATTGTCACGCCCCTCGGCAGTACCAAATCCATCCCGGTGAATGTCGCGCTGATCTGCGCCACCAACCGTAACCTGCGCGAGCTTATTGCGAGAAATGAGTTTCGCGAAGACCTGTACTACCGATTAAATGGCCTAGTAGTCAAATTACCGCCGCTGCGGGAACGTACCGATCTTGAAACTGTGGTCAATAAGTTGCTATCGAGCGAATTGAACGGTCTGCGGCACACCATTTCGCCAGACTTAATGGCGCTATTCAAACAGCACAAATGGCCAGGTAATTTTCGCCAGATCACCAACCTGCTACGTACCGCCATGGTGATGGCAGACAACGAACAGGAAATCCGGCGTGAGCACATGCCAGAGGATTTTCTGGAAGATATTGACGCAATGACTGCGGTCGTCGATACGGCCTACGATGCACAACAGTTGATTACCACGAAAGGCACCCTGGAAGAGGTCGAGTTATCGGTGATGCGCAAAGTACTGGACACGCATGGCGGTAATGTATCGGCGGCGGCACGGGCGCTCGGCATCTCGCGCAATACGATTTACCGAAAGTTGAATCTGTAACTCGTTACAACTGTAGAGCAGGTGTTTCAACTTGTGACGGCATGCTTCAAGGTGAGACGGTTAAATTATCAAACATGCCGCACTTCAGCATGTGACATATTGCGCTTAACTGCCTTACTATTCGTAATATCTCACGCTTGGAAAACATAGCCATACCCGACATCCGGTATGGAAAGGTTAAGCCGCTGCTTGCCTAAGAGCTCGACAGAGATACCCTATCCATTCTTGCTAGTCGTCGCGGATACGTTGCTGCTCTATTTGCATCCTCTTAAATCATTCCACTATAAATGGCTGATTCATAATGAAATTTTTCAGATAATTTTTGAGGATATACCGGCCTTGGCCGATTATTGTGTAGAGCGTGTATGCGTTTGCCAGCACAAATTATCAAGCCGGCGGGCAGCATACTGCCCTCCACCTCTGCCTCACCCAACCTTATTCTCACTACGACGAGTTGGACGTCTTGCATCGTATCCCGCTAGTTACCAACATGCACGAGATATTCTTGTGCAGGCCCTAAACAGCTACCGCCTCCAAATTCCTCTCCCCGCCTTCCCTGCAGTGCCCACTCCGGCATGAAAGTTGCGCTTGTTCAAACAAGCCGCACACTACACACCGTTAATGAAAATCCTTGTCCTCGGCTCCGCCGCCGGTGGTTTCCCACGCTGGAACTGCAACTGTCGTAACTGCGACGGTATACGCAAAGGCACCATCAGGTCGCAACCGCGCACCCAGACGTCGATTGCCGTCTCGTCCAATGAAGTCGACTGGGTTTTGCTCAACGCCTCTCCCGATATCCTTACGCAGATTCGCGCAACTCCTGCGTTGCAACCAGCGCGACACCAGCGCGATACTGGCATTACCGCCATCATGCTAATGGACGCACATGTAGATCATGTGACGGGCTTGCTGATGCTGCGTGAAGGTATCGGGATCCCGCTGTATTGCACACCATCAGTCTGGTGCGATCTGACCGATGGCCTGCCGCTGGTCCATGCGTTGTCGCACTATTGCGAGGTACGCTGGCATCCGCTGGTACCTCAGATGCCGCACGAGCGCTTGAGTGACGCTCCTTCACTGCAGCTGCCGGGGATCGGCAACATTCTATTTACTGCAGTCTCGCTACAAAGCAAGGCGCCACCGCACTCCCCCCAGCGCGAAATGCGAGAACCGGGCGACAACATTGGTATGCTGATTCATGATCAGACTACGGGGAAAAAACTTTTCTATGCACCATCGTTGGGAAAGATGGAAGCGCACGTCCAAGAAGCGATGTGCAGCGCGAATTGCGTACTCGTAGATGGCACGTTTTGGACTGCAGATGAAACCAGTCGACTCGGGCTATCCGACAGAAGTGAGTGGGAGGCCGGGCATTTACCGCTATCCGGTACGGGCGGCATGATTCAGGCGCTCGGCACGCTTGGCAGCCGCCGCAAGATCCTCATTCATATAAATAATACCAATCCTATCCTTGATGAGGATTCAGAAGAACGTGCACTGCTCACACAGCATGGGATTGAAGTTGCCCATGACGGCATGGAGATCGAGCTTTGAAGATGGGATAAAAGTAAAATGCACGGTGCAGCTTGTGGTGTTGCTCGACCAGTTCCGCAGCTTCGCACTCTGCCCCCACCACGTAGCGGCTGAAGATATCGAGAATGACGTACAGACGGAAACAAGTCCCCTTGACGGGGCCTTTTAACTTTGTGATGCCCAGCGCCACACCTGATTCGGCATCACCGCCAACCGCTCCAGTTTGGCATACACCGGATAGCGGCATTGATTGCGTCGTTCGTGCACGGCATCGCAGCTTTGCAGAACGCGGTACATGGTCCGTGCCGGCGTGTGTGCCGCTTTGGCGACCGGTATTGATGGGATGAAGCGACGCATTTGCCGGTGGCGATAGAACGCGCTACGCGGCAGTCCCAAAGCGCGGCAGGGGGCACGATATCCATGTCCGCCGCCAAGGTGATGGCAACCCTCATGATTTGGTCTCGCCGGGCGCGTCGGGTGTTTTACGATGCTTGCGTCAAGTGGGTAAGGCGACGAGTAAATGCTTTTGCGTCGTAACAACGCACCGATCTTACCGGTGCCGGTGCAATGGTCGTTCAGGTTGAGAATGTGATTCTTCTCGGTCGCCGAGAACTGGCGTTGCTGCGCTTGGGCCACGATCTCCGGATTGGGGCGCGCCGCGCCAGAAGGCGCAACTTCAGTTGCCCTACGGGCTCCCTGCGTGACGTCTTCTGGCACTATGATGGCGGCGGTATCGAGATTTCCTGCTTTTTGTTGTGGATGCTGAATCCTACCGTTGTATTCCGAATTAACTGGGTAGGTGTCTCAAGTTATATTGGTACGGGGTTTTACTGAGCCTGTTGCAGCTGTTCCAGGATAGCGGGGTTTTCCAGGGTGGAAATATCTTGCGTGATTTCCTCGCCCTTGGCCAAGACCCGCAACAGGCGCCGCATGATCTTGCCCGACCGCGTCTTCGGCAAATTCTC
>DATEZO010000232.1:0-26745 GCA_035255485.1 Burkholderiaceae bacterium
GCTTAACACGCGGCCGCGTACGCTCTCTTCGACGTTTTCCTGGATCCCGGTCACAATGAGGCTGATCGCGATGCCGCCCAGCATACCGACGCAAGCGAGAAGACCGAACGCAATGACCGGCGAATGCGCGAGGCCCATGGCCGCGAACAGTGCCCCGGACAACCCGGATGCGGCGAATATGATCTTTCCATGCGGCAGACGCCTTGCGACGAACAAGCAAAGCAGTCCGCCGACAATCAGTGCCGGAGCCAGCGTGCCAAGGAATGCTCCGCGTCCCAGTTCGGTCAATCCGAGCGAGGTTCGCGCCAGTCTCGGCAGAATTACCTGCATCGGTCCCATCAGCATGTAGCCGAACATCGCGGTAACAAGAAGCTGCGCCAGGAGCGGATTGGACTGTGCCGCGCGCAATCCGATAATCACTTCCTTGCGGACTGGAAGATGCGGCTTGTGCGTTGCTTGCGTCCTGACCTTGAGCAGCAGGGCGGATCCAATGACGAAAAGCGCTGCTGCGAAGAGAAACACCCCTTGCCAACCGGCGCGCAGACGGCAGAATGAAATTGCGATTGGTCCCAGGCCGAAGCCAAGCATGACCAGCAAATTGAAAACCAGAGATGCGCGGCGCAAGGCTTCGCTTCCGACAATCTGGCCCAGCGCGGTCATGCGCGCTGGCGCAACAAAGGACCAGCCGATTCCGGCCAACAGGGCAGACATCAGTATGAAAGGTATGCGCGCGGATACTTCGCTGATGAAGCGATCGGCGACCGCCATCGTCAGTGCGGCAAGAACGAACAGCCCTTGCGCGATATGGATGATGCGATCGGGCGCGTGACGGTCGCACAGCACGCCGGCATACCAGCCAAGCAGCAGTGGCGGTCCGAAGCAAAGGCCGAAACCTACGCCGGCAAGCAGATCGGAACGCAAGACTTCCTGCGAGTAGATGATGACCGAATAGTTGATGATGTGGCCGGCGGTAAACGCCAGCAGACAGGACAGGAAAAATTCCCAGTGACGGCGCATCATCAGGTATTCCCTTTATTGGGCGACGAGATCATTTCTGTTCAATGCGCAACAGGGTCGGCTGGCCGCCTTCGATATGCCAGCTTGGGAAATTGGAATTGGAGGTGTAGACGGTCCCATCCTCGGCAATCTCGATGTCTCGCGTAAATGTTGTTCGCCGAGGCAGCGGAACCGTACGCCAGGTTTGCGACTTGATGTGGAAGGCGAATAGTGCGTCGGACTGGTTTCCATTGACCCATACGATGCCGCGCTTCTTGTCGACGTTCAGTGAATAGGGTGTCTCGCTTCCCTTTGGCTCGACGGGGAGATCGAACAGCGAGAACTTCCCGTCAGCCGGCGAATAGCGGGCGATTTTCGATTCGGCGAAGGCGACGATCCACACATTGCCTTCTGCGTCGATGCGCAAGCGGCGTGGCCCGATGAATGGCGTCGGAATCATCGTGATTCGCCCCGTCGCAGGATCGATCTTCCCGATTTCCTGCGTGTGCAGGCGTGCGAACCACACGGTGCCGTCCGGTGCAATGTCAATCCCATAGGGAAGCGGCGTACCCGTTGCGGCCCAGTCGACGGGCATCCAGTTCGACACCGGCAGTCCCCAGTTCATGAGTTGGAACAGCTTGTCGATCGACGACACGGTCAGCCGCTCTTTCAGACCTCTGGCCGGCAAATCGAACAAGGTGAATTTCTGCGTGAAGCGATCGAATTTCGCAATCTGATTGGACAAGGCGAGCGTGAACCAGACATTGTCATTTGCGTCGATACGAATCGTGTGCGGATAGAATCCAGCGCCGATCTCGTGCAAGAGAAATGTCTCGCTTGCCGGGTCGAACTCGACCAGCCGGCGCTGCGCTGACGGCGTAATGAAGATATGCCCGTCACGCTTCGACTCGGCAAGCGAGTGCGCGTTGGAAGTGCTGTCATGGCTCGGAAAACCTTTCAGGCGACCGGCGATGAGGCCGCCGGGCTTGTCGCCCGGCTTGTGCGGGATCTTGTAGACCGTTACGGCATTCGTCACGGGATCGACTTTATAGAGTCGGTCCTGGATATTGTCCGCAACGTAGATCATCTTGTTCGCGGCAATCAGCATGTCGTGGGTCTGGGACATCGCATTGCCAAGCGGCCATTCCGTAATAACCGTCTTGTCGAGTTCCGAATCCCATGCAATTCCGCCCTTCACCAGACCGGGATTCTCGCGCAGCTTGCGGTAACCGGCCGAGAGCTTCTCCGGCAAGGATTTCTGCAGATCCGTCGGCAGCCTTGATCCATATCGAATCATGCGGCCAATGACCTCATGCCAATCCTCCGGCGAGCGCTCGGCCCGTGTAAACGCATTCCCCTGTTGATGACAAAAGCCGCATTGCATCTGGAAGTGCTTCTTCGCGTTGGCATCCCCGATATCAAGTGCGCCCAGCCACGCGTTGGCCGGCTTCGATTCTGCAATTTTGGCGGGATCCGTTTCCTTATCCACTGTGAGTGGAACGCTCTTTTGATCCGGAAGAATGCGGACGACCACGTCTTTGTAACCCGGTTTCCGAATCCGGTAATTCATCTCCACCGTCACATCCGGCATCCGGACCGTGCCGGCGGGACTTGTGAAGGCCGTCGTTTCTATTTCCACCATCCTGGGCTTGCCCGGCTGCTGATAGCCGTTGTCGGAAACATCTCTTGGGGCGGGATTTGCCACAGTTTGCGTCACCATGGCAGAGCCAAGGGGCACCCCGGAGGAATCTGTGACGGAGATGACGACTGCCTGCGACGCGGTCGCAATGGAGCTGCAAAGAGCCAGTGCAAATAAGCGATACGATCGGGAGCTCATGGGACGTTATTGATGGATTGTTGGGGTAAACCGTTCGAGGTGACGCGGCGTTTCATCTGGCGCGCGAAAGTGGCCGGTGCAAGGCGGCTGATCCACCAGGCTGCATTGGCGAGCAAGCCTGGCAGGTGCAATTGCCGGCGTCGGCGTGCGGCGTGGTATATCCGGTCGGCCATATCGGCAGCACTCATCTCGCCGCCGACGGCATTGCGGGGAAGTGTGGCGGGGCCGCCATCGCCGCCGAGTGCGGCGCGTTCGATGCCGGTTGCGATAAAGCTAGGGCAGATGATGGAGATATCGACTCCGTCGTCTTCCACTTCACTCCGCAAGCTGTCGAAGAAACCGTGCAGCGCGTGCTTGCTCGCGCTATAGCCGGTGCGCCCGAACAACGGCGAAAATCCGGCAATGCTTGAAATCACCACGATCTGTCCGCGCCGCGCGCAAATCGACGAGAGTGCCGCTTGCGTGCAATGCACGGCACCGAAGAAATTCACCTCCATTACTCGCCGAAGCACGGAGATGCTGGTGTCGCGCAGCAGGCTGCGGTGCGCAATGCCGGCGTTGTTGATCAAAACGTCGATACCGCCGAACGCGTCGATGACCGCCTGCATCGCGTGATTGCAGGCAGCCGGATCGGTGACGTCGCATTGTATGTCGATCACCTTCATCAATCCGGATGCGCGCAAGCGGTTGGCCGCGGCGCTCGCTGCCTCCCCATCCACATCGAGGAGTGCCACATTGGCGCCAGCCGCGGCAAATCTCTCGCACAGCGCATGCCCCAGCCCGCCGGCAGCGCCGGTGACGACGACATTCTTCCCCGAGTAGTCGATTGTTTTCATGTCACTCCTTGTGCATCTTGCGTGACTGCAGCCAGTAGTCAAATACCGCTGCCGAGGTTTTGGCCGGCGAATAGCCGAATTCCTCTTTGAGGCGGCGATTGTCAAGCACGGGGCGATAGCGCAGAAAATTGACCTGTTCGGGACCATACTGGGTCAGCCAGAAGGTCTTCAGAACGCGTAGTGCCGATGCAATCGCCCATGCCGGCAATGACATGAGGGGTTTCCCAAGGCGGGCGGCAAGCGCATGGATGGACAGGGCGCCGTCGCCGGCCAGGTTGAAGATGCCGCCTTTGCCGCTGTCGATCGCGTGCAGAATCGCGCCGACCACATCCTGATCCCAAATGAATACGAAGGGGCTGTCCGATCCGCGCACGCCGATCAAGCGCGGTTTTTCAAACAAGTCGGTGATCTGGTTCCGGACGGTATCGCCAAGAATGGTGCCGATGCGGAAGATGGTTTGCTTCAATTCGGGGTGCTGCTGGCGATACTCACTGAGCATTTCTTCGACCAGGCGTTTGTGCCAGGAATAGGCAAATTCCCGGTTTCCCCGGATGGGATCGTCTTCGGACAGCCAGGCAGGATTGTCGGCGTGGTAACCGTAGGCGGCGCCGCTTGAAGAGATGACGATGTGGCCAACACGGGCGGCAATGCAGGCGCTCAGCACGTTTGCCGTTCCCTCGACGTCCACACTGTATTCAAAAGCGCGATCGCTTTTTTTCCCGGGCGTGACGATGGAAGCAAGATGGACCACCGTGTCTACCTGACGTTCGCGGACGATGGTCGCCAACTCCGGGTCACGGACATCAGCCTTCAGATAAACCACGCCCGGCCGTTGTTCCGTCCTTGGTGTGTCTCGAATGTCGGTTGCGACGATGGTGAGAGACTTCCCGACAATCCATCTTGCGGAAAGCGCGTCGATCAGTTGTCGGCCGATGTATCCGCCGGCGCCGGTCACCAGGATCGAATTGGCCGTCATGCGCGCACCTTTGCGGCTTGTACCGGTTTTTTCATCCAGTATGTCGACAAGGCCATGCCGGCAAAAATATGCCAGATGCCCCACCAGGCGGTAACAATGGCCATGCCGCCCAGGCCGCCGAAAAAGTTGAAGATGAGGACCAGGCCGAGGCCGGAATTCTGTATGCCGGTTTCGAAGGCGACCGCGCGGCAATCGCGCTCGGCCAGGCCGAATAGCTTTCCGAACCCATAGCCGCTGCTCAGCGCGCAGGCGTTGTGAATGAACACGAGTCCCACCACCATGGGACCGTAGGTGAGGAAAAACTTCCAGTTGGCCAGCAGCGCTCCCGACACGAACACCGCGAACACGCCGAGGGAAAAGACGCGCATGGGTTTGAGCAGTCGTGCCGCAATTGTTGGAAAGCGATGCGAAATGATCAGTCCCAGCACGAGCGGGACACCCAGCAACAGGCCAACCTCAAGCAGCATCGACCAGGGGTCGAGGGAAAAATCGCGCAAGATGGCTCGCATGCCTGCATGCTGGTTAGCCCAGAACGCGACATTGATCGGCATCATGAACACGGCGCCCACTGTCGACAGGGTGCTGATCGATACCGACAAAGCGGCATTGCCTCCGGCTCGATACGTAAAGAAATTCGAAATATGACCAGCCGGGCAGGATGAAACAAGCAGCATGCCGAGCGCAATGGAGGGCAGCGGATCGAGCGCCAGTATCAGCAGATAGGTGGCGGCAGGGAACAGAATGTGATGCCCAAACAATCCGATTGCGAGCGCCTTCGGCGTGCGGAAGGCTTGCTTGAAATCCGACAGCTTCAGGTCCAGCGCCACGCCAAACATGACGAGCGCCAGAACGAGATTCAGTGCCAGCAATGACTGTGGATTGAAATTGAGATGCACTTGATCAATGTGCATCATCGCTGAGCGTCCTTATCAGCGCGCATGGTATGTCTCCTCGTTTTTATCGATTTGTGAAGCGATTTTGCTGCAAATTGGTCGAGGCCGACAGGTTGTTGGTGGCCAAAACCTGTGCGCGGCGGACATTCGTCATGAGCGGCCGCATGAGAAAACCGAGGGGTGTGCAAAACGGACACGCATGCTAGACTCGGCCTAAAACCGCGCAACCGTATTACCGGACGCAAATAGAAGAGGGAAGAGAGACAAATCGAAATGGAGCAGTCGTTCCCCGGCCGAGACGACCGGATTGAACCGCCGCACAAGATGGCCGTTCTGGTCGACATTCTGGGCGAGGAGGGCGTCAAGCCCGAAGACATCCTTGCGGGCAGCGGCATAGACCCGCTGCAGGTGCGTGCGCCCGAAACGCGCATTTCTGCGCGCCAGCTTCTGGCTGTTTGTCGCAATGCGCTCCGTCTCTCAAAGGATCCGGGCATCGCGATCAAGGCGGGGAAGAGGATTCACGTTACCCATTTCGGCCTGTACGGCTACGCTCTGCTGAGCAGCCCCACGCCGCGGGACGCCATCGACTTTGCGCTCAAGTACCGGCCTCTCGCCGCCTCGCTCGTCGGCTTGCGCTTTGCGGAAGACGCCGGCGCTGCCGTCTGGGAATTGTCGGATGCGCTTTCGCTCGGCACGGACAGTGCACTGTTTCGCTTCGTGCTTGAATTTCAGCTTGGCACTTTATTGTCCTTGCATAGCGATATTTTGGGACGGCCGGTGAACCCGGTCGAGATACGCACTGTCTACCCGGCGCCGCCGAATGCAGCAGAGTACGAAATCTTGTTAAGATGTCCGGTCCGATTCGCGCAGCCGCGCAACGAGCTGCGCTTCAGTCACGATTGGCTGGAGCAGAAGCTGGCCTTCGCCAATCCGATTACCGCCGCACTGGTACGCGAAACCTGTGATCAGCTGCTCACGGAACTGAAGGCCTCATCCGGCCTGGCCGGCACGGTGTTTAACATACTGATGGAACGTCCGGGGCATTTTCCGGATGTCGAGGCGGTCGCCGGGCAATTGCACATGACGTCTCGCACGCTGCGCAGAAAATTGCAGGCCCAGGATACTTCCTATCAGAGCATCCTCACCGATGTGCGCAAGCAGCTTGCGATCGATTACTTGCGCAAGACGCGAATGAGCACGGAGGATATCGCGATATCCCTCGGGTTCAGCGACGCTGCCAACTTCCGCCACGCGTTCAAGAAGTGGACCGGAAAGACACCCGGTGAATTTCGGGCGGGCATTCCCTGATCAGGCAGAAATTGCTCGAGGAAAATGCTGTTTTTGCCAACTGGAATCATTGCCGTAATGCAGGCGCAAAGAAAGGCAGGGCAGTCGAATTCCGCAAATCTTCGGCCATCCATGAGTGGTAAAGTTCGACCGGCTGGCCAAAGTGCCATGATTCAATATTCGGTAAATGATGATACAAGGAGTCGCATGAAGTTCAAACTGCTTTTCACAGCACTGCTTTTTGGCGTGGCGCTCAACGCCGCCGCCCTGCAGCCGGCCACCGCGCCGATGCTGGCGCCATCGCAGACACAAGTTCAGACGGCGCAGATCACCGCACAGCTTCTCAAGCGCTTTCCCTATCAACCCGCCCAGCTCGACGCGGCCATGTCGGAGCGAATTTTCCAGCATTATTTCAAGGCGCTGGACCCGGGAAAATACTTCTTTCTGCAAGCGGACATTGATCGGTTCGCCGATGTACGTCCCAAGCTTGGCGAAGAGGTCGAACGAGGCGACTTACGCGCAGCTTTTGACATTTTTAACCTGTACGAGCGACGCGTCACTGAACGTCTGGCGGATGCGCGTGACTTGCTGAAAAAAGGTTTCGATTTCACCAAGCACGAAAGCTACCAGTTCGATCGCGACAAGGCGCAGTTTCCGCAGAGCGATGAGGAAGCGCACGAACTGTGGCGCAAGCGCGTCAAGAACGACTGGCTGCAACTGAAGCTCACTGGCAAGAAGGACGCAACAATCCGTGCGACGCTCGACAAGCGCTACGGCAGTCTGGCGTCGCGCGTTTCCAAATACAAAAGCGAGGATGCATTCCAGGTATTCCTGGATGCGTTCGCCACGGCGGTCGATCCGCATACCGATTACTTCGGCGTCGCTGCGTCTTCCAACTTCGACATCGCCATGAAATTGTCGCTGTTGGGAATCGGCGCCGTGCTTCAGGAAAAGGACGAATACACAACGATCCGTGAATTGGTGCCTGGCGGACCCGCGGCACTGTCGGGCAAGCTGCAGGCCGGCGATCGTATCGTCGGCGTTGGACAGGACAAGAGTGGCGCAATCATCGATGTCGTCGGCACTCGTCTCGATGAAGTGGTGGACTTGATCCGCGGCCCCAAGGGCTCCACCGTGCGCCTGGATGTGCTTCCGGCAAGTGCCGGTCCCGACGGCAAACACAAACTGGTCACCCTGGTGCGCAACAAGATCAGCCTGGAACAACAGGCCGCCAAGAAATCCATTATTAAAGTGGACGAGGGCGGTATCACCCGCCAGGTCGGCGTCATATCGCTGCCAGCCTTCTACCAGGACTTCGAGGCCAGGCACAAAGGCGACAAGGACTTCAGAAGCACGACACGCGACGTCAAACGCCTGGTGGAAGAGCTCAAACAAGAACATGTCGATGCCCTGTTGATCGACCTGCGGAACAATGGCGGCGGCGCACTCGATGAAGCGGTGGCCTTGACCGGCGTATTTACCGGCGCGGGGCCGGTACTGCAGGAACGCAATGCGCAAGGCCAGGTGAAAGTCGACAATAGCGACGCGCCAAAGCCTGTCTGGGATGGTCCGCTTGGCGTATTGATCAACCGAGGCTCTGCGTCCGCATCCGAAATATTTGCTGCCGCGATCCAGGACTACGGTCGAGGGATCATCATCGGCGAACAAAGCTTCGGCAAAGGCACAGTCCAATCGATCGTCAGTCTTGATCAACTGGCCCAGCACCAGAAGCCGGAATTTGGCGAACTGAAAATGACCATCGCACAGTTTTTCAGGATTAATGGTGGAACGACACAATTGCGCGGCGTAACGCCGGACATCGATTTTCCGCCGATCTCCGATACGGAACACATCGGCGAGTCCAGTTACCACAATGCGCTGCCCTGGACACAAATCGAGCCTGTCGGCTACAAACCTTTGGGTGACGTCTCGAGCGTCCTTTCGCAACTGAAAAGCCGACATGCATCACGCATCGCCAAGGACAAGGAGTTCCAATACCTCCTGGAAGACATCAACGAACTCAAGGCGGCGCGCGCGAAGGCTTTGGTCTCTCTCAATGAGGCCGAGCGTGCAGAGGAACGCAGCAAACGCGCCGCCCAGCTCAAGCTACGCGAGGCGAATAGTGGAACCGGGCGCGACGGCGAAAAGGCGGACCTCAAAGGTGACGCTGCAACCGCAAAGCCGAGCAAACAGCTCGATACGAGAGCGCTGGACGATCCCGACGACGAATCTGTGGCTGGCGAATCGCAGAAGGACTCGAAGGACATCTGGTTGATCGAGGCGGCGCACATCGTCTCGGACACGGCACAACTGCAAAGCAGCGGGCAGGCTCGTGCAGTCGGTGCGAGCGCGATGGCTCGATAGCAAGGCGAGGCGGTGCGTTTACTCACGCAATCTCATTGGCACCAGATACTTAATTTCGCATAATTTGTATTATGTCAAATTTCTGCTAATCAACTTTAATCATAGTTTTTGATCTTTTTCAATCGAAAACAGAGCGCATTCTACCCTTCTTTAGAGCGTTAGCGCAAGTTTCACTCTTTTCTTCGCACATTTTTCGCAGATTTCGTAATGCGAAAATTTTTCGGATTCTGTGATTCTTGCGCGTTCTAACGTAAAGCTACGTGACGTCGGATCGCGGTTGATCGCCTGGTCAGGTACTTGAATCACACCTCAGTCGATATACGCGACCAACGAAATGCCGGTGATCCCATTTCCCTGAAGTGATGCCAGTACAGCCGACAAGCAGCAAACATGATCGTCGGCTGCCTTTGCTGCTTCGCACATGATTTCAGAAATGTCTTTCATTTTGATCACAATTTTGAAGCACGAACCGGCACAATTTGAAATCATTCCTACAGTTTGAACGCCCCGTCCAACCAGTCATGGGCATTTGCCAACTCGCTGCTCGGCAGCGCGATAGCTTCCTGTAACGTGGAATACAGTTCCGCTAATTTGCCAAGAAAGCCGTCTATCTGTTTGGAAGTCATGCGCTCCAACAGATTGTTACGTGGGATGACCGGCAATTCAAAGCACGCTGTCGAGAGGACGCCTGGCATAGATTGCCAAATCAACATGGTAGTCCACGACGCCATCCCGCAAGTAGTAGATTGTCACGCATGGCCGGCGAATCTGCACACGTCGATTGCCGCGGCGAAGTGCCGTGCAGACAGTTTCCTTCAGAACGACCGGATCGGTTTTGATCAGATCAATGCCGTCGAATACAATGCCGACGTCGATATCGTAATCTTTGTTGTGTGGCCGTATGCCCGTACCAATCGCGTAACTGCCTTGGCTGAACGGCTGCCACGTAAGTTCTCGCGGCAAGGCGCCTCGTAATTCACGCACTAGGAGATCACGCTTGTCGCGCAAGGAGGCGTTTTCCTCGAAACGCCCCAAGCGGATATCTTTATCAAGTTCGAAAAAATACGCCTGCAGATCGCCATCGCCACACCGGCGAGCACGGTTGCTAGTGACGAGCCATGTAGCGACGGCTCCCAACGCAATGGCGACAAGTTTGTTGGTCACGTTGTTCCCATATGAAATCCATGCAAATTTACACCAGGCCGGTACGGCGCTGGTATTTCTTGCATCCATTTCTTTCTTATGAGCAATATAGTTGCAATGGCATTTTCGATGTGGCAAGCAACTGCGTGCCGAAGAATTTCCGCCAAGCTCTTGAATTTCGGCAATTGATCCCCATCTAACGTCCATCGTGCCAAGCCTGCCGGTCTTGGTATTGACCGCCTTGAGAGCTTGCCGATGACAAGATCTGCTCCAGCTTTTCCTGTTGCACTCCAACCGTCCCCCGTATCGCCCGTCGAGACGATGATCGACGACGCGCTCGCGCATTGGCTTTCGGAGCGCCAAGCTGCCGGGCCGACCGTCTTTCTCGTCGCTGCAGGCCATTGGTGCGCGGTATTCGACGAAAATGATCGCACGCTTCGGCCTGTAGATCCGAATGAAGACGGCATAGCCACGCTTCGCGCTCTTGCCGCGGCTAGGCGCCTGCGGCATGTCACACTGCAAGCGGACGCAGCCAGCAGTGTCGCACATGCGCCAGGCGACTGGCTCACTACGGCAACTGCCATGACGGTCAAGGATCTGAAAACTTGGCAAAAGAGCCGTGAGGATCTGTTCGACGAAGGACGCGGGAAAAGGTTAACCGACCGAGCAATCCGCTTAATCTGGCATGAGGCTGGAGGGCGTTGCATGTTCGAGGGATGCGGGCTCGACCTCGGCCACACGCCGCTGACAACGAAATTGTCGCAAACGGCCTATCTGGCACACATCATTGCGGCAGACAAGGACGGCCCACGTGGCAATCCGGAGTACTCCTTTCAGTTGTCCGACGATCCGGAAAACATCATGCTCATGTGCGATGCCCATCATCGCCTGATCGATCGTATCGACGTCGAAAGCTTTCCCGCGACACGCCTGCAGACTATGCGGGCAAGGCATGTCGCATTTATTCGGCAGCAGCTCGACGCCCTTGCCTACCCTCGAACTCAGGGCATTGCGTTCCTAGGCAATATCGCGGGTACTCCTTCTGCACCGTCGGAGCGTGACATGCGCAACGCGATGCTTGATGCACAGTTGTCACCGTTGCCGACCATCGCGTATCCGTTGCTTGGTACTCATCGAGACGATCGCCTTCCCGCAACCTTCTGGCGACACCTCCTTCGCGAGCACAGTCCGGACCTTCGCGAATTAGTGCGTCGCTTTGACGGCAGCCACCCCACATCCGAACGGCACGATGTGCTGTCTGTATTTCCGCTTACTGCCGTGCCTTTGCTTGTGCTGTGCGGCCGAATCGTTGGCGAAGCACGTCCGGTGAAAGTATTTCAATTCGACCCGGAGCGCGCTAGCTTCTGTTGGGATCCGCAGCGCACACCACAGCCGGTAGGCGGTTTTTTCCTTCAATCTCCTAGCGACACGTCTGCTTGCGCGGAGGTCCTCCTGACCATCGAATTGACAGCCGAACCTGATCTAGCGGCCCTGCCGGCCGACTTGGCGCAAGGACTTGCGGCGGGATCGGTACGTCATGTCCGCCTCCGGACGAACTCGCCAAATGGGCGCTGCATTGGGCATCCCGATGATCTCGCTCAATTTAGCAAGATCGCTCGGGAGGCGCTTGCCTTGATCCAGGATACATTGCGCGCGCAGCGCATTCATCTGATCGGCGTGTCCCCGGCAAGCACGCTTTTCCGCTATGGACAACTCTTGCGTCCTGGTCACCATTGCACACATGTCCTGTACGATCGCGCCGATCGCACACGCCCATTCCGGCCGGCACTTGTCCTCACGGGACAGGAGGTCACCGACGCCCTCCCCCCTGACAACGAATGCAGCACCTTGACACTTCGCTAAAGGAAAATTTATGGCCTTGACCTATCGCCAACTTGTCGAATCGGCAGATCAGCTTCGCGAACACACGCTCGAAAAGGCATTACGGGGGCAGATGGAGCGTTTCGATCTCGCCATGTGGGCACAGGCACTTGATTTGGTCAACCGGCATATCACGATCGATGAAGGCGTCGTGGATAATGCGGCCACAGCCTATAGCGAACTTGGCAATCATCTTGTTGCCACCCTCAAGTGGCCCGAAGATGCCATTTCTGTGCTCCCCCAGGGTTCGTCCAGCACGCAGACCTTGATCGCGCCGCCGACGCGCGCAAAATTTGACATTGACGCAGTCTGCGAGGTCGACCTGTCTCGCATCGAAGCGCGCGATCCGATGCAGTTCTTTGATGAAGTTGGCGGTGCACTGAAAGGCTGGGACATCGAAGAAAAAAATCGTTGTTGGCGCGTTCAATATACGAACGAACCGTTCTATATCGACTTTACGCCCGCTGTTCCACTATCCAAGATACCGGCCGCAATTCGCGCACAGGTACGGCTGCGGCCGGCCACCCGTTACCAGGAGACAGCACTTGCGGTGGTCGATCGACCGACGAAATCGTGGAAGACTTCCAATCCTCGTGGATTTGCGGCGTGGATCAATGATCAGGCGCGACGCCGCGTCTTACGCATGTCCCTTGTGGAGCATGACATAGTTGCGAAACGCGCGGACGTCGATCCGATTCCGGAGCAGGAGGTGCCGCTGTCAGATACGTTGCGAGTGGCGATCCGCTTGTTCAAGCGTCATCGCGACATGGCCGTACGTCGCAACCTCGTGACTTCGGACACTGCGCCGATCTCGGTCATTATCGTCACCCTGCTGACGCAATGTTACGAAGGATTGGCCGATAGTCAGCGGCAATTCGATCATCCGATCGAACTGTTGCTGGCACTGGCAGAGACGATTCCGCACATGATCGAAAACAGCAATGGCCAATATTGGATTGCCAATCCGACGGTCGAGGGCGAGAACTTTGCCGAACGATGGAATGGCGACAACGGCGAGCGATACAAATCTTTCCGACGGTGGTGTCAAATATTGACAAACGATTTGCTGACGATTCTCTCGGCCACAGATCCAGATACTATTCGCCAGCGCGTCCAGACTGTGTTTGGCTGTACAGGAGCGGATCCTGACAGCGGTGGCGTACGCACGCTCGGCTTGCTCGCGCCGGCACAGCCCAAATCGGCACCGGCAGCGCGCCCTGGCCGGGGACTCGCCTGACATCGACGGAATGCCGGATTGAACCAACCGCTCGACGTCTTTCTCGCCGCGCAGGCCTGTATCGGCCCGCAGGTTAGCTCACCCAATCCGCGCGAGCAAGTCTTTCCGCTACTGCTGAATCCAATGCCGGCATCTCGAACTTTCGAGGCGGCGTGGCTGGTTTTGCCAGCGGATTTTCCGAGCGGAAGCGCGATAATTCGACTTTCACGCGACGCCGTGTTGCGCATTCCGCATGTCGAGTACGATGGAAAAGTATGCTTTGACGGCGATCCAGGTCCTGCGAGTGGATTGGCGCCCGAGGATCGAATCGTTCATACGCTATGGCAGTTCAACGAAACGTTCCTGACGCCATGGCTGTCGGGAGCGCTGGACGGCCATTTCGAGGACGAGACGCGCAGCTACTGGGAGATCTTTGTCAGGCGTCACAAGTCCAAGGTCGATCCGATCAAGCGTGTCTATACCGTTGATGGCCGCCCTCCTTCACCGGCTATAACTGAAGCGTGGCTGGTGCTACCGGATCGGACGCTTGTTGTCGGAGGCAATAAGGGGCTAGAAGACCGATTGATCGCCTCACTAGGCCCTCGCGCACGCCAGCGGCTCCGTGTTCTTGTGGCGGACATACCGATCGAATTCCCGTGGGCGCCGACATCTTGGCCGACATCCATTGAGCAGATCGAATTGCTGCTGAATTCTTGGCTCGATTCGACGCCGCTGCGACGATTCGCTACACATTTGCGCCACCATCGTGTCGTACTGTTCCGTGCGCCACAATGCACCTATGCGTATCTGTTGCCAGGCGGACCGCCTACGGTCGTCGAACGTGGCAAGACCAAACGAGCACATCGAGCACGCAGCTTATTGCCGCTTCGGGCCGAGCGTTTCGATCCATCATGGACATATGGTCGCGATCAGGTTCCCGCCGTCGAACCTCGGCAAGATCAGCACGTCCTTGTATTGGGCGCCGGCGCATTGGCGAGCCCCGTTATCGATCAGTTGGCACGTGCGGGTGTCGGGCAAATTTCGGTGGTCGATCCACAGTCGCTAGCTGCTCCGAACGTCGGCCGGCATCTTTTGGGAGCCGAATCGGTGGAGGAATGGAAGGCCGTCAGCGTCGCTCGCCGCGTCGAAGCCAGCAACCCCGCGTGCCGGGTGCAGCCATTCGTTGAAGATGTGGAGACATGGCTCACCAAACAATCGTTGAAAGCAATTGATGTCATTCTCGATCTGACCGGAGAGCCGGGAGTACGCTATGCAGTGGAGCAGGCTCGTCACCAGAATCCGACACCGTTGCTTATAGCATGGATGGAACCATTCGTCGCAGCGGCGCACGCGTGTAGCTTGCCAGCTGACCAAATGTGGCTGCGGGATGGTCTGGATCCCCTGCTCGATCTTCAGGCTGTTCGGTGGCCGGAGGATGTAATGCTGCGTGAGCCCGGGTGCAACAGTTCATTTCAGAGCTACACGTCGTCACAAGCTGGATACGCAGTGTCCTTGGTTGCGGAGACCGCGCTGGCACTTCTCGACACCCAAGTCGACCGTGCATCCATTCGAAGTTGGGTGCGAGGACAGAAGTTTCTGGACAAACACCGGGCCGGGCTGAGGCTCGAGCCGTGGGCGTTTTCGGCAGTAAGCTTCGACGGCATTCTTCTCGAGCGTGACTGGTATGAATAGTCGTACCTTCTTCATGCCAGACCATTCTGGGTACGTCATCTTCGAGACCGACGTGTTATCGCATATGTATGGATACGCGCAACGGCGCTTCTATCTTTCCGAGGCTGGCGGGCAACTCTTCAGCAGTACGCCACATGATTCCGCAATTATCATCAGCGCAGTAAGCGGCCCGAACTCGCGTGACCAGCGCCGCCGCCACAGTTTTGTACCGAATGCGGAACAAGCCACTACCGACCGGCGAGAACAATTCGGATTGGGCCGGTACCCTATCGGATTGTGGCATACGCATCCGGAATCCAATCCGACGCCTTCAAGTTTAGATGAGTCTACAACGAAGGAATGGCTTGGTGACTTTCTCGGGACAATGCATGGATTCTTGCTTGCGATTGTTGGAAACCGAGGTGCGCCGCCGGCATTGTCGGTATGGCTTGCACGAACAACCAATCCGGAAGATTGGATCTGCCTTGAGGAAGGCTGATGCAATTTGCACCAACAAGGACGCCATATGAAAGAAAAAGCTGGTGGCATTATGCAAACGATGAGATTGTGGTTGCGCCAAATCCTTTGGCCGAAAGACACTCTTCTACGCATGACCGATCGGCGATTTCATGGACTATGGCTCGGCGACGCCCCTACCTTGCTCACATTAAACGAGCTTCGCGAGGGGCAAATACTATTTGGCGTTGGCGCGCCGAGCAATGTTATCGCCAAGTTCCAGCAATTTCTACGCAAACTCATTTCATATGCAAGCTCGAGCCCTATCGTACATTGTGGCGTACTCATTCGACATAATGGAAAGCTAGAGGTCTTTGAGTCGGTATTTGACGATGGTGTGGTCAGCACGCCTGTTTCAGACTTCGTTAGTCGTTACGATTACGTGTCCGTGTATCACGACCCGGCACTGAATCAACATCGGATGAATTTGGGCAAGGCGTTCGCCGACGAATTGTTGAAACAACCTCCAAAATACGCGCCACTCGCGGCAACTTGGGCTCCAATCAAAGAGTATTTTCATCAGCGTCGGCACTGGAGTTTTCCTCGCAATTTATCCGTGATAACCGCCGAATATCCTAACCATCGTCCCAAGCGATTCTTTTGTTCGCAGTTAGTATTAGCGTTCTTTAGAGCGACCAACATCCCAGGCTTTGAAAAGCACTATTTTCGTCCCGACGCATGGACGCCAGGTTTGCTGGCCGAAGACAATATATTTCGGTTCGTGGGCTTTCTCGCGTCATCGTATGCCACGATACAAGCCCAGGATCCAGTTATTGCAGGGGCTGCGCACCGCTTGAAACGTTGGGAAGAGGCTCGTCTCTCCGGGGACCTGGATGCGTTAAACACATTTTCCTGTCTCTCCGATCAGATCATGTTTAGGCACGCCGTCGCCGTGCCTAAACGCCCCTCCCATCGAAGGCCAATGGTTCGGCCACAGCGACGTAGACAAGCGTGGCAATGAATTGGGGTGCCCGACTTATGTGCCGGCTGGCCAGTATGAAGGTTGGCCGGAATTTTGGCTTTTTCATTTCGAGTCAATAAGGAGTCGTGCGCCGATCTCTGTGGCAGTCGCCGTGTATTGGCGGCACCGTTCGTGCAAATGGTTCTCCCGGAACGTCGCCTGCCCTTCCGGTGTGCCAAGGTCGCAACCGAGCAGCACAACGCAGTTGCGTGCGCCAATGGCTGCTTTGGTGCTGGATGAACGGCTGCACATGTGCAGCCCCATATTCATGGGAGATACATGGTTCGACGTTGCCTCTACACTGCTTGCCGAAGGGGGGCAAAATGAATTGGATAATTAACCTGTTATCTGACCCGCTAAAGCAATTTGCACTTAGTAATCCGGCGCTTGCTCTAGCGTTAGCAGCAGCAGCAACGTTACCCGTAGTATGGTTTGCTTCATGGCGACTCATGTACGCAATGAGAGAAAAATCTCTCAATTTCAGCGACAAACGATTGTCTTGGCTGATGGAAACACTAAAGATTGAGCGCTTGGAAGCCATACACCCGCTACGCCTGGAACTTGTATTCCGACGTGCTTATGGATACCGGTACAACAGCGACGAAATTCGGCTCGCGATGGCGCGAAAGAATACCAGTGGTTTGCTCTTCGATATTAGATACGGCGTATCGTTTGTCAGGCTTAATAAAGCCTCGACAGGTTTTGAGGTCAAAAAAGAGCATGTGCTTAGCTTGCAAACGCGTGAACGTATAGCGGACTGGATCGCGCAGCTGATATTTATTCCAGCAATCCTCTTTTCATTCATCTTTTCTTTTTTGTGGCCTGTAGAAGGAATCTTTGCCCTTGTCGAATCAGTCGTTTTTTTTGTCGTGTTTATGGGAATGTCTAGGTCATTGGCATGTGCACAACGTCTGCTCACGCTTGACAGATATCCGTTAATCGTCACTGAGAAGGGATCTGAGATAGCACCATTGCCTATAGAACCGCCCACTCCTCAGCCGCGACAAAATCGAGCGCGTAGGAACAAGATCATTTCGATAGCATCTGGCGAGCAAAAAGACATTGTGAAGGACGCTACTCTTGGGAAGATATCAGACTCGGCTTTAAACTAATAAATTGCGTCCTTTGGAGTTTTGACGCTTGAGGGTGGCTTTCGACAACCCGGAATCCTGAAAACCAAGACTTTCCTCGCAACACTGTCTCGGTCAGTTTGAACCGTTTCAACCCAGCAATTGTCTTCAAGAGTCAGTGCCCAGTCCTTTTGCGAGCACAAATCCAACACGACAAGAAAACCGATCTTGGGTCCGGTCAACAGGTACGACGCCGCCTGCCCGAGATAAGCGCGAAGGCCCGCCCGGGAAGCATCTGCCAGCTCTCGCTTGACCTCAATGACGTTTCGCCATGTCGGAAAAACGACCGCGACATCAGCGCGACCAGTGCCTACATCCGGCAACTCGTTGACAACAGTGTGCTGTGGGAAGCCAAACACCTGTAGGCGCAGGCATGTATATAAAGCATGCTGTAGCGCCTGTTCAAGCGGCTGGCCAGGCTGCTCGAACAGGAACGCGAATGTCCGATCGGCCATCCTGCTTCCGACGTCGAGGCAATGGCTCAAGAACTTGATCAGGAAAAATACAAGCAGCACGGTGTCTTCGCGCGCCTTTCCTACGAAGTGCGGATGCCCGTCCAGGGAACTGAGCAAATTATTAAGAATCCGCTCGGGAAAGGTAGTGGCATTCGCACGCACGAGCGACTGCAATTCGCTCACCAGTGCCGCACTGGCGTCACGATCGGGAGCAACAGCTGTCTGGCCAACGGAATCTATTGCTTCCGTTGGCCCCGCGGCTTTCCCCGTTGCGCCTCCTCCAACACTGGTATGGCTTGTAGCAAGGCTTGAGCGTGTTCACGGTCTTGGTCGGACGTCGATGCATCGCGAGACCATGCCTCAAGGTGGGCGCGAAGACCCTCCCGCGCCAAAAAGCTGCGCGCAAATCGGTCCGTGACCGCCTGGCGCAGTGCATCGCCGTCTTCAGAGGCGACGGAAATCATCGCGCGCCGCGCTGCAGCGATGCGCTCAAGCGTCGGTACTGCGCGTAACCAACTGCGTTCGTTCATTGCCTCGGCCAATCCTTCCAGCGCCAGTGAAAGTTCGTACCATGAAATCTCGGCATCGATCCGTGTGCGCAGCCAAGTGCGAACACGGGCGCGGTCAAGACAATGCATCCGCTCCTGGAAGGCGGCTTGGGCAAGCCGGAGCTCCCGTTCTACTGTGGGCGCTGCCGCGCAGCGGCAAAACAAGACGACTGCACGAAGCGCTGCGGCCATTCCTTGCGCCTGAATAAAGTCTTCGTTGTGGTCGAAGGCATGCTGAAAGAGTTCGGCAGTGCTCGCCAGGCCGTCCAGCACACTGTCCGGCGACTCCGCGTCCAGCGCGGTGTCGAGCTGGATCAGCGCAAGCTCGTACAGCGCCTGGTCGGTGACCTCGTCATCGGTTACCAGTCGCTCCAACACGGTTTGCACGTATGGGGAACGGTCCCATAGCCAGGACAAGCCGGCAATGACGGCCGCGCGCCGCGCATAGACAGCATGTTCGCCCTGCCTTGTTTCGTCGAGCCGGCCTAGGAACGTCAGACGCGACACGCGCCCGGCCGATGCCAGTCGAAATGCTCCAGCCAGGCATTCGGACGCCATTTCCGCGTCAAGCGGTTTCGCACGGAGCGCAATCCGGGCAAGAAGGACTTGTTGAAGCCGATTCTCGACGTCCGGCAAAAAGGAAATCGTCTGCATTTCCGACAATGCGGCAGCAACGACGGCTGGAATCGGGTTTTTCTCGACCACATCAATCGCGACCGCAGCCATCTCTTGGCTGATCTCTGGCGCGTGCACAATCGCGAATACGAGTCGATCGGCGTATGTGTCGTGCGTGCACATGCGTCCAACGGACTCGATCACCGACGCACCACCCAGGTGTTTGATCGTCGGTGTAGGCGTACTCGACAGGCGTGCACTCAAATCGGATGCATCCATCATTTATCTCGCGCCGTATTCGCAGCTTCCAGCATGTTAGAAAATCGAGCCATTGTCACCAGGTGTTTTCAGGTTGTCCGTTGGGAACGCCGGCGACAAGAGTTCACCGCGGGCGCTCGATACAAATATTTGCAGCGAACCGCTCTCCTCCGCGACCTGCGCAATTTCCGACATCATCGCCAGCAAATCTTCTTCGCTGAGTTCTTCGCTTCCGGGCGAATCGATTAGCAGCACGCCTGGGTGGTGACCAAACCCGGTTCGTTTCGCAAGACGAATCATCGCGACCACCAGCGCAATGCGTAGCCGCAATTTTTGCCCGGTCGTCTGATTGCTCCAGGAACTTGTTACCCCGGACACCTTCAGCTTGATGGCATTGCCCTGGATGCTGACTGATTCCAGTCCCCTGAATCCGAAGCGCTTTGCCACAACGAGCACTTCTTCGTCCAACTCCTTGGTGATATCGGCACCCGCCTGCTTCATGCGCTGGTCAGCAATTTTTTCCGCCACCTTCAGGATTTCCAGCGGGTCGTGAGCCGGTTCTGCAACTGGTTCGGCAGGTTTTGCCGCTGCTTTGCGGTCTTCCAACGCGCCGAGCGCCTTGAGCAAGTCTTCGTCGGCCTTGCGCCGTTGGGTAAGCAGCTCGGCATTCCGCTCGAGTGAGTTGATCGTTTCGCTGTTTTCCTGCCGTTGCCGCTCGATGCGCTGCTGCTCCGATTCTCGTTCCTTCAACGTCTTGGTCGCGCTTGCTTCGAATTTTTCCAATTCCGCCACGCGTTCCTTGGCTGCGGCGAGCGTTTCCTGCAGGGATGCTTCATCGTTTTCCGCACTGTCGCGGTCGCAAACGGCGCAGCGGCCCTCGGTTTCCTCGCTTTCAGCGCGATCATTGGGAAACGGCACCGAGCAGCGTGGACAGCACACCGGTTTCAATCCAGAAAATACGCGTCGTGCCGCGGTTCCTTCCTCCAATCGTCGCAGAACGGTACGGGCTTCGTCGCGCTCGGCGCGCAATGCCGCGACAGCGCGGCTGGCGTTAGCCACCTGGTCTTGCTGCTCGATTTCCAATTTCGCCAAGCGTACATTTTCCCGGGTAAGGTCGTCGAGACGTTGCACGCTGACAGCCCCGTCCCCCAGTTCGGCCAACGTTTTCCGATGCCGCGCAACCTCTTCCTCGAGCCGGCGAATGTCCGCCGTGATTCCTTGATCGGCACGGTGCTTGCCACCGCTCGGATCGCGGCGCGCCTGCTCCAGCGCGATGGCATTACGTAGCGACATAAGCAAGCCCGCATATGGTAGCCCGACGAACAGGAGAATCATCCGCCACCACAACGCGCCCATGGTGACGTCACCAAGGATCGCGGGGTGCGCGCCTTCGATAAACATCGATGCCGCATAAGCACTCCATGCGTGGCTGTATTCGGCAGGTTCGCCGCTTGCGCTGTCTTGGCGGACATTGGGAATCGGCTGCAGCCCGAAACGGTTCATCATCAACGCGTCCATGACCGCCTTAAACTGCTCTTCTCCGTCAAATGCGTCCAGCGTGCGGGCGATGCCGCGGTTGGTCAGGATGAGCGACCCGCGCGGGATGTTGTCGAAATCGTTGAACGTAACACGATAATGGTCAGCGCCCACCGTAAACTCCAGGTCGACCGATGTGATCCAGGCGCGCACCTCCGGCTTTAACCCACGCGGGCTGCCGCGCAGCGCCCATAGCAGGACTTCGAGCACTGTACTTTTCCCGATCTGATTGATTCCGACGCTCAGCACGCCCCACAGGCCAGGACGCAGGTCCTTCCATTCGAAGGTGTACGGCCCGTTGGTCAGCTTCGAATCGCGCTTTTCGCCACTGAACATCAGCCGCCGCACGGTGAGGAACTCGACCGGGCGCGACGATTTTTCTTCGGAAATTCTCAGATCGCTAAACAGCAGATCGACGACGCTTTGTTCCACCCCTGCCTTTTCGGCGACTGCCTGCTTAAACGGCTGCAAGGGAGCCGGATTCATTTCAGCCATGACGTCCTTCCAGGTGAGCAAGCCGCGCACGCACTTTGCCGGCGATCGATCCGATTGTTTCGCCGCGCGGCGCGTTGGCGTATTCAGGTTCCTGATACTGCATGCGGGCCAGGTCTTCGCCTCCGCGGCCCGCGACAAATTGTCCAATGAGCGCGGTCCGCTGGGCATACCACTGTGCCTGCGGCAGTTCGGCCTCCATCGTGTCGGCGATCTGCGCGCCGCGCTCGAGAAGATAGAACCAGCGCCGGTGCGTTTCCGGGTGGCGGACGATCTTCGCAAGACCGTAGCTGATCAGGGGCGCCATCCCGGTGTCAATCGGCTCGTAGGCGCCGAACATGTACTTGAGCATTTCATCGCGCCTGATTTCCGGCTCGCCGTTGTCGAGTATGTCGTGCACATGACGAAGCCAGCGCCCGTCCTCGGTCCGTTCGTATTCGTCAAGAAAGGCGTGCGCCAGATGATCCGGATTGCGCACCCAGAAATCGATTTTCTGCAGACGCTTCTGTGATGTGATCACTTTCACCGTACCCGCAGGGGCCGTGGTGGCATCGACGGCCTCGCCGGCGCGCGCAAGGACGAATAAGAGTCGCAAGGCATCGCGAAACTGCCGGGTTGGCTCGTCAATATAGTTGGTCGAAGAAGTCATACCCCGCAGTCGCGATTAATGTTGCGAACGTCAATCGATGAACAGTATTTCTGCCGCGCAATTGAACCACAGAACTGCTTGCTGATATCTCCCATGATTATGGGAATCTGGGCTGTATCGTCCGGGATGGCACCACGAGTCGTCGCACGGAGCGCGTATATCGGGCTAACCATCATCGTCTCGCTTCTTGTTATCGAAGAAAGCGCGTAGTTCGGTCGCGACACCTTGCTGTGCGTCGAGCTTGGCTTGCGCCTGTACCAGGGACAATTCAAGCTTGCGCACTTGGCCTTCGAGGTCCGACACACCCCTTCCCGCAGTCTTAAGTTGTTCTTGCATCGCTTGCACCTGTTCTGCCTTGGTCGCAAGCTGCTCCGTTAGGGCATGGTTGCGCTGCTCGACGTTTTGGAGGGTGTCAAGGCGTTGCATTGCCTGGCGGACGTGCTCCTGCGCTTCTCGCAACGCCTGACGGGTATGGGTCAGTTCGGCGATCAGCCGAGCGCCTTCCTGGTTCAGGCGCGTCACCTCTTCTTGCTTGACGACGATGGTCTGCTGCGCTTGGCGCAATTCGGCCTGTAATTGCTGAACTTGCTGTTCATGCCGGCGCAAGTCTTGTTCACGCTGTTCTTTTACAGATTGCCGGTAGTGCTCTAGCGTGTCACGTGCATGCTTGTGCTTTTCTTCAAGCGACTGAAGGTGTGCGTCGTTCGCGGCGAGGCGTTCCTTGAGGTCGGCGACTTGCTGTTCGGCGGTATGGCGGGCGATGGTTTCCTGCTGGAGCGCCTCGCGCGTACCGCTATGTGCGGCCTGCTCGACTTGCGCCACGGCGTCGGCACGCTGTGCGTTGTCGCGCCACTGCGCCAGCTCTTGCCGGGCGGCGGCCAGTGCTTCGGCGTGTTGGCGCGCCTGGTCAGCCTGTTCGGCGCGGATGGCATCGATCTGTACCTGGGCATCAGCCTGCAACTGTGCGGCGAGACGTTCGACCAGATCCTGCAATGCCTCGCTGATCGACGGTTTGCGACCGGCATCGCCCTCCTCTGCTTCCAGTTCCTTCAAGTATTTGTGGATGGTGGTTTTGGAACCGGTATTGCCAAGTGCGATGCGCACCGCATCGACCGATGGGTGCTGGCCTTGCGCGAACAACGCATCGCGCGCTTTCTTGACATCCGATTTGTAGAGTCCGCTGCGGGCCACCGACTGCTCCGTGAATAACGTAATGTATTACATACCACGTAATTACATAACATAGTGGCGTACATGGCAAGCGAAAAATCACCAAGACATCATGCTGGATAATTACTACTTATCCTGTGTTAAAGCGTTCGACGTGTTAAACCATCGTAGCGGCTCAAAAAATCCAAAGTTATGACCTGAATTGCCGGCCGCAGCTTGTTTTAATATTTGCAAGAGCACCTGCTGATGGTATGTGCCCCTCCATTACTTTTACGGCGCGATGCCTTGGGTCGATAGGTCTTGATTTGCGGCAACCTACCCGCATCTAGTTCAGATAATTCTCTGGAGAAATCATGCCAAACAGCTTCACGACTGACGTCGACGAACTCGCCCAGGAACTAATCGATGCATTTAACCTGACTTTTGCCGAGACTGAACAGCGGTTGAGCGATCCGCTCATCCGTTGGCTAGACTATCGTTTGCGCTATATCGACCCATGCCCTCGTCAGACCGTCAAATCAACTGGTTTTGACTCACGTGTACCGCCAGCCGCGCAGCCTGCCCTCCAGCAGTTTGTCGCTCTCTCCGAGGCCGGGGGCGACCTAAATCCCTACCAGACCAAGACCATCAAACGCAACGACTCCAGCGGCACCAAAGCGCAGCTGCGTACGGACGGCCTATGGACGGATTGGCATATCCACCATGTACACCTGACTGAAGCACCGCTGGCGGCCGGGCAGGAGTTCTCGGACCGTTCCGAGTGGCTGCTGTTTTTCATGGCCGGCCCCGATACCCTTGCTCTCATTGATGTGCGGTTGCATAACCAAGTCGATGTTTTCCAGGATGTGAGTCTTGTCGAGCAAGCCATTCGCAGCTGGCCATTGCAGTTTGAGCGCTTCGCGGCCAATGGCGTGACGGGCTTGGCACGGCAGCCGGCCATCGATGCCGAATCGATCAAAAAGCTGCGCACTAGCGGTGTCACTCAGATGCTGATGGTCGACGGCAAGGTTTATCATCCCCCTGGTTTCGGTGTAACATCGGCAGCAACTTCTACGACCGTATCCCTGCGGCGTAACGACGCGAAACGGTTAGCCAGAGACATTGGTACGTTCTTCGATGATCCGAGGAACGAGCCAATGCAACATGCGGCCAACGAGGGTGTCACAAACCCGACGTTCTCGTTGGCAGTCACCGACAAGGGCAGGCTCGCAATCGACTGTAAGGAGACAGCAGTGCGATGGCGCTTTCCGACGCCTCCTGATCGCGATGACGCACGGTCTCAACTGGAGAATTTGCTTTTGCCGGTGTGGGCGGGCTCGAAGCTGGTCGCACACCTCATGTCAAGTCACGGCACTGGAGGAACCACCTAATGAATTTCCCGGCATCCACGTGACTTGCCCACGGGCCGACATCTCGGCCCTCTTGATTATCTTTCGGTCGATCAGTCGATGTCACAGCCTACGGTCGGTGCTGGGTTCAAATCCGAAGTAGACTTCAGCGAAGCGGACAAAAAGCTGCAGCTTCCATGCGCACCTTTACAGATGACTAAGCTCGACCGGTATCTCGACGCTGCCACACGTGATAACACGCGCACGAGCTACGCCTCTGCGATCCGTCACTTCGAGATTGACTGGGGCGGCTTCTTGCCGGCCACCGCTGACAGCGTCGCGCGTTATCTTGCTGATAACGCCGAAACGCTGTCGACCAATACATTGCGCCAGCGCCTGGCGGCGCTCGCGCAATGGCACGTCGATCAAGGCTTTCCAGACCCAACCAAGACACCGGTCGTACGTAAGACGTTTCGCGGCATCCGCGCATTGCATCCCGCGCAGGAAAAGCAGGCCAAGCCTTTGCAGCTTGACCAATTGGGCGTGGCCACTCGTTGGCTCGAGGTCTCCGTCGCTGAGGCGCGTGCGGCTTGCGATCGGGAGGCTGAACTACGGCATACCCGTAATAAGGCTCTACTGCTGCTCGGCTTCTGGCGCGGTTTCCGCGGCGATGAGCTGACGCGCCTCCGTGTCGAGCATGTCACCGCTGTCCCTGGCACAGGCATGACCTGCTACTTCCCACGCACGAAAGGCGATCGTGCCTATAAGGGCACTGAATTTAAGGCGCCTGCCCTTTCGCGCCTGTGTCCGGTAGAAGCCTATCTCGAATGGACGGAAGCGGCACGACTGACCTCCGGCCCTGTGTTCCGCGCGATCGACCGATGGGGCCACGTAAGTGAGTCCGGCTTGCATATCGATAGCCTACTGCCGATCCTGCGAAGAATTCTGGCCGATGCCGGTATTACCGGGGCCGACCTTTACAGCGGCCACTCGTTGCGGCGGGGTTTCGCGAACTGGGCCACCTCCAATGGATGGGACCTCAAGACCCTGATGGAGTATGTGGGCTGGAAGAACGTCCAGTCAGCCATGCGATACGTGGAAGCAGCCGATCCATTTGCGAAGCAACGGATTGAGTCTTCTCTCCTCATCGCGGCGGAGAAAGGTGCAGACATATAGCGAGTGCAAATGATTGCGCTCGATATATCTGGTAAGCTAATACCATCCCAGCGATAGGCGGCCGGAGTTCGCCCACCTATCCCCGTCACGTCACATTGTGATTTCACAAGGCCTATGTGGGAACAATAATATTGTCCTCATGGTATCTCGTTGGTTCTGAATCATGGCGCCACGCGCTAGACAAGCTGGGATTTGACGGGAGATGATTATGCGAAAACATAATGATCGTCTGGTCCTGGTACGCTACCTCCTGGCAATCGAGATTGTTCGATTGACCTCCAAGCTGGTTGCGCTACTGGGCATGATTTTTAACTATTCCTCTGCCGATGCCGCGACTGTGGGACACACGATTCCAACTGAAACCCGGTACCTGGGTGTTTGTTCCCACGTTTGAGTCCGTTCAGCACGGCAAAGAGATCAAGCAAGCCATCGAGCACGTCTGGTTGCCTCCCACGAACTACTATCATTTACGGTCGGGTGGTCATGTGAAGGCGCTGGAAGCACACCTCCACAATGCGATTTTTGCGCATTTGGATATCCGAGATTTTTTCGGAAGCATCAATAAGACGTAAGCGGTCAATAAACACGCCCCTCAGAGTCAGGCTATCCGCAACAACTACGCTGTTGCTGAATAGGCGGGCATTTTATTGAACCGTAGGAGCAGAAGACACAGCAATCTCCGGCCTTAGGACGAAGAATCGCCTTGCAGTTCTCACACTCATAATAGAACTGGCAAGCATCGGTAGGCATTGTCTCCTGCTTGGCAAAGCCGCAGTTAGGGCATGTCAGAACGGATTCAAGGATGGTCGCA
>DATEZO010000233.1:0-35031 GCA_035255485.1 Burkholderiaceae bacterium
TCGGTTTCACATTTTGCGTGATGCTTGCGATGGATGGCAGCCCATTCCCTGGTCACCATGCCGGTGGTCAGCCATAGCCAGAAACGGAAGAAATGACTTGGTATGGCATGCAGGTCCAGTGCGCGGTGCGCCTGGCTGCGATGCAGGAAAATCGTGACACTGGCAATCGTGATGTGCGTGACCGCCAGGGTGTACGCCACAATTTGCCAGACAGATGCGTGGGTAAAGCCGTTTGCCAGAAAATTCAGTACTGCATCAAACATTGTAGTCAGTATCCTTGCTTTTAAAATCGGAAATGAATCGCCCCTTTCCCCTGTTCCTCCGGCGTCAATCTCACCAAAGGCTATCAAAAATTTGTTGTTTTCACCGTCAAGAGCAGACGGTCATATGAATTGAACGAAATTGTACGCCGTTTTATCCAGGCAGGTATGTTGCCAAAACGACCACTATTTTGTGTCGCCAAGCAGCCGTATTTCCCGTTGCGGATAAGGGACGGTGATCTGCCGCTCCTTCAGCAATTGCCAGATCGCCCGGTTGACATCCGACACGACACCCATCTTTCCATTCTCGGGATCGGCGATCCAGAATCCGACATCCAGCTCAAGTCCATCAGCGCCGAATTTGACCAGCAAGGCGCTCGGCGGCGGGTTCTTCGATACACGATCGACGGTGGCTGCGGCCTGCTCCAGCGCCACCAGCAAGCTCTCAATATCGGTTTGATAATCGACCGTCACCTGGGTTGCCAGCCTGAGTGCCCGATTCGTCAGTGAATAATTCTGCACCGGCCCCGATACCAGCATATCGTTCGGCACCACTGATTCGACGCCGTCCAGCCCTTGCAGAATCGTGTAGCGGGTATTGATCTGCGTGACCTTGCCGTAGTATTTATCGACGGCGACCATGTCGCCGATGGCAAGGCTGCGCTCCAGCAGGATCACAAAACCCGAGACATAACTGCCGACAATTTTCTGCAGGCCCAGGCCGATGCCGACCCCGAGCGCGCCGCCAAATACCGACAGTACCGTCAAATCGATGCCAACCAGCGAAAGACTGACCAGCACTGCCACCAGCACCAGCACTGCGCGCGCCATGCGTGCCATCACGACGCGCAGCGATGAGTGTACCGTGTCCAGGCGCATCAACCGCTCTTCCAGTGCAGCGCCCGCCCACAGTGCAAGCAACAGCGTCATAAAGACGGATACCACCGCCTGCAAGATGGTCCATAGTGAAATCTTGTAGCGTCCCGCAGGCACTACGATCTCTTCCAGATAGTGCACCAGGTCCGGCCACCAGCCGGTAATGTAGAGCGCAACGCCGGCCCAGACCAGCAGTGCGAAGACTTTTTCAAATAGCAGCAAGAAGCTACCCGCCTGTCCGCCGCGCGCGAATATCCGACGCAACACATAAAAAGCGAATCGGATCAGTGCGAACGACCCGAGCAGCGGTATGGCGATCCGCAGCAGATTCACATGATGCCATCGTGCCAGAAGCGGCTTGACGATCATGATCAGCATCAGGGCAAGCAAGGGCGACAAGGTACGCGCAAAGCTTTCCACGCTCAATCGCATGACGCGCAGTTTCATGTCGTGCGCAGTCAGCGTGCCGCGCAGCAGGCGCGCCAATATAGACCCTGCGCCAATACAGACAAGCAGCGCGCCGACCTGCCAAAGCAGGCCGGGGTCATGCATATCGGCCCACCAATCGGACCACAGGCTGGAAATCAGGGTAGAAGTCATTATCGATAAGGGTACGCGTCCCGCCTGTGCCGCTCCCAATTCATGGCGTAGCGTGCCGCAAGCGCAGGGTTGTCGTGTGCAATCAGAATATTTTCCGCATTCGCATGCTGCGCACTCCACGTAAGGTTGAAACTGCCGGTGATCACGGTGGCTTGCGGCGCAGCGGCATCGATCACGATGATCTTGTTATGTGCGTTCTGGTATTTTGTTTCGATCCAGACCGCGATACCGGCGGCGGCCAGTTCCGGCAGTAGCGAACGCTCGGTTTTGGCCAGTTGCCCAGCATCCGCCAGCACGCGCACATCAATGCCGCGCCGATGTGCTGCAATCAGCGTATTGGCGATTCTCCGGTTCGTCAACAGGTAAGCCTGCACCAGCACCTGCGCCCGCGCGTCGTCGATCGCTTCCACGATCAAGGCTTCAATATCATCCCACGGCGTAAAGGCGGCGCGCAGCGTGCCCTGGGCTGCCAGCGCCGGAACCGCATCGTCGAATGCCAGCGCCTGCGGCACACCGCCCAGCCAACAGAGGCAGGCCAGCACCGCGAAAGCGCAACGCATCATTTGTTGCGTTCCATCACCGCGGCAAAAAATCCATCGGTCTGATGCAGATGCGGCGCCAACTTCAGATAATCCTGCATCTCGAGTCCGACCTTCTGCTCGGCCAGCACGTCGCGCATCGGCTTCAGCGCGAACTCCGGGTGGCCCGCCAGGAACTGCGCGACGATTGCTTCATTTTCTTCATCGAGCAGGCTGCAGGTTGCATATACCAAGCGGCCGCCCGGCTTCACCAGCCGCGCCGCGCCGGTCAGGATGGCGATCTGCTTGGCATTCATCTCCCGCACCGATTCCGGCGTCTGCCGCCATTTGACATCCGGATTACGGCGCAGCGTGCCCAGGCCGCTGCAGGGCGCATCGACCAGCACGCGATCGATTTTGCCGGCCAGTCGCTTGACCTTGGCATCGTTTTCATGGGCGATCGTTACCGGATGCACATTCGACAAACCACTGCGCGCCAGCCGCGGCTTCAACTTGGCCAGCCGCTTGTCCGATACGTCAAACGCATACAAGCGGCCGGTATTGCGCATTGCCACACCCAGCGCCAGCGTCTTGCCGCCGGCACCGGCACAGAAATCCACCACCATTTCCCCACGCTTCGCACCGACTACCTGTGCCAGCAACTGGCTACCCTCGTCCTGCACTTCAATTACGCCATTCTTGAAGAGCGGCAGGTTTTGCAATGCGGGCTTCTTTAAAATGCGGATGCCGAGCGCCGCATACGGCGTCGGTTCGCACAGGATGGGTGCGGTTGCCAGCTCCGCCATCACTTCTTCGCGCGACGCCTTAAGCGCATTGACGCGCAGGTCAAGCGATGCCGGCCGGTTCAGCGCGACTGCCATACGCAGCGTTTCTTCTTCGCCGTAACGCGCCGCCAGCTTGTCGAACAGCCAGGACGGCAGATTGGCGCGCAGGGCAGGTGGCAAGGACTGGCGGTCAATCTGCATCACGCGGTTCAGCCATTCGGCTTCCTCCGGCGCCAGTCCGCCGATCGCATCGACCCCGGCGGCATCAGCCAATCCCAGTAACGCCAGGCGTCGCATCGCCGGGCCACTGCCAGATTCGGCAAAACCGGTGAACACCGCCTTGTTGCGCAACAGCCCATACACGCCTTCGGCAATCATGCCGCGGTCGCGCAATCCGATTTTTGGATGGTCGCGGAAATAGCGTGACAGCGTGCTGTCTGCCGGGCCGGTGAAGCGCAGTATCTCGCGCAATACTTCTTCCGTACATGTCGCGATCGCGGGTGGCAATCTCATCTTGAAACCTTTTAAAATCCATGCTTTCGGTCGTTGCGGCATGCTGCCATGCCGTGCCGGCCGGTGATTGAACTACGGCGCGCCTGCCGTCACATGTACGCGATTGTGATTGAACCGTAACCGATTCTCGATGAACCAGCGCACCGCGCGCGGATAAATCAGATGTTCCTGCTCCAGCACGCGTGCGGCCAGCAGTTCTTCCGTATCATCTTCCAGTACCGGCACCACCGCTTGCGCGACAATCGGACCGTGATCCAGCTCGGCAGTGACAAAATGCACCGTTGCGCCATGTACTTTCACTCCCGTATCCAGCGCCTGTCGATGCGTGGCCAGGCCGGGAAAGCTCGGCAGCAGGGATGGATGGATATTCAGCATGCGCTGCGCATAATGCTCGACAAACGGTGCGCCCAGGATACGCATGAAACCGGCCAGCACTACCAGATCCGGTGCAAAACGATCAATCGTCTCGCGCAGCGCAGCATCGAATGCATCGCGTGACGGGTAGTCCCGGTTGGCGACGACCGCTGTCGGTATGCCTTGCATCGCTGCAAAAGTCAATCCCTGGGCCTCAGGCTTGTTGCTGATCACGGCGGCGATTCTGGCCGGCCAGCGCTCGGTCTGCGCGCAGCGGACGATAGTCTGCATGTTGCTGCCGCGACCTGAAATCAGAATGACGATATTTTTCATGGCGCGCATTGTACGTCTAATTTTATCGGGACAAAATGATCCGGTGCTGCGCGGGAATGCATGGAAGTCCAGCCCCGCCATACCGGATGCAAAAAAGAAAACCGGCCCGCAAGGCCGGCTGTCTGTCGTGCATCGCAATCAATGGATTATTGAAATGAATAAAACACGCGAAAGCATACCTTTTTTTCAGCCCAGAAATCGGCGGCATCACGAAAAACATCAAGCAGGGTTTCGCGCGCTTCCTTGTCAAATTTCGCCGTATTGGGCAATTGTTCCAGTACCACGAGGAACCCGGGCTGAGCGCCTGCCTTGAATGCCAGGTCGGTTAGGCAATCGCCGAGTGCATCGAAATTCTTCCCGAAGTGCCTGGGAAAATGGAACGCGCTGGCAATCAGCGACAATACCTGCTGTTTTGTTGTTGCATCGGCGCAATATGCATACAAAAAATGCTGCCCAAGGCGGGCGGCTTCGTCCCGCAAATCGGTCACGCGGAAAGCGCGGATAGACTGCACCACGTTCGGTGGCACGGTTTTAAGCAAGCTCATTTCTCCCTCGGCTCGGGCGGTTGTATTCGTATTGATTTCACACAATGGCTCTATTCGCACGGTATTACTCTTTGATGCGCTTGAATGTCGCATAATGGTCATCGGTATAATAGTATTCCTGCAATGGTTGCAACTCGCCGCCAGCAATGATCCGCCGGGGACCGCGATGATGCATGCCTTCGGTCTTCACCGTAAATTCGTGATAATACCCGCGCTTTCGTTTCGGCAAAACCCTCTCGTAATTGCCGAATACAACGCCATCCTTGGTATAAGGAAATGGTCCACCACGCTTGATCAGTAGCAGGGTTTTTTGCGCTGCTCCGGGAAGGTCATTGACTGCGATGGTGTCAAGAGCAATTGCCTCCTTTGTAAAAAGACAAAAGGAAAGCAATAAAGCCGAAATAAAGGAAAACAACTTTTTCAGGAATTTGGCATGCACGATGGGTGTTATAGGCTTTTTATTGGCATCCATGCAATAAATAAAATCTTAGGTACCGTAGGGTAACGTGTAGAAGAAAACGAATCAACCACTATTCAAACGCTTATTGAAGATAGGCACTGCAGGCATGCGCCTATTAAATATACTCCCATCTTGTATTTTTAAAAGACGTTGAAATATATGCGTAAATTTAGTTAAAAATACATATACTCCATAAAAATGAATAAAAATAGCAGGATAGGCAATTATGGAAATACTTTCTTTTTTGACATCATGTCTAAAGTTGCAGGCGGGATCGATAAAAAATGGAAAAACTCACAATCCTGCAAACAAATGTTGTATTGAAATCAACCGTTACGATTTGTTTCAATACTTACTGCAGCTTTGCCAATGGTTGCTGGTCGGCTTCAAGGGTTTGCCGTTAAATAGAAGCAGCTTACGACATACCCATTTGAAGGAGAAGCAGCATGAAAAAGAAGGCTGGAATCAGCGCAGCACACTGGCTGGCAGGTATTGCGCTGGTGCTGAGCGCACCATTTGCCATGGCGCATGATCAGTCACGTGTAAATTGGTCCATTAGCGTCGGCACACCTTTCCCTGCCCCGGTTTACAGCCCGCCACCGGTTGTCTATGTGCGGCCGGCACCAGTATACGTGGAACCGCAGCCAGTGTATGTCGAACGCAGTCCGGTCGTACAGTACCGCTCATACTCTTATTATCCGGGGCCTTACTACGAGGAAGAAATGCGGCATCGGGATCATCGTCGCTGGAAACATCATCATCATCGCGACGATTGATGGCCTGTCCGGCTGATGGCAATGGCGACGCAAACCAGGATTTACATATTGGCCGCCGCCATCGATTCAGGTTCGGCCAAGGTCGCCTGCGACGCACCGAAAAACTTCAGGATATCGGCCCGCCGCGCCATCGCATCATGTTGCCCCAGTTGCATCAATTCACGCGTATAACTTGCCTCGAATAACAAGTATGACGCTAACGCCGCCCCCCTCACTTCGGTTGCACCGATCGCGCCTAGCAGCATTCTGATGAGGTGCGGCAAACTGCCGACATGACGACTGGCAATTTCATCGAGTCGCTGAGAAGGTGCAATGATCAGCATGTCGATTGGCCGTAGCGGCGTTTTCGCTTTTTGCTCGTCCGTCAGGAAAGATAGCGTCAGATTGATGCGATTCATCCGCTCGATATCAACTGCAAGGGTATCAAGAAAGATGCTGGACATTGCATGGCCGGCAATCTGCGCCAGGCTTGGATATTGCGCAAATCGCGAAGGATCCTGTACTGGCTCGGAAAGGCGCCCCGCACCAATGATGAAAACCCGATCCGCACCAAGATGGATTGCCGGCGAAATCGGCGCTACCTGGCGCATCGAGCCATCGCCGAAATATTCGCGCCGGCCGTTGCAATAAATCGGCATCGCCGGAAAAATGAGAGGAATCGCTGACGAGGCAAGCAGATGTTCGACGCCGATTTGTCCGCGCAGTGCGATGCGTTGCGACCGTACCCATGGTTCGATTTCGATTTCTGATTGAAAGAACGTGATGTGCTGCCCGGCAGTGTACGACGATGCCGTGATTGCCAGTGCATGTAGCGAACCGTCCATCAATGCCGCATCAAGCCGCGGGAAATTCAGCATCCGGTTCAACAAGGTCGTCAACGGCGTATTGTCCAACAACGAATTCGGCGGCCGCGCATGCCATTTGCGCAATAACCAGCCAAACGACAGCAATGACAGCCATCGCGCACCAGAACGAAACACGCCCACTGAATCGGCACGATAAACCTGATCGGCGGTGAAATTCTCCCACACGCGAGAAATATTGCGCAGCCCTTCGCCGAAATCATCAGCATGGCATGCCAGCGCGGTGGCATTGATGGCGCCGGCGGAAGTACCGCAAATAATGTCGTAGGGGTTGCGGGCCGGCGCCCATCCGGCTTCACACAAAATCGAGGAAACTGCCTGCAAGACGCCCACCTGATACGCCGCGCGTGCACCGCCGCCACTCAATACCAAGCCTATTTTTTTTTTGTCTCTCATAGGCAAGAGAGTAGCAGGCTGTTTCTGGTTTGTGGGAAACGGGGTGATGACAGCAAGAAAAAACAACGCCGGGAAAGCCCGGCGTATTGGCATTCATGTCAACTATTCAATCAATCGCCCTTGACGATTCCCTCACGCCGCGGATCGGCACCGCCGAACCACATTTCCTTGCCATGAATATTAAGCCGCATGATGCCCTGCAGACCCGAGGTCTGCTCCATCACCCGTACATTGTGGCCTTTTGCCTTCAAGGCATCGATCAACGTTTCGGGAACGCGGTTTTCCTCCAGTTCAGTCGGTCCATTGCGGCTGCCGAAATTGGGCAAGCTGATCGCCTGTTGCACGTTCAATCCCCAGTCCATGGTGCCAACCAGGACTTTGGCAACATAGTTGATGATCGCCGAACCACCGGGCGAACCGGTCGACAGCAGCAGCTTTTTGGTGCCCTTTTCAAATACCAGGGTCGGCGCCATCGAACTGCGTGGCCGCTTGCCTGGCTGCACCCGATTGGCAATCGGACC
The DNA here is from genome assembly GCA_035255485.1 of Burkholderiaceae bacterium. GTDB lineage: Bacteria > Pseudomonadota > Gammaproteobacteria > Burkholderiales > Burkholderiaceae_D > DATEZO01. The sequence goes on from DATEZO010000233.1 coordinate 7,801, forward strand.
GTTGGCGTCGGAGGCATCGAAGGAAAAATCGGTCAACTGATTATTCAGCAGGAAGCCATCCACCATCTGACGCGAGCCGAATGCATCCTCGATTGTGGTGGTCATCGAAATCGCATTACCGTAACGATCGACAATCGAGATATGCGACGTACAGGGAAATTCAGGCGAGGTATCCACGCCCCACGCCACATTCAGCGTCGGCGGTATGCCGAACCTGGCGGTTCCCATTGATTTTTCCGTGATCAGCGCTGCACGCTCTGACAAATATTGCTTGTCGAGCAAAGGCTTGACGCTGTTGCCCGGCAGCGGTACGAAATCGGTGTCGGCCACATAGCGGCCGCGATCCGCATACGCAAGCCGCCCCGCTTCCGAAAACAGGTGAACTGCCTCAGCCGACAACACCCCGTCTTTCGGCGCAAACCGGCTGATGTCCCGGGTCTCGAGAATGCCAAGTATTTGCGCGATCGCGATTCCACCCGAGGATGGCGGCGGCATACCGCACACGGTCCAATTCTTGTAGTCGGTGCAAACCGGCTCGCGCACCTTGGCTTGATAGCCGGCGATATCGGCTGCTGTTAGGCCACCGGGATTGGCTGGGTGGCTTTTGACTTTGTTCTCAATGTCTTTTGCAATACGACCCTTGTAAAAGGCATCTGCGCCACCGTGGGCAATTTCGCGTAAGACCTTCGCCAATTCAGGATTCTTCAATACATAGCCGACCGGCCGCGGATTGCCGGCCGTATCGTAGAAATACGCGGCGGCGGTGGTGTCGTTTTTCAGATATTTCTCGGAGGCGAGCAGAATATGCAGCCGCGGGCTGACCACGAAACCATCCTCGGCCAACTGGATGGCAGGTGCAAACAATGCCGGCCACGGCAGTCTGCCATACTGCTTGTGGACGAGTTCCAGCATGCGCAGGACGCCGGGCGTGCCGACCGAACGACCACCGACCACGCCATCGTAAAAACGCATCGCCTTGCCGGCGGACGTCTGAAACAGTTTTTCATTGGCGCTCGCGGGCGCTGTTTCACGGCCATCGAAGGCCTTGACCGTATTGCCGTCAAAATGCATCAGGAATGCACCGCCACCGATACCGGAAGATTGCGGCTCCACCAGATTCAGCACCATCTGCGTTGCGATGGTCGCATCGATTGCCGTCCCGCCCGCTTTCAACACCTGATAACCTGCGTCGGTGGCGAGCGGATTCGCTGCCGCCACCATGAATTGCTCCGAAATCCTGCCCACCTTCTCGGCATACCCGCTGGCACCTTCCGGCGCCTGCATGCTCGCTTCGGGAAGCTTGTACTGAAAGGTCGGTGCAGTCGAGCATGCGCCTAGCAACGCTGCGGCAAATATGACCGATGCCCGCTTCATTCTCATCATGCCCCCCAAATAAAAAGGCAGGCCTAAAGCCTGCCAAGAAATATTGATTGGATCAAGATACGATCCTCGTCTGTCCTGAATCAACGGCTCCAGCATGGTGCACTTGCATTATGCACCGCGCAAACACCCCGTCGCCTGATGAAACGCAACATTACGAGCCGGTTGCCGGACAAGGACAACATCGTTATTTCGGCTGCATCCGGATGGCGCCGTCAAGGCGGATTGTTTCACCATTGAGCATGGTATTTTCAATGATGGCTTTTGCCAGATGCGCGTACTCCGCCGGGCGGCCGAGGCGCGGAGGGAACGGCACCATGCGACCCAACGCATCTTGTACTTCCTGGGGCATGCCGAGCAGCATCGGGGTCTCGAAAATACCGGGAGCAATCGTCATGACGCGAATGCCGCTACGCGACAAATCGCGCGCCATTGGCAATGTCAAACCGGCGACCGCTGCCTTGGAAGACGCATAGGCAGCTTGGCCGATCTGGCCGTCATAGGCAGCAACCGAAGCAGTGTTGATGATCACCCCGCGTTCGCCCTGATCATTAGGCTCGGTTTTCGCCATGGTATCCGCTGCCAGGCGCGCCATATTGAAAGTGCCGATCAGGTTGATATTGATTGTTCTCTGGAATACATCCAGCGGATGCGGACCATCCTTGCCGACAGTTTTCATCGCCGGTGCTACGCCAGCACAATTGACCAGGCCACGCAGCGTACCCATCGCCGCCGCCGCATCAACGACCGCCTTGCCGTCCGCTTCCGAAGTAACGTCGCACTTGACGAATGTTCCCTTCAGTTCCGCCGCCAGTTTTTCGCCCGCTTCAACCTGCACATCGGCGATTACCACCTTGCCGCCGCTTTCAGTCAGCATGCGGGCGGTTGCAGCGCCCAAGCCGGACGCGCCGCCAGTTACGATGAATACATTATTTGGGATTTGCATCTCTTCCTCTTTCGATGGGGGACAATCAGAAATATTGCATGACGTTTACGTCAACGTCAAATAGCGCTCATTGTAACGAATTTCCCGTCTGACAGGTCAGTGGCGAAGCGCTCACTGCCGCCCGTCCAATTGGAAATACCCGCAAAAAAGGCAGCCGAAGCTGCCTTTTTGAAAAGCACGCTGCAATTACGGTTTGACTGCAGGTGCTGGCGATGCAGCACCATTCTCTGCGGCCGAAGCAGCAGGCGCGCTGACTGCGGGTGGGGTGACGACATGGCCGGCAACCGCCTGCCCGCCAGCGATCGGCAACAGCGGCACGATCAGCAACGCGACAATGTTGATGATCTTGATCAGGGGATTGACTGCCGGGCCGGCAGTATCCTTGTACGGATCGCCCACGGTATCACCAGTCACAGCCGCCTTGTGCGCTTCCGACCCTTTGCCGCCGTGATGGCCGTCTTCGATGTACTTTTTCGCATTGTCCCATGCGCCGCCGCCGGTGCACATCGAAATCGCGACGAACAGGCCGGTGACGATGGTGCCCATCAACAACCCGCCGAGCGCAACCGGCCCGAGCAGCATGCCGACCAAAATCGGCACGACCACGGGCAGCAATGACGGCACGACCATTTCCTTGATCGCGGCGGTGGTCAGCATGTCGACCGCCTTGCCGTATTCCGGTTTTCCGGTGCCTTCCATGATGCCCTTGATGTCACGGAACTGACGACGGACTTCCTCAACCACGCTGCCCGCAGCGCGGCCGACCGCTTCCATCGCCATTGCGCCAAACAGGTAAGGAATCAGGCCACCGATAAAAAGGCCAATGATGACCATGTGATCCGACAGATCAAAGTGCAGCACCATGCCACGTGCCTCAAGCGCATGCGTGTAGTCGGCGAACAGTACCAGTGCCGCCAGGCCAGCCGACCCGATGGCGTAGCCTTTGGTCACGGCCTTGGTGGTATTGCCCACTGCATCCAGCGGATCGGTGATATCGCGCACGCTGTCAGGCAGATTTGCCATTTCCGCGATACCGCCGGCATTGTCGGTAATCGGGCCGTAGGCGTCGAGTGCAACCACAATACCAGCCATGCTGAGCATCGAGGTAGCAGCGACTGCAATGCCGTACAGGCCGGCGAGCGCAAACGATACCCAGATCGCGATGCAAACGAACATTACCGGCCATGCGGTGGACTTCATCGAGACACCCAGGCCGGCGATGATGTTGGTGCCATGGCCGGTAGTCGATGCTTGTGCAACGTGCTGTACCGGCTTGTAATCAGTGCCGGTGTAGTACTCGGTAATCCATACCAGCAGCGCGGTCAGCACGAGGCCAACGGCGCAGGCGCCGAACAGCGACATGGCACTGAGGGTCTTGCCACCGGCAATCGTTACCGCCTGCGGGAATAGCCATGCGGTAACAAAATAGAATGCAATCAGCGAGATTACGCCGGCAACGATCAAGCCCTTGTACAGCGCCGGCATGACGTTTTTCATGCCGGGCGACGCCTTGACAAAGCTGCAACCGATGATGGATGCGATGATCGACACGCCGCCCAGCATCAGTGGATAGATCACCGCATTCAGCGGCGCGCCGGTAACCAGCAGCGCGCCCAGCGTCATGGTGGCGATCAACGTCACTGCATAGGTCTCGAACAGATCGGCGGCCATGCCGGCGCAGTCGCCGACGTTATCACCGACGTTATCGGCGATCACTGCCGGATTGCGTGGGTCGTCTTCCGGAATACCGGCTTCAACCTTGCCAACCAGATCGGCGCCGACATCAGCGCCCTTGGTAAAAATACCGCCGCCCAGACGGGCGAAAATCGAAATCAGGGAAGCGCCGAAAGCCAGTCCCAGGAGCGGCTTGAGGGTGACTGCATCAACCGCTGTCCCACCGGTGATGTACCAGAAAAACAGCCCGACGCCGAGCAGGCCAAGGCCTACCACCAGCATACCGGTAATTGCACCGCCTTTGAAGGCAATGTCCAAAGCCGGTCCGATGCCTCTCGTAGCGGCCTGTGCGGTACGAACGTTGGCACGTACCGAAACATTCATGCCGATAAAGCCGCAAGCACCTGACAGCACTGCACCAACCACAAAGCCGAGTGCCGAGGTAGTGCCGAGGAACACGGCAATCAGTATTGCCAGTACCACGCCCACCACTGCAATCGTCTTGTACTGCCGCGCCAGGTAAGCTGCGGCACCCTGCTGTATCGCAGCAGCAATTTCCTGCATCCGCGCATTACCGGGATCCTGTTTCAAAATCCAACTGCGGGACATCAATCCGTAGATAACGGCGATCAAGCCGCACGCCACGGCAAACCACAAACCTGCTGCCATATTGACTCCTCCTTATTATTACAACCAAGTTTTAATACCATTACGACATCCCGAAGGATAGCGATGGCATGCATCTTTACGATATCTGCCGTCGGCATCCGACGATTACTGCGTACTGCAAAACTTTTCGCTGCCAATTATGATGGATTGCCAATACTGGAATAAATATGTTGTCTGCCGCCTTAATGCGTCAAGCATAAAAAAAGCGGACACAAGGTCCGCTCTTTTCAGCCTGCCAATGCGACAAATGCATTGTCGCGAATGACTTCGACCGGTCCGACGCCGGCAATCTTGCGATATTTCGGCGCGCCTGGTTGTCCCGAGCGTGCCCATTGATTGTAGTAGTTCACGAGCTGTTCGGTTTGTTCATGATAAACCGTCAATCGCTTTTTAACGGTTTCTTCCTTGTCATCATCACGCTGGATCAGAACTTCGCCGGTCGCATCATCCCTGTCGGCCACTTTCGGGGGATTGAATTTGACATGATAAGTGCGTCCCGATCCGGGATGCACGCGGCGACCACTCATGCGCTCGATGATTGCATCATCCGGTACATCGATCTCCAGCACATAATCGATCGCGACACCGGCTTCCTTCATCGCATCGGCTTGCGGGATGGTGCGCGGGAAACCATCAAACAAATAACCGCTGGCACAGTCCGGCTGCGTCAGCCTGTCCTTGACCAGGCCAATAATGATATCGTCCGATACCAGGCCGCCCGCATCCATCACCTTCTTCGCGGCCAACCCTAGTGGTGTGCCTTCCTTGACTGCTGCTCTCAGCATGTCGCCGGTGGAAATCTGCGGGATATTGAATTTTTCCTTGATGAAGCCGGCTTGCGTACCTTTACCGGCACCCGGCGGACCTAACAGGATGAGGCGCATTTCATTTCCTAAACGAGTTTTGAATTTTTTGCGGGAGCGCGCTGCGCTTTCCCCATGAGATATTCTTTTTGCTATACGAACTTTGCATGAAACTTACCACAGAATTCCATCCAATCGATGCTTTTCTGCAGAAATCGCCGGTTTTTTCGGCTGATCTTCCCTAATTCAGCAGCCGAAATGCCGCCTGACACGCGCCAGGTCTTCCGGCGTATCGACACCCGCTGCAGGGGCATTTTCCGCCACATGCACCGCAATTGAATATCCGTGCCACAAGACACGCAGTTGTTCCAGTGCTTCAATCTGCTCCAGCGGCGCTACGGCAAGTGCAGGATATCTCTGCAGAAATGCATGGCTGTATGCATATAGGCCAATATGCCGCAGCGGAATGTAACTCTCCGGCAGCACATCTTTCGAATCTGCAAATCCATCACGATGCCAGGGAATGGCAGCCCGCGAAAAATACAGCGCCCGCCCCGCCTTGTCGATCACCACCTTCACTACATTGGGATTGAACAGGTCAACCGTATTACGGATTGCATGCGCCGCAGTCGCCATCGGCACCTGGTCCGAAATTTGTGCGGCAGTCGCCGCGATCAGCTCGGGGTCGATCAGTGGCTCATCGCCCTGCACATTAACTACAATCGCATCAGGCGCCAAGCCGATCGCAGTGGCGGCTTCCGCGATGCGGTCGGTACCGGAGGGATGGTCAGCGCGCGTCATGCACGCCGCTATTCCATGCTGGCGGCAGGCATTAACAATATCAACATGATCGGCGGCGACGATAACCTGCGCCGCACCTGACTGTGCCGCGCGTTCGGCCACACGTACCACCATCGGCTTGCCGCCGAGATCGGCCAGTGGCTTGCCGGGCAGGCGAGTCGAGGCCAGGCGGGCGGGAATAAGGACGATAAAGGGCATCAAGGGCATCACGATGGTAACGAACCGGTTGAAGGAAAACCGGCAACGGATTATTCGGCGGAAGGAATTGCAGGGGGAGCATTCATCGCGCGTGCTTCATCGGCCCACATGATCGGAATGCCGTCCCGAATCGGGTACGCAAGCTTGTCTGCATTGCAGATCAGCTCCTGTGCCTTTTTGTCATATTTGAGCGGGCCCTTGCAGATCGGGCAAACCAGGATATCAAGCAGTCGGGTGTCCACGGAGTTTCTCCACAATTTGTTGGGCCAGCGCGCCATCGATACGCGCCGTCACCGGTACGACCCACAGCCGCGGATCAGTTTCAAGTGCCTCTATTGCACGACATTTTACTGCATCTTTTTCAGTGATCAGAATCATATCGGCATGCAGTCCGGCGAATGGATTAATGGAAAAATCGTAATGATCAGGCAGCGGCATCGCATCGAACTTCAATCCGGCGTTGCGCAGCATCCCGAAAAACCGGGCCGGATTTCCAATCCCGGCGGCGGCCACGATTTTTCCGGATGGCGAACCGCTCCGCTGCATGGCCTGCATCGCGCTTAACGGAATTTTTTGGGATGCATCGGATAATCGTTCGGCGAACTCACCGATCAATGCCATGCGCACCGGATGATCACCGTCATACGGTGGAACGTGCGCTGCATTCACTACCGTAAAATCACGCCGCCGCGATACTGGTTCGCGCAGCGGGCCGGCGGGCAGCACCCATCCGTTACCCACGCCGCGATCATCGAACAATACAATTTCGATATCGCGCCACAGCGCATAATGCTGCAGGCCATCATCTGACACGATCACATTCACCTTCGGATATATCGCCAAAAGTGCCTGCGCCGCCGCCGCACGGTCGCGCCCTACCATCACCGGCACATGGGTACGACGCGCAATCAGCACCGGCTCGTCGCCTGCGTGCTGAGCGATGCTATCGGCATTCACAGCGCGCGGCCTATCGCTTGCCGCGCCATAGCCGCGCGAGACGACCCCCGGTGCGTATCCAGCCTGCCGTAGTGCGTCAACCAGCCATATCGTCAGCGGCGTCTTTCCCGTGCCACCCACGAAGATATTGCCCACCACGATCACCGGCACCGGCAAGCGAGTTGTCCGCAAAAGACCGGCAGCATACAAGCTGCGCCGCAGCAGGGTCAGGATTCGAAACAACCATGCGGCCGGCAGCAGCATCCACGCCAGCCACCCGCGCCTGGCCCATGCGCGCATCAGGATGAATTCGAATCGGGAGTGCTGAATGGGCAAGCTGGTCATTCCGTCAGTCAGATGGATGGCGCCCGAAAGAGGTCGCCAAGATGGCATCCGTGCACCAAGATGCAGCACGCTTTCCACGAAACACGGACGCCCTGTTTATTTTCTGCCAGTCGTCTGCGCCGCAAATGTGACCTTGTCGAAGCCGGCCAGCCGAGCCGCCTCCAGCACATTGATCACTGACTGATGTGCTGCCATCGCATCGGCGTTGATGACAACGACCGGCTCATTGCTGGTGCCGTTTTTGCCCTCCGCAGCGCGCTTCAATTCTTCGGCAAGCGCTGCTGGGTCGCGTGCCGATATTTGCGCATTGTTGACTGCATAACGACCCTGCGCATCCACGCCCACGTTGATTTCAAGCGGCTGCTCCATGGCTTTTTCCGCATCGGCGGTCGGCAGCGTGATTTGCAGCGCAGTAAACTTGCTGTAGGTCGTGGTGACCATCAAAAAGATCAGAATTACCAGCAGCACATCGATAAACGGAATCAGATTGATTTCCGGGTCTTCACGGCCTTTTCCTCTACGGAAGTTCATTGCGACACCTTGTTATTTGCGGTTGCCATGCACGGTGTCGACAAATTTGACCGCCTGTTGCTCCATATCGATGATGAAGCTATCCACCAGCGCCCGGAAATGGCGGTAAAAAACCAGTGCCGGCATGGCAATCGCCAGGCCGAACCCGGTGTTATACAGCGCCACCGAAATCCCATGCGCGAGTTGCGCCGGATTCGCGCCGGTGGAGTTTTGTGCACCAAAGATCTCGATCATGCCGACCACGGTGCCAAACAGTCCCATCAGCGGTGCCAGCGTGGCGATCGTGCCCAGTGTCGTGAGAAAACGTTCCAGTTCATGCGCAGTTCCACGGCCTGCTTCCTCGATCGACTCCTTCATGATATCGCGCGGCGCATCGATATTGCGCAATCCCGCAGCCAGTACACGCCCCAGCGGCGAATTCCGCTCAAGATTCGTGACAACCTCGTTATTGATTTTCCCGTTATGAACGACGCGGATAACTTCCTGCAACAGGTTGGGCGGCAAAATACGGCGACGACGCAAGTACAATAACCGTTCGATGATCAATGCCAATGCAATGACAGAGGCAATCAGCAGCAGCCAGATCGGCCAGCCTGCAGCTTGAATAATGGCGAGCAAAAGAGTTCCTTAAATCGGTTCAATCATGGGAAAAACTGGACTCCCTGGCAAAGGCCGGTCAGTAATACCAGGCAGCGTGTCCTACGCTGCTTTTTGTGCTCATGCTGCAATTGCCTCGTGGAATCCGCACCACCATCCCAGCCAGGGCATCACGCGTCCCAATTTCTGAGACCGGTAATTCCGAGATGCAGAATGTAACGTGTTGGGCCTTTCCAGGCAAGCCTGGGAAGGAGGAATAATATTTCCGCAATTTGCGCATTACTTGTGGATAAGTTTGTGAATATCTTTTTCTATACCCTTTGAACAACAGTCAAGAAGAGTTTTATTTGCCATATACCAATTAATTCTTTTATGTTTCCCCATATAAATCAGTTACTTGCAGATAATCACAAATATTTCCGGAAAACTGGCATGAAAATATGGCAAATTTATGCGCTTGTGGACAGGTTTTACTCTGGAGAACCGCATGATTCCTAGCAATATTTCCGAAGACATATATCCGATGCCGTCTATCCTGTCAGTATCACGATTAAACCAAGCGGTGGCGCGGATGTTGGAACGCAACTTTCCGTTGACATGGATTTCCGGTGAAATTTCCAACTTCACCCGCGCGGCTTCAGGACACTGGTATTTCACCTTGAAGGATGATGCCGCGCAAGTACGGGCGGTCATGTTCCGGGGACGTGCGCAATACGCTGATTTTGCACCGCGCGACGGAGACAAGGTTGAGGTCCGGGCGTTGGTGACGCTTTATGCACCACGTGGCGAATACCAGCTCAATGTTGAAGCAATGAGGCGTTCCGGGATGGGCAATCTGTATGAAGCATTTCTACGCCTGAAGGAAAAGCTCGCATTGGAAGGCCTGTTTGCTGCATCGCGCAAACGATCCATACCGGTATTTACCGGGGTCATCGGCATAGTCACCAGTCCGCAGGCCACCGCGCTGCGCGATATATTGGCGACCCTTCGACGTCGTGCACCGCACGTACAGGTTATCTTGTATCCAACGCCAGTGCAGGGTGACGGTGCGGCCCAAACAATTGCACAAGCAATTACCACTGCCAGTGCGCGTGCAGAGTGCGATGTGCTGTTGGTTTGTCGCGGCGGCGGCAGCATCGAGGATTTATGGTCATTCAATGAAGAAACGGTCGCCCGGGCAATTGCGACATGCACAATGCCGGTTGTCTCGGGAGTGGGACATGAAACCGATTTCACGATCGCCGATTTTGCCGCCGACCTGCGCGCACCGACACCTACGGCGGCCGCCGAATTGGCTGCTACACCTCGTGCCGACTGGATCGCGGCGCTGCAAACCCAGGCAAGTAATCTGAACAGGAACATGGCACGGCAACTGGGCAGCAAGGCGCAAATGCTGGACTGGCTGTCGCGCCAACTAATCAGTCCTTCCGCTCACATCATGCATGATCGCCTGCAACTGCAAAGTCTGCACAATCGGCTGCTTCACGCCAGGCAGGCGTCGTTTGCTGAAGTAAGATTCGCATTGATGCACCTGCGCACGCGCTGGGCAGCGCAATTACCTGACGCCGCACCTCACCGGATTCGCCTGGAACAGGATTCGAGACGCTTCGCAATATGCATCCGGGCTAGGATGACAGCACAACGGCAAGCGCTGTCAGCCCTCGCATCGCAACTGGAATTACTTGATCCGCAACGCACATTGGAGCGTGGCTATGCCATCGTTACAGACGCCAAAGGCATGATCATCCGCGGGCCAAGGCAATTGCATCCTCGCGATACGGTTACCATGCGGCTGGCTGAAGGCTTGGTCGACATCGGCATTGCAAGCGTACAAGAATCCCTGGAATGACTGCACAATCCTGCGAGCCTCAATGCGATTCTGTTTTGGCGCACAATTTGCCGAACATCAAACGCCTCCCTGGTCAGGCACTGCAGACGTTTGGCATCCGACATACAATTGAGCTCTTTCAAAAAGATCATCTTTATCGGACCACAGAAAGGACATGACATGGAACACACCTTGCCTCCCCTGCCGTATGCAATGGATGCGCTGCAGCCGCATATTTCCAAGGAAACACTTGAGTACCACTATGGCAAGCATCACCAGGCATATGTGACCAATTTGAATAATTTGATCAAAGGCACTGAATTCGAAAACGCTTCACTGGAAGATATCGTCAAAAAATCATCCGGCGGCATGTTTAACAATGCTGCGCAGGTATGGAACCATACCTTTTACTGGAATTGCATGAAGCCGAATGGCGGGGGTGCACCGACCGGCACGCTTGCCAATGCAATTAATGGCAAGTGGGGTTCGTTTGATAAATTCAAGGAAGAATATACCAAGTCCTGTGTTACCAATTTCGGTTCCGGCTGGACTTGGCTCGTGAAAAAAGCCGACGGTTCGGTCGATCTTGCCAACACTTCAAATGCCGGCACGCCATTAACAGGAGGTGACAAGCCGCTGATGACGTGCGACGTCTGGGAGCATGCCTATTACATTGACTATCGCAATGCCCGTCCGAAATACGTTGAGTCATTCTGGAACTTGGTGAACTGGGATTTTGTCGCAAAGAATTTCGCATAATGCGGCTATTTTCCCGTCCTGGAACAACCTGATTCGATAACCTGAAAGAGGCATGAACCGCTGCGGTATTCGCACCATGCAAGTGGTTCATTGCATTGCAATTTTGCCAATGATCGTTTTACCGGGCTCGCTGCCAACGCCGCGGGCTCCTTGTTTCATATCGGTATTCACTAATTTGGAAGCAGCGCAAAAAGCCGCTTTATGAGCAGGACCGTGCAATTGATCGTGGAATCGGTCCGACGGCGTTAAGCTTAAGCTCCAAGCCCCGCACCATTTGACTTATCTTCCATGATCAATTGCAATCGGGTATTTCCACCAGCTAGCGTACCGTTTTTCAAAGAGTGGCGATGGTAGCCGCTTCCTTGGCTGGTGCTGATTTGGTTGCGTTGCAATAGTGTAGCAGCAAGCCTGTCAGCACAGCACCACCGACGATATTGCCCAGCGTAACTGGAAGCTGGTTCCAAAATAACCATTGTGTCGCACCAATGTCGGCACCGAGAATAATGGCCGTAGGGATAACAAACATGTTTACCACCGAGTGTTCCAGCGCCAGGGCGAAAAATGTTGCAACCGGCAACCAGATTGCAGCAATCTTGCCTGTGGTCGACGTGGAGCTCAATCCCAGCACGGTACCGAGGGCAACCATCCAGTTGCACAGGATGCCTTTGACGAATGCGGTCATCCAGCCGGCGGTACCGGCATGTTCGTAGACCAGGGTCTTCGACTGGGCTACGGCAATGATCTTGGCGCCGAGTGGTCCGGCGTCCTGGATAAAGCCTTCAGTCAGCATTACTGTAAGCAAAAAACCGACAAAGGTGCATCCGAAGAAGTTGCCCAAATAGACCCAGCCCCAGTTACGGAACATCTGGGCATAGGTGGTTTTGCCGCGTACGATCCCCACGGGCAGGACAGCGAAATTGCCAGTGGCAAGTTCCAGGCCGAGAAGTACAATCATGGCGAAGCCCACCGGGAACGCCGCTCCTGAAATCAGCGCTGCGGCACCTCCGGAAAAGCCTTCCGATGCCTTGAAAGCCAGGCTGGTGCCGTAAGCAAGCAGCGCACCAGAAAGAAAGCCTTTAAGCAACATAGCCCGCGCAGTCAAAGCGGCTTTTTTCACGCTGGCCGCCTCGACCTCTTCCATCAATCTTGCGGGTGCGATGTAATCCATGTTTCTATCTCCATTCCATTCAAATTAATTACGCGAAATTCATTGCCGTCCGGATTTGCCGCCCCGGGTTCGCTTGATGCCGAATTACCACCGACGAAGAGGCTGCCAAACCAGCAGGCAAACAGCAGTAAAGCGAGTTTAACCATCCACCATCCGGCATCCTCCTGCTGATCTACCAGATAATTATTGCAGACCCTTACAGGTGCAATGATGTAGAGCCAGCCGAGCACTACCAGCATGCTAATGAAGTTGGTCCATACAAAGCCCCGGCCGATGACTTTGAGCCGTTTCCAGGCAAGCCCCAGAGGCAGCCCGACAACTATGGGAAGGCTAAAGAACTTCGCCATCTCATTCAACGAATTCGTCAACGCGGCGTCCAGCGCGCGCGGCAGCATCCAATAACTGGAGGCGAAGAATGCCAGCAATACGCAGGGTATCGCGCCACCCGCATTGGCGAGCAGCAGATTCTGCAACCGTTCCGGCAGCAGATAGCACGAAACAACGCCAATTGCAGCAAGCAGCGGCATCTGCAGCAACATATGGCTGGCCATGGTCGCTTCCATCCAGGTGCGCGCTGCGGGAGTCGCCAGCAGCAAATACAGGATGGCCGTGCCAAAGCGGCCATAACGCAACAGGGAAGCGTTCATGGCCATTGCGCGATCCTGTCGGCAAACAAGACAGGCTCATTGATATCACTGATCAACACCAGCCTGCCGTCGCGGTCAAGCAGATGAATGGCCGCATTGTGCTCGAAACCACCCAAGCCATCGGGAATTACGATGATGCCGAAGGCATCCAGCAAGAGTTTGAGATCCGCAGCGCTGCGCACCCGCGCGATACGCCAGTATCGGCTATCGGCACCATAAGCATCGCTATAGGTCTTGAGCTTGCCGGTGTCATCCCGCGCGGTATCGAAACTGATGCTCAACAAAGCAAATTTGGACCCCAGCATTGGCTGCGGGACATGATCACGAATTTGCCCGAAAGCCATACCGAGGGCGCGGCAGATAGTGCTACAGCGCGTGTAGATGAACTCTATTGCCACCAGCTTGCCCCGGTAATCCTGTAAATTGAAAGCATGTCCATCCTGGTCTTCGAGCACAACAGCAGGTAGCGGCCGCGGCGCTCGAAGAATTTGCGCACGGCGCGCCGCTTCGGCGGTAAAGGCGGCAAAGCCGTCAGTACTGCGCCACAGCACGCCGAAACCCAGAATGGTCACCAGCACCGTCATCACGATGCTGTGCCTCGCGTGTTTCACACCGCAGCTCCCTGCGCTAGCGAGGCGCGCGGGTAATCCCGCCCTGCCAAGCCCAGACGGAAAAGGAAACGGAGGATGAAAAACAGGGAGCAAGCCACCACCAGCGCCGCAAACAGCGAACCGATGCGATCGAAGGGAACCCACTCCGGCAGATGGACCGCATAACGGCGTGCCACGCTTTCCTTGCCGGAATAGAGGAACGTCAGCGTGAAACCAAGCGAGCCGGTAACAAATCCCCAGAATGCGGCACGGTCGATCAAGCTATCGGAGGCCTTCTGATCCGGTTTGCCAAGGTAGTACATGAAACCGAAGACCATCGCAACCATGCCGAGCAACAGGTAAGTATGGAAGTGGCCCGGTACCCACAGGGTATTGTGCATCACGTAATTCACCGTGATGGTGCCATCGATGAAGGCCGGCATGGCGCCTGCCGCCCACCCGAACAGCGAAACAAACAGCAGCCCGGAAGCCATGTCCCAGCGGATGCCCGAGCGGAACACGATCATCAGGGCACCGTAGCCGGTGACCACCAGAATCGGGAAGGTATTCATATAGCCAATGATATGACCCATGACAAGAAACCATGTCGGGAAGGCGAAATCCATCAGCAAGTGGTGCGGGAAGATGAATAGCACCATCAACGTCGAGGCGGTCCAGGAAGCGAGGAAGACCTTGTTGGACTTCCATGGGCGCTGCGTGTAGCGCGGCAGGATTTCATAGACGGCGATTACTGCCATGTAGATGGTGGCATTGATGAAGACGTGGCCGAAGAAGTAGATCATGCCCTTTGCCAGTAACGCATCAATTGTAAACCCTGGGACGTAGAGGTTAACCAGCATCATGGCCAGGATGCTGGCGCCGACCACCAGGCCAGTAATATTGACAATCGTCACCATCGTGCTGGCGACCACCGCTGGTGGCGGCGCCTTGCCGTCATCAGTGCCGAACAGTTGCGGCCAGCCGAGCGCACGGGCGAAATTACCGTAGCGGCCAATAACGGCGCGGGCGATATCGAGGTACAGCAACAGGAAGCCAACGCCGATCACCAGCAACCCTCCCATGAACAGGGCTGCGGCCCCCTGGCTCCACAGACCCATTGATTTCGACGGCAGCGGAAAGAGGAAGGTCCAGGCACCGTGGAAGTGTCCGAGCAGAACGCTGTCCAGAATCATGCCGACGCCGACAAGGAACAGCACCAGATTGGCAATGAATATGCCTCTGGAGAGATCGACGTATTGTCGCAGGAAGTGCCACATGATGGCAGCTCCGGAAAGGCTTGTGATACCGACCATGCCGGCGCCGTGCAAGGTCATGAGTTCATAAAACCAGTTCGGGCCCATGTTGATGAATTGCGCCTGTTCCAGCCGCATCAGCAGGCCGAAAACCATCATCAGCAGCAGCACGGCCGCTGTCGTGACCAGGTAAGCGAGCACACTGCCGTCTGCGCCATGATCGAGCTTGGGAGTATATGTATAGTTTGCCATGTCTGTTTCCTCTCTTCTACAAGTCGCCGACTTTGATTTCGGTCATCATGTTGTGGTGTGCGATACCGCAGTACTCCAGGCACAGAATTTTGTAAGTGCCTTTCTTGTCGAAGGTGTAGTGGAGCTTGTTGGTATAGCCGGGCATCGCCTGGGTCTGGGCGACGATATGCATTCCCGGATCATAAATGGCAAAGCCGTGATTGACATCCGCGCTGCTGACACGGAACTCCACCGGCTGGTTGACGGCCACGTGATCGCGACTCAATTCCCAGCGCCATTGATACCCCTTGGCTTCGACGATCTGAACGCCGGAACTCATGGTGCTGGCATGGCTGGCACTGTACGGCAGATCCATCAGGTTATAGATCATCGCAGGTCCGAGCACCAGCACCAGCACCCAAAACAGCTTGGTGCGGATGCTGTAGCCGCTCTTCTGCACCAGGCCATAGTCCTCCACGCGCTTACCGGAATTGATAACCACAAAAATGAATCCGAATGCCACCAGGATCATCAGCGCGAGTGAAACCTTCCAAACGATTTGTTGTGTCATGGGTTGTCCTCTCTTGAATGTTGTGTCATGGGTTGTCCTCTCTTGAATTTTTTTACGACCGCCACAATGCCCCAAAAAGAATGAGCAGTGAAAAGGCCAGACTGTATCAGCTTTTCGGTTTCACCTGAACCGGGAAATAAGGATATTTGTCGGGCAGGCGGTA
This sequence comes from Burkholderiaceae bacterium, assembly GCA_035255485.1. Taxonomy (GTDB): domain Bacteria; phylum Pseudomonadota; class Gammaproteobacteria; order Burkholderiales; family Burkholderiaceae_D; genus DATEZO01. Next base: position 23,891 of record DATEZO010000233.1, read on the forward strand.
CGACAGTCGTTTCCAGGGCGCGGCATTCACGCCGGCAAGCAAAGGATCCGCCCCAGCTTTGGATCCTGCCGGAGCAGCAACCGCGGTGTCCGCCGGCGTATGGTTCAGAAGCCGCTCGAAGCTCGCTATCACTTGATCCGTCCCAACGGCAGGCATGGCGTAAGCAGTCGGACTGAATGCACCGATCAATGCAAGTGCGGGGAATGCGAATGGCTTGATATTCATTTTCAAATCCTCCGATTATTTGTATGTTGCAAGAGGCGAATGAACGTCTCCAAGTCTTTCTTTAGCGAAAATCATGCCACGCTTCGCAAGTGGCCGGCATGCATAATATCTCCTGAAAAAAATATTATTTGCAGTATAATTCACCCACAACTGAACGTTAAACTGAACGTTCATATTGAACGGAGCATTACATGCCTAGCTTGACAACGTTACGGGTATTCCTTGATAACTTAGAGGAAGGCGTGTTGTTTCTGGACGCTGATCGCAAGGTGCTGGAAATGAATCTTGCGGCCAGACGAATGTTAAGCCAGACCGATGATTCGATTACTGAATCCCTATGCCCTTCTTTCTTTGCCGAAACAACCTGTGCTCATGAATGCAACATCAGGGGGTATTGTTTGCTGACACCGAGCCAGTATGAGAGCCGCAAGGTTCAGGACCTTGTGCTGAAAGGATCGGATGGCCAGGAAATATCACTGCGCATGTGGGCCATGCTGATCCCTCCCAATGATTCTGCGCTGGCTTGTGCAATTATTCTGCGCGACTGTTCACGCGAGATAGCGCTTGAGGCGGAAGTACGCGAGCGCTGGCAACTCGGTGGGCTGATCGGACGCAGTCAGACCATGCAGACTCTCTACCAGAAAGTGCTGCGCGCGGCGGCAAGCGAGGCGAACGTCCTGATCACAGGCGAGAGCGGCGTTGGCAAGGAACTGGTGGCACGGGCGCTGCATGATAATTCGTCTTGTGCAAAGGGTCCTTATGTTGCGGTGCATTGCGCTTCGCTACCGGAAAACCTGCTGGAATCGGAACTGTTCGGCCATGCCAAGGGCGCATTTTCCGGCGCCACGGCAGCGCGCCTGGGGCGCTTCGAAGCCGCTAGTGGCGGCTCACTGCTGCTGGATGAGGTTGGCGAGATATCACTTGCGACTCAAACCAAACTGTTGCGTGTACTGCAGGAGCGCGAAATCGTCCGCATCGGCGAAAATCATCCGCGCAAAGTCGAGGTGCGGGTGATTGCCGCGACGCACCGCGACCTTGCCGCCATGGTCAAGCGCGGCGAGTTTCGCGAGGATCTGTATTACCGCCTGCGCGTGCTTCCCCTAGAGGTGCCGGCGTTACGCCAGCATCGCGAGGACATACCGCTGCTTGCCAGCAAGTTGCTGAGCAACCTGGCAGAACGCTATCGCCGGCCGGATCTGACGCTCTCCGCGGAGGCCATGATGGCGCTTGAGGCGTATGACTGGCCGGGGAACGTCAGACACCTGTTCAATGCGCTCGAATACGCCGTGGTGCAGGCCGAGGGCACCACGATTCGACCGAAGCATCTGCTGAGCGAAGTCGTGGCGCAAGCGCCATCGCAAGCGGCGCCGCTCGCGCTGTCTGCTCAATTGACGCGCTATTACCAACCAACGGGGGATGATGCGAGTGAACGTGTGCTGATCCTGAAAGCGCTGGAAGAATCGGGAGGAAACAAGGCTGCGGCTGCGCGACGACTCGGCATGTCGCGCACAACGCTATGGAAGCGCCTGAATCAGACCGGTTGATCGCACGGATGAATTATCCTGCCGTCTTTCGGGAAACAGCGAAAGGCAAGGACAGCCAACCGGATGGATTCAACTGGTATGGTTTTTTTCGCCTTCATGCGGGGCCCCGGCTGCAAGCAGGCTTTGGAGCTGTTCCGGCAACAGTGGCGTGCTGATGTAATAGCCCTGAACTTCATCACATTGATACCCGGCCAGAAATTCCAGCTCCTCTTTTGTTTCCACGCCCTCGGCAATCACTTTCAGATCCAGGTTGTGTGCAAGCGCGATTACGGCCTTGGTAATGATCGCGTCATGCGAATCGCTCGTGATGCCTTTCACAAACGATCGGTCAATCTTCAGGTTATCGAGTGGAAAGCGCTTGAGATAACTCAGCGAGGAATACCCTGTGCCGAAGTCATCCAGGGACAGTTGCACGCCTAGCGCCTTCAATTGCAAAAGCGTCGCCACCGCCTCTTCCGTTTCCTGCATCAGGATGCTCTCAGTCAGCTCCAGTTCAAGATAATGCGGCTTCAGCCCCGTCTCCTCCAGCACCTGCCTGACCAGGCCGACCAGATCCGGATGCCGGAATTGGCGCGCGGACAGATTCACGGCGACGCCAATGGCAGGAAAGCCGGCGTTCTGCAAGGCCAGGTTCTGCTTGCAGGCGGTTTGCAGGACCCAGCTGCCGATCGGCACAATGAGTCCGGTTTCTTCGGCAAAGGGAATGAAAGTGGCAGGAGAAATCAAGCCTTTTTCCGGATGCATCCAGCGCACCAGCGCCTCCATCCCGATAATCCGGCGTGTATGCAAATCCACTTTGGGCTGATAATGCAATGCCAGCTCTCCCCGGCTCAAGGCGTAGCGCAAATCAATCTGCAAATCATGCCGTTCCTGATTGCGCACATTCATTTCTTCCGTATAGAAATAAAACCCGGCACGCCCTTTCTGCTTGACGCGATACATTGCCAGATCGACATTTTTCAGCAGGGTTTCCTCATCTGCACCGTCTTGCGGGTAAAGACTCAGGCCAATGCTGGCGCTGATATACATTTCCTGGCTGGCGATGACAAAAGGCTGCGACAGGACATCCAGAATCTTGGAGGCGACGATCGCGGCATCCTCTACCGCAGGCAGGTCAGGCATGACGATGACAAACTCATCTCCACCCAGACGGGCGACGGTATCCGTCTGGCGCACCGACGAACGCAGCCGATTCGCCACCGACTGCAGCAGCGTATCTCCTGTGGCATGACCCTGGCTATCGTTAATTACCTTGAAATTATCCAGATCCAGCAGCAACACTGCCACCATCCGGCCTGATCGGTGAGCCAGTGCAATCGCCTGCTTCAGCCGATCGCTCAAGAGGTTCCGGTTAGCCAGTCCGGTCAGTACATCATGATTGGCATGGTGCTCAAGCTGCCGCGCATAATCCCGGCGCGCCGCCTCGGCCCGCAATGCTGCAATGCCATAGGCCAGATTATCCGCCAGTTCCTCGGCAATTTTCACTTCGTCGGCCGTGAAAGCACCGGCCTCTTTTGAATACAAGGTCAAGGCGCCGATCGTCTTGTTGCCTGGTTTCAAGGGTAGCGACAGGACCGACAAAATGGCATGATCTGTCATGAACTTGCGCCATGCCTCATACAGATTGTTGGTTTGAATATCGTGGACCCTGATGGTCCTGCCGGTCCGGATAGCCGTGCCGGTAGGGCCTTTACCCGTTTTCGACTCGTCCCAGCTGATGTGGTCGATCATGGAAAAAAGCGTATTTTCCTCAGCTTCCGCCATGGCTGCCGGCACGACTTTTTTCGCCGCGCCATTGTCGGCATATCCGACCCAGACAAACGGGTATCCGCTCATTCTCTGCACGATGCGACAGACTTCGAGTAGTAACGCAGACTCTTCCGTGGCACGGACCAGTGCCTGATTGCAGGCGATCAGCACGCGCAATGCACGGTCCACCCGCCGGCGTTCCGTGATATCGAGCATGACGCCGATCGTGGCGGTCTTGCCATCGAGCTTCATTCTCGATCCGAATACTTCAATATCAAATGTGGCGCCGTCCTTCCTCTGTGCCCGGCGCTCATAATGCACGTCCCGGATTTCACCGTTCAGGCGCTTCAGGATATTTTCTTTCACCAGATTCAGATCGCTTTCCGGAACCAGGTCAAAAGCGCCTACCGATGCGATCATCTCGCTTTCCTCGTAGCCAAACATGTCAGCCATCTTCGGATTAACAAAGCGGAACATGTTGTCCTGGGCGACATAAACGCCGACTACGGAATTCTCGGCCAGGCCCCTGAACATGGCTTCGGCCTGCTGCAGATTCTGCCGATCCCGCTCGATAAGCGTGATCATGTTTCCGATTTCCTGCGCCGACCGGTTGAAGGCCTCGGCAAGCTGCCCTATTTCATCATGCGACTGATAATCGATGCGCGCATGATAATTCCCATCGGCCAGTTTCCGGCTTTGCCGGGCAAGTTCACGAATCGGATCGGTAATCTGCCTGCGAACGATCAGGAAAAACACCACCAGCACGCTCGCATCCAGCAGGAATAACGTATAGATCTTGATGAGCGCCCGATGTTGCGCTCGTTGCGCTTCCATCGTCAATGCACCAACCAGCACTTCAGCATCTCCCAGCATCCGGGTCGCACTCTCGGTAACCTGGCTGATTCGCCCGGCCTGACCAGTAACGCCTGAGAAACCGCCCAGTACCGGCTCGATGTGTCTGCGATACTGCTCCCAGCTTCGATGCATCGTCTCGAGTAGCGGAAGGATTAGGGGCGGCAATGGTTGAATGTCATAGCCAAATGCACTTCCGCCACGTCTGAGAACCGCAAAACCAGCCTCGGCATCTTGCAATGAAGCCGCTGCATTGGCCTGTTCACCCTGATTTTGCAGTGCCGTGGCGGTTTCAAAAGCGATTTTCTGGCTGAGCATGCGTAACTTGCCAGCGACATTCATGGTTTCCGCCATGCCATTCAGGTGGCGCAGCATGTCGCGGACCACCACGACGTTCGCCACACCGACAAGCAGCAGAACCATGAAGACAATGCCGATTTTCCGGTTGATCGTGAATCCTGACCAACTCCACCCTGCTCCAGGCTTTTCTGAAGGCGGGATCAGTTGCATTCTTGCTCCTCCGATCTGGAAGCAGGGAGGCATTCCGGCACAGCGTTCTCCGATAATTGGTCAAAATGATGCAGCGGTTTTGGTCAGTATCCGGCAAATAAATCCAGGCCATATCTGACGGCAACATTTGGGACCGATGGGTTGAAATGGCATTGGCGCAAACCATCTGGTTGCAGATTGGCAGTCTTCCGGTCATCAGGGGCAACAGGACGTTCACATTCTTTCGCGCTATTGCCCATAACTATTGCAGAACGACCGGCAGCAGCTCAGCCAATCAGTTGTGGCGAGCTTATTTACGCAAAATGCAACAAATGATACTCTTGCCCGTTGGAAAATGTTGACTCAAGTCAATTTTACCTGTCGCCAGCCATTCTGTCTTAAAAAGAGAGGATGGAAGCATGACATCCGCAACAGATTCGACAAGAATCACTCGCTGGCAAGCATGCCGGAGAATTCGCCATTTTTGACCAGTTTTTCCAGGTCGCTTGCTCCGCCTATCAATACACCTTTCACGAATACCATCGGAAAGGTGGGCCATCCGGTCCACATCTTGAGCGCATTCCGGCGACGCCACCCAGCCAGATAGCTGCCATATTCCAGATATTTGTACGGCACGCCGAGTGTATCCAGGGTTTTACGCACTTTGCGGGGAAACGGGTTTTGCGCCATGCCGACCACCACGACCGGATTGACGGTGATGGCAGCCTGCACCTCACGCACGATATCGGCATTGTCGCCGGCAATCTTGCCGCGAATGGCAGGATGGATATGCATTTCATCGAGAATGTTGCGGCCCATGTCGAACTCCCCTGATATTTTTGGCAATACAGATGCTCAGGGTACACGCGGCCGTATCGTTTTGGAAGCATTGCCGCGTGCAGTATCATGCTCTCAAATCGTTTCCGTTCAATTTTTGTTTTTCGAGGGGCCGCAATGAGGGCACACAAAATCGCCGTTATCGCCGGCGACGGTATCGGCAAGGAAGTCATGCCGGAGGGCTTGCGGGCGGTCAGGGCTGCCGCGCACAAATTCAACCTTCCACTCGAATTCACCACGTTTGACTGGGCCAACTGCGACTATTACCTGGAGCACGGGCAAATGATGCCGTCCGACTGGTTTGAGCAACTCAGAAAGTTCGACGCGATTTTCTTCGGTGCGGTCGGCTGGCCGGCCACGGTGCCGGACCATGTTTCGCTGTGGGGATCGCTGATCAAATTCCGCCGTGACTTCGACGAATACGTGAACCTGCGGCCGGTACGCCTGATGCCGGGCGTGCCCTGCCCGCTTGCCAATCGCCAGCCCGGCGACATCGATTTTTACGTCGTGCGGGAAAATACCGAAGGCGAATATTCATCGGTCGGCGGCCGCATGTTTGAAGGCACCGAGCGCGAGACGGTGCTGCAGGAAGCCGTATTTACCCGCAAGGGCGTCGACCGCATCGTGAAATATGCATTCGAGCTGGCGCAAAGCCGTCCGAAGAAGCATCTGACTTCGGCCACCAAGTCGAACGGCATCTCGATTTCCATGCCGTACTGGGACGAGCGCGTCGAAGCGATGGCGCAGACCTTTCCCGACGTGCGCTGGGACAAATACCACATCGACATCCTGTGCGCCCGGTTCGTGCTGAGCCCGGAACGCTTCGATGTCGTGGTCGCCTCCAATCTGTTCGGCGACATCCTGTCGGACCTGGGACCGGCCTGCGCCGGCACCATCGGCATCGCGCCATCCGCCAACCTGAATCCGGAACGCAACTTTCCTTCGCTGTTCGAGCCGGTGCACGGCTCGGCACCCGACATCTATGGCAGAAATATCGCCAATCCGATCGCCATGATCTGGTCCGGTGCGATGATGCTGGATTTCCTGGGCAATGGCGACGCCACCCATCGGGCCGCGCACGATGCCATCATGCGCGCCATCGAAACCGTGCTGGTAAACGGACCGCGCACGCCGGATCTGGACGGTACTGCCACCACCACTGAAGTCGGCGCCGCCATCGCCGCCGCCATTGAAGCTTAAGGCGTCTGTGCCAGCGCGCCCAGGAACGCCTTCCTGATCTGGCGTCCGCAGCGCATGGAAGCCATTCCCTCCTGCTGATCGAGCTGCGAGTCGTGGCGCGAGAGGATGCCGTAGTACTTGCGATCTCCCGCAATCCAGGGATAGAAGCCGAACGCGCCGGCGCTGGAATAGGCATCGACCGTGCCGTTGCCTTTCTCCGATTCCACCCAGTGGTTGTACGAATACGACCACGGCTCGCCAAGCGACTCGACCGGTGAATAGATGGCCTGATTCGGACAGGAAGCAGGCTGCGCGCACACCGCGTCCTCGCCCAGGTGCGCGCCGATAATCAACTGCTGGCTCATCACCCGGCGCAGGAATTGCGCATAATCGGCCGCGCTCGCGATCAGTCCGCCCGCCATCAGGGGATTGAACGTTCCCATGCTGAAGCCGGGGCTCAGACCCAGCACTGCCTGATATTCCTGGTCGATCTGCCTTGACGTAAAGCTCGCCATGCCCAGATCGACCGCGGCCAGCTTCTGGTCATGGCCGCCGTTGTAAAAGAATCGGTTCACCGTATTCGGGTTCGGCGCGCTGCCGTTGCCGGAAGCATTGCAGGCGCCGACGGTCGCCTTGCCGATGCAGGCGGTATCCTCCATGTCGCTGTATCCGGACACGAAGCGCAAGCCATCGTGCAATGCGGGATTGGCGCGCACCTGTTCGATGCCTTTCTTTTGCAGCACATAGGCGCCGAACACGAACTTGGTGGCGGATGCGATATTGAAGCTGGTCGTGGCGGTTACCGTGCCGCGCCCTTCCGTGTTTGAGACCAGGGGAGCGGCACTGGTTGCATTGCCGATTTCCCAATAGAAATCACCCAGGATGGAGGTCGCGCACAAAGGGTCGGTAGCGGCGGCCTTTTTAGCGGCTGCAGCGGCGTTTGCCATGGCCGATGCGGAAGGCTCGGCCGGCACGGATGATGCGGCTGGCGAGGACGGGCTCTCGGGTGCTGGCGCTCCGGCAGAGCTGCCGCCACCGCCGCAGGCATTCAGCAGCGCCGCCGCGCCGGTCGCGGCCAGCGCACGCAAGCATCTTGAAACAGTCTGTTCTGGCATATCCTTGCTCCATGAAAATCGGTTACGCGACAAAATACCGCATGCACGACTGTACTATCCGATTCTGTAATTTTGATGGAAACCGGCCCGCTGCCGATCCGGCATGGCACAATCCGCTCTCCATCCGTCCTATTGCACGCATGATGCCCGCGCCCTATCAGGTATTGCTGGTCGAAGACGACCCGCTGATTGCAAAAACGCTGACCATGAGCCTGCGTTACGAGGGCTTCGAGCTGACCGTCGCATCCGGCGTGAGCGAGGCGATGCGGCTGCTGGCGGAGCGCCGCTTCGATCTGGCATTGTTCGATGTCGGCCTGCCGGACGGCAACGGCATCGATCTGTGCCGCGAACTGCGCCGGCGCGACGCCGCGATCCCGATCCTGATGCTGTCGGCGCGCACCGATGAAGCCACCGCGGTTGCCGGCATCGAAGGTGGCGCCGACGACTATATCCGCAAGCCCTACGGCTTGCATGAGCTGACCGCCCGCATGACGCGCCTGCTGGAGCGGCAGCGCCGCGAGCGCGACATCGCCGCCTTCGGCGCGCTGCGCCTGGATGTGCAGCGCCGCACCGCCTGCGTCGGCGATAGTCCCTTGCAACTCGGCAAAAAGGAATTCGAGATCCTGCTGTTGCTGGTGCAGGCAGGCGGCGACACCATCACGCGCGAGCGGGTCCTGGATGCGCTGGGCGATACGCTCGCGATTTACGACCGCACCATCGACTCGCATCTGAGCCATTTGCGCCGCAAGCTGAAGGATGCCGGCGCGGCGCTGCGCATCGCCGCCGTGTATGGCGTCGGCTACCGGCTCGAGGCGGCATGAGCCGTCTGCTGTGGCTGCGCTTTCTGGCGATCAGCGTCGCCTTCGGGCTGCTGCTGGGCGCGCTGTACGCGCTGCTGGTGCGGGAACTGGCCGGCGATGTCAGCAACGACGTGCAGCGCAGCATGTACCTGTTCATCGCGCGCATCGTCGAAGAAGGTCCGTATTCCGAATCGGTCCGGCGCATCGACCGCTTTCGCGCCGAATCGACCGCGCTGTCGATGCAGCTATGGGTGATCTCGGATGCCGGTGCAACGCTCGCCAGCAGTACCGATGCCGTGCCGCCGCCATGGCTGCGGCAGATCGGCAAGCCGCGCCGCATCCACGACGTTCTCACGCAAGGGCGCTTTTTCTCTACCGCCTCGGCCATGGCGGTGGTGCGGCTGGATGCTGCCGAGCCGACCTACCTGGTGATCCGCAATGCCGGCACGCCACGGCCTCGCATCTTCCTGACGCTCGGCCTGTTCTTCGTGGCCACGGTGGTGGGCGCGGTCTTTCTTGGCCTGCTGCTGGTCATGCTGTACCTGCGCGGCCGCTCGCGCGAAGCGCGGCAGGTGATTGCGCGCATGGAAGCGGGCGACCTGACGGCGCGCTTCCATGCCGACCGGCTCGATGCCACCGGACGCCTGATGCTGGACTTCAACCGCATGGCAGATGAAATCGAGCACCTGGTCAAGCGCCTGCAGCAAACCGAACGGGCGCGGCGCGAGCTGCTGCAGGAACTCGGCCACGACTTGCGCACGCCGCTGACCAGCCTGCGCACGGCGGTCGAGACGCTGGCGGCGCACGGCGACGCGATGCCGGCGGCGGAGCGGCGCGAATTCCTGGAGGTGGTGGCGGGCGAGTTCGTCTATTTCCGGAAATTGATCGACGACCTGTTCTTCATCGCGGAGATCGACGAGCCGCGCTACCGGCATGCCGCCGAGCGCATCGACCTGGCCGCCGTCATCGGCGCCGAAATGCTGGGGATGGAAAGCAACCGCAGGAGCGCGGCGCACCAGATCCGCTGCGGCTGGCGCGACCTGCCGCCGGCGCCCGGCCGGCATCTGGTCGCTGGCGATCCGCACCTGATTACGCGCCTGTTCCGCAACCTGTTCGACAATACCGCGCGCCATGCCCGCAGCGCCGTGCAGGTCGGTATCGCGTCCAACGACGGCTTTGTCGAGGTGCGGATCGAGGACGACGGCGCGGGCATGACGCCGGCCGCGATGGCCGCCTTCGGGCAGCGCCGCAGCCGGCGCATCCTGGCCGGCGATACGGACGCCGCCGCATCGCTCGGCCTGGGCTCGGTCATCATCCGAACCATCGTCGAGCTGCATGGCGGACGCCTGGCGCTGGAAAGTTCACCGGGAGCAGGCACATGCATCACGATTTCGCTGCCGGAAGAAGCAGGCGCGCCGATTCAACACGCAAATTCCTCGGCCGATACCGGCCTGGAAAACAGGTATCCCTGTCCATAGTCGCATCCGACCGCCGCCAGCAGATCGCGCTGCTGCTCGGTCTCCACGCCTTCCGCCACCACCTTGAGATTGAGCTTGTGCGCCATCACGATAATCGCTTCGCACAGCGCAATATCGTCGGAACCTGGCGCAAGATTGCGCACAAAGGATTGGTCGATCTTCAGGTTGTCGATATCGAATTTCTTCAGATACGCCAACGAGGAATAGCCGGTACCGAAATCATCCAGCGACACCTGGATGCCGGCATCGCGATATTCCAGCAATTGATCGATGATATTCGCGCTGGCATCGAGCAGCATGCCTTCGGTGATTTCGAGTGCGATGCTTTGCCCCGGAAGCCCGAGTTTTTGCAAGTAATCCGACCACGATGCCGCATTGCTCGACTGGCTGCGAAACTGCACCGGAGACTTGTTGATGCTGATCTGGAATGCCGGATGGCGCTCGCTCCGCCAACGCTTCACCTGGTCGGCAACCTCGTGAAACGCCCAATCACCGATCTCGATAATCATGCCGGTCTCTTCCGCGATCGGGATGAATACCGCCGGGCTGATGGAACCGCGCACCGGATGCTCCCAGCGCATCAGCGCCTCCGCCTTGATGACATCGCCGGTTGCCAGTTCCACAATCGGCTGGTACACCATCTTGAGTTGTTGCCCGCTCAATGCCCCGCGCAATTCATTGGCCAGCCACATGCGGGTCTGAGTGGCCTCCTCCATCGAGGCCGTAAAGTGACTATAGCGGTTGCGCCCCAGGTTCTTGGCGGCATACATGGCCTGGTCGGCATTCCTGAGCAGCACATCGGCATCGCTCGCATCTTCCGGATAGAGCGTGATGCCGATGCTGGCGGAAATATGGGCGGTCTCAATCCCGAGA
>DATEZO010000234.1:0-2734 GCA_035255485.1 Burkholderiaceae bacterium
CGGTCCGGATAAATGATTTGCCCATCCTTGGTCACCACGCCCAGCCGGTCACCGTCGCCGTCAAAGGCCAGGCCGATCTCGACATCGGTTTCTTTCAGACAGCGAATCAAGTCTTGCAGGTTTTCCGGATGAGCTGGGTCGGGATGATGGTTGGGAAAGTTGCCGTCGACGTCGCAAAACAGTTCGCGCACCTCGCATCCCAGCGCCCGATACAAGTCGCCGGCAAAGGCGCCGGCCACACCGTTGCCGCAATCGATGGCGATTTTCATCGGCCGCGCCAGCGTCACATCGCCGGTGATGCGTTCCAGGTATTGCTGCCGGATATCGTGAGTGCGGTAGCTACCGTTGCCTTGCGCGAAGTCACCCTTGAGGATGGCCTGGTACAAGCCCTGGATCGTATCGCCGTAAATCGCTTCGCCAGCCAGCACCATCTTGAAGCCGTTGTAGTCGGGCGGGTTGTGGCTGCCGGTGACCATGATGCCGGACTGGGCGTCGAGCACATGGGTGGCGAAGTACAGCATCGGGGTGGCGACCACGCCGAGGTCGATCACGTCGACGCCGGCGCGCTGCAGACCGGAGGCCAGCGCCTTGGCCAGTTCGGGGCCGGACAGGCGGCCGTCGCGGCCGATGACCACCGTTTGCTCGCCCTTGATACGGGCGGCGGTGCCGAAGGCTTGGCCGATCTGGCGGGCGATGCCGATGTCGAGGGTTTTGCCGAGGATGCCGCGAATGTCGTAGGCTTTGAAGATAGTTTGGGAGAGAGACAACATTTTGTATGATTGGTATCTTGGGAACGCGGATGAGAATCAGCTTTGGTCCCAGCTATTAGTGCAATCGGTCTGATTGCAAAAACAAGTCAAGCGGTGAATTATATATTCTGCAACCGGAATACATGCGCTGTGACCTGATATAGAAATTTGTAGCCAGTCTGCAGGTTAGTCTTCCAGTTCAAACAGCGTGGTTTTGCCATCGTTGCTGGCCTACCGAGACCGGCGTCCGCTTGCCGAGCGCAGAATATGGTCGTTCGTTGTTGTAAAACTGCCGCCATTTCTCGATCACGATCTTCGCTTCGCGGCGAGTGACGAACCATTCCCGGTTCAGGCATTCGTCGCGCAGCTTGCCGTAAAAGCTTTCCACAAACCCATTCTGCCAGGGCCTACCCGGCTTGATATAGGCCGGCCCGGCATTCTGGTCTCGCAGCCACTTTATCACCGCCGTAGTGGTAAATTCCACGCCGTTATCTGATCGGATATAAGCAGGCTTTCCATACAGGCGCATCAATCGGGACAGCGTCAGAATCACGTCCTGGCCTCGCAATGATTTACCCACTTCGATGGCCAGGCACTCCCGCGTATGCTCGTCCAGCACACACAGTAACTTCAACGTGCCGCCATTGGCCAACCGGTCATGCACAAAGTCATACGACCAGACGCTGTTGGGCTGCGCTGCATCAGGAATGCGAATGTCGTTCCCGCAGCGTCGCTTGCGCGGCCGGCGCTTGGGCAGATTCAATCCCAGGCTGCGCCACAGGCGCCATACCCGCCCAGCACTCTGCTCGGTCATCACGGCAATGCGGCGATAACCAAAGCGTGGATAGCTGCCAGCTGCCTCGATGAGCTGCGCTTCCAACTCCTTATCCTTCGCCGGCTGCCTCAATTCATAGTTGGCAATCCGACGACTCACCCCGGCAATTTGGCACGCCGCACGCTCCGACAGCCCTTTGGCTTTCAGGATGTCGACGGCTTCGCGCCTGGCTGCCGGGGTTAGCATTTTTTTGCAGCAATCTCCTTCAAACCTTCAATGGCCAGTATTTGCTCGGCCACGATCTTCTTCAGCCGGGCATTCTCCGACTCCAGATCCATGAGCTTGCGGGCGTCGGACACTGTCATGTCGCCGTACTTGTTCCGCCAGCGAAAAAACGTTTGTTCGGTGATGTTGTGCTTGCGGCAGATATCCCGGATCACCGCGCCGTCGACCTCGGCCTCCCGCAGGATGCCGATGATTTGTTCTTCTGTGAATCACTTCTTCATGTATGCCTTCATGTCAAAATTAACATGAAGACTCACCCATGGGATGGCTACACGATTCTTAGCAGGTCAACCGGACTGCGCGTAAAGGCGGTACTCAAACGGGGCAGCAACGAAATCGGCGAGCGCGTCTCGGATCACGAGATGCGGCGCCTGCGCATCCAGCCACATGTCATCTGCCCAGCGTGGAATTACACTTTGCGCCCGCGCGCGGACCAGGCAATAAATAGCCAGGTTATTATCTGACAAGCCCTAAAGGGACGAGCTTGAAATTTTTCTCGAAATCAACTAGCGGTTTTTACGACTCTGAAATCCATAGCAACAACAGGTCAGCTAATGTCTTAGAGATTACCGACGACCAGCACGCCGAGTTGATGGCAACACAGGCAATAGGCAAGTTCATTCAAGCAGACGAAGGCGGGTTTCCAGTCGCAGTCGATCCGAACCCCGAACCTGTCGAAAAAATCCGCGAGCGAACCCCAGTTGAAATCCGCGCACAACGCGCGCCGATGCTGGACACGCTCGCAGGTATTGCCGGCCGTGTCGTTCGCAAAGACGACAGGGTGACTGCCGATGCTGCTGACAATGCCTCCGACGCACTGCTCGACATTACGACGCTGCCGCCGTTCCTCGCCGCCGAGACTTACGATGACATGAAAGCCGCGATCCTGGCTCGTTATCGTAAAATCGTAGCGTCGGCACCGGAT
>DATEZO010000235.1:0-11473 GCA_035255485.1 Burkholderiaceae bacterium
TTACGGCCTGTCGGAAGTGATGGGGCCGGGCGTGGCCGGCGAATGCGTGGAAAGCAAGGATGGCCCGGTGGTGTGGGAAGACCATTTTTATCCGGAAATCATCGATCCGGAGACGGGGGAAGTCTTGCCGGACGGGGCCGAAGGCGAGCTGGTGTTTACGTCGCTGACCAAGCAAGCCTTGCCGATCATCCGCTACCGCACCCGCGACTTGACGCGCCTGTTGCCGCCGACCTCGCGTGCGATGCGGCGCATGGGCAAGATCACGGGTCGTTCCGACGACATGCTGATCATTCGCGGCGTCAACGTGTTCCCGAGTCAGATCGAGGAAATGATCCTGAAGCTGCCGCAGCTGGCGCCGCAATACCAATTGGTCATTACCCGCGAAGGCCATCTCGACAAGCTGGATGTCATCACCGAATTGCGCGCCGATGTATCGGGCCGCCTGTCGGAGCTTGAAACCGATGCCGTCGCCCGTGAGCTGGAACACCATATCAAGGCGTATATCGGCGTCACGGCCAAGGTGCGCGTGCTGGTTGCGGACAGCGTCGAGCGCACGCTGACCGGCAAAGCCCGGCGTGTCGTCGACAAGCGTCCGAAAGCCGCAAGCTGACAAGCGGGAACGGCGCGCCGTTCCCGCCTTCCCCTTGCCAGAAAAGGAAACAAAAAAACCGGGTATGGCCAGGCAGGGAAATCCGCCAGCAACCCACGGTACTGCCGTCAACTTTCACGCATTACGAGGAGCCAGACATGACCAAGCAATTTGCATCGCAAGCGGATCTCGAAGAGAAAAAAACCAGCTTCATCAAGCTGTCCGACAATGCCTACGCGTACACCGCCGAGGGCGATCCGAATTCCGGTGTCATCATCGGCGATGATGCGGTGATGGTCATCGACACCACCGCCACGCCGATCATGGCGCAGGCGCTGATCCGGCATATCCGCTCGGTGACGGATCTGCCGATCAAGTATGTGGTCCTGTCGCATTACCACGCGGTGCGCGTGCTGGGCGCATCGGCCTATGCACAGGAAGGCGCGCAGCAGGTCATCGCGTCGCGCGGCACCTATGAAATGATCGTCGAGCGCGGCGAGCAGGACATGAAATCCGAGATCGAGCGTTTCCCGCGCCTGTTCGCGGGCGTCGAATCGGTGCCGGGGCTGACCTGGCCGACCATGGTGTTCGACAAGGCGCTGACGATCTTCATGGGCAAGTTCGAAGTGCAGCTCATGCATATCGGCATGGGCCACACCAAGGGCGACACCATCGCCTGGATTCCGTCGCAGAAAATCTGCTTTTCCGGCGACCTGGTCGAATATGACGCCGCCGCCTATACCGGCGATGCGCAGCTCGAGGAGTGGCCTGCCACGCTGGACGCCTTGCGCGCGCTCGGCGCGGAAAAGCTGGTGCCGGGGCGCGGGCCGGCCTTGACCAGTCCGAAAGAAGTCAACGCCGGCATCGATTACACTAGGGATTTCGTCACGACGCTGCTGCAAAGCGCGAAAGAAGCTGTTGCCGCCGGCAAGACATTGAAGGAGGCGATGGCGCATGCGCGCAGCAAGATGGACCCGAAATTCGGCCATGTCTTCATTTATGAGCATTGCCTGCCGTTCGACGTGACGCGCGCGGTGGATGAAGCCGGCGGCATCAAGCACCCGCGCATCTGGACCGCGGAACGCGACAAGGAAATGTGGCACTCGCTGCAGAATTGACCGGCGCTTTCCCTTACCCATCTGACGAAAGGCGCAGAGCGCACCATGGAACTGGATTATCAACACATCGTATTCGATTATGTAAAGTCTTCCGACCACGCGGCGAAGACCCCCGCGCATCATCCGGTGATCGTGGTCGGGGCGGGCCCGGTCGGCCTGACAGTTGCCATCGATCTGGCCCAGCAGGGCGTGCCGGTGGTTGTGCTCGACGATGACGACAAACTGTCGGTCGGGTCGCGTGCAATCTGCTTCGCCAAGCGCACGCTGGAAATTTTCGATCGCCTGCAATGCGGCGACCGCTTCGCGGACAAAGGCATCAGCTGGAATGTCGGCAAGGTATTTTTCCATGATGAGCCGGTCTACAGTTTCAACCTGTTGCCGGAAGCCGGCCATCACCGGCCCGCCTTCGTCAACCTGCAGCAATACTATGCCGAAGGGTATCTGCTGGAGCGCGCGCGTCAGCTTGCCAATCTGGATATCCGCTGGAAACACAAGGTCATCGGCCTGTCGCAACTGGGCGACGGGGTGGAACTGACGGTGGAAACGCCCGATGGCACATGCCGGCTGCGCGCCGATTATGCGGTGGCGGCGGACGGCTCGCGCAGCCCGGTGCGCGCGATGATGGGACTGGAAAGCAAGGGCCAGGTATTCAAGGATCGCTTCCTGATCGCCGATGTCAGGATGAAGGCGGAATTTCCGACCGAACGCTGGTTCTGGTTCGATCCGCCATTCCATCCGAACCAGTCGGTGCTGCTGCATCGGCAGCCGGATAATGTCTGGCGGATCGATTTCCAGCTGGGCTGGGATGCCGATCCTGCCGTTGAAAAGTCGCCCGAGCGCGTCATTCCGCGCATCCGCGCCCTGCTGGGCCAGGATGCGGAGTTCGACTTGGAGTGGGTCAGCGTGTATACCTTTTCCTGTTTGCGCATGGAAAAATTCCGCCACGGCCGCGTGCTGTTCGTCGGCGACGCGGCGCATCTGGTCTCGCCGTTCGGCGCGCGCGGCGCCAACAGCGGCGTGCAGGATGCCGACAACCTGGCCTGGAAACTGAAGCTGGTGCTGGCGGGCGAGGCGCCGACGACATTGCTCGACAGCTACGCCAGTGAGCGGGAATATGCGGCCGATGAAAACCTGCGCAACTCGACGCGCTCGACCGATTTCATCACGCCGAAGAGCCGGATCAGCCGGATCTTCCGCGATGCCGTCCTGAAGCTGGCGAAGGACCAGCCGTTCGCGCGCAAGCTGGTCAACAGCGGCCGGTTGTCAATGCCGTCCACCTATGTCGGTTCGCTGCTGAATACGCCGGACGAAGATGTCTTCACCGGCGCGATGATGCCCGGCGCGCCTGCCGCCGATGCCCCGGTCGCGACCGATGGCCAGGCAAGCTGGTTCCTGACCCATGTCGGCAATGGATTTGCCGGCATCTATTTCAGCGACGGAACTCCGCTTTCCGGCGACACGCTAGCCGCCTTGCAGTCGCTGGCCACAGGCAAACTGCCCATCAAGCCGATCGTCGTCGTGCCGCACGGGACGCGCATGACCGGAGTGGCGGGTATCGTTTTCCTGGAAGACAAGGACGGCCTGCTGGCGCAGCGTTTCGATGGCCGGGCCGGCACGTATTACCTGTTGCGCCCCGACCAGCATGTGTGCGCACGCTGGCGCGCGCTCGATATCGACAAGGCGCGTGCCGCAATGGCGCGGGCAATCGGCAAACAATAAACCGGAGCGCAACGTGAACCAGAGAGTGAATACCGAACCGAACATGCCGCTGGCGGATGATTTTTATGAAGCGTTGATCGAAATGCACAAGGATTTGAGCGAAGAACAAAGCGAAACCTTCAATGCCAAGCTGATCCTGGTGCTGGCCAATCACATTGGCGATCTCGATATCCTGAAAGAGGCCATGCGGATTGCCAGCGCCGATCTGTAACCGTGGACTGCCGCAATTCCGAACGGTATTCCCTGGTCCTTGGCGGCTTTCATGCGTGCAATGAATGCGGGGCCGGAAGCAGGTCAGGTGCTTCCACCCTTCATTTCACGTCCATGCATGTCAATCTGGCTGTTATTTATACACCTATGTGTATATTTTAACTGCCGCGAATTGATTGCGAATATCATTGTGTTTTTCACTATACTCCCCAAATATATTCCAATCTGTAGCCGGCGATGTAAATGGTTACACCATTTGCCGGGTTTTTCTTGCATTTCTCCGGTAGTGTGGATCAGCGTTTTTTCAGAATCAGGCGTGCCTCCATTTCCGTGATAAGATAGTAATTGATTACTATCTTTCGTGGAGGCTTCCTTGGATACGCAGACGAAATACCTTCCCGCAGACGAGCGGCGCGCCGTCACGGTGGAAGCCGTTGTCGAACTGGCGGGAGCGCAAAATCCCAGTGACATCACCACCGCGGCCATCGCCAGGCACATGAACCTGACGCAAGGCGCGCTGTTCCGGCACTTCCCATCGAAAGAGGCGATTTGGCAAGCGGTCATGGAATGGGTGGCGGAGCGTCTCCTGGCGCGGCTCGACCGGGCTGCGCAGGGTATCGAATCGCCCTTGGCTGCCATGCAGGCCATGTTCATGAGTCATGTCGAATTCGTGATTGAACGCCCGGGCGTGCCGCGCATGATCTTCGGTGAGTTGCAGCGCGCCGATGCGACCCCGGCCAAGCGCATGGTCCAGACCCTGATCCAGGGATATGCGGAACGCGTGCGCGCACGCATCGAACAGGGCAAGAGTGCCGGTGAAATCGCGCCGGAAGTCAACACCCAGGCCGCCGCCACCTTGTTCATCGGCACTGTTCAGGGCCTGGTGATGCAATCCATGTTATCCGGCGACATGCAGCGCATGCGCAGTGACGCGCTCGGCGTGTTCGCAGTCTACCAGCGCGGATTAAGGAGTCAACAATGAAGCGGTTCCTGTCGTCCAATGGCAAGAGAATCGCACTGGGAGGAGTGCTGCTGCCGTTGCTGGCGCTGTTTGCGTTTGCCGCCTTGCGCTCGGGACCGCTTGCGCCCGTGCCGGTTACGCTGGCAACCGTTGAGCAGCGGGCGATCACGCCGGCGCTGTTCGGCATTGGTACGGTCGAGGCGCGCTATACCCACAGGATCGGACCGACATTTGCGGGCCGGCTCAAGAGTGTGGATGTCCAGCCGGGCGATCGCGTCAGGGCAGGGCAACTGCTCGGCGAAATAGAGCCGATCGATCTGGACCAGCGTGTCGGTGCCCAGGGCGCCGCGCTCAAGCGTGCCGAAGCCGGGGTGCTGGCGGTCGAGGCGCAAATCCAGGAAATCGGTGCGCGCCGATCCTTTGCCGAAGCGCAGACGAAACGCTACGAGCAACTGCTGGCGGCACGCGCGGTCAGCGAAGAAGCGGTCGAAATCAAGCGCCAGGAATTCCAGATCGTGCAGGCGACCCTGTCGGCGGCACGCGCCAACCTCGACGCCTCGCGGCAGGAGCTGGCGCGGGTGCGGGCGGAACGCGAAGGGCTGATCCGGCAGCGTACCAGCCTGCGCCTGGTGTCACCGGTGGATGGGATTGTCACCCAGCGTGATGCCGACCCGGGCTCTACAGTGGTGGCAGGCCAGTCGGTGGTGGAAGTGGTCGAGCCGGGCAAAATCTGGATCAATGCCCGCTTTAACCAGCAGCGCGCACTGGGCTTGCGCGCCGAGCTGCCGGCGCAGATCGTCCTGCGCTCGCAGGAAGGCGAGCCGCTGGCAGGCGTGGTCTCGCGCACCGAGCTGCATGCCGATCCGGTCACCGAAGAAACCCTGGCCAAGGTCGAGTTCCGGCAACTGCCGCAAACGCTTCCGGCGATCGGCGAGCTGGCCGAAGTCACCGTCGCCCTGGCAGCGCACAAATCGATGCCGGCGGTGCCGAATGCCAGCGTGCAGCGGGTCGATGGGCGGCTCGGCGTGTGGCTGGTTGACGGCAGGGAGTTGCGGTTTGCACCGATCAAGACCGGTGCGACCGATCTCGATGGCCGGGTGCAGGTACTTGAAGGCCTGCGCTGCGGCGAGCATGTCGTGGTGTACAGCGCGCGGGCGCTGAGCGCCGGCAGCCGCATCAAGATCGTGGAGCGCATCGCGGGCAAGTCGTCATGATCAGCCTGGCGGGACGCGATATCCTGCATTCCTGGGGCAAGTTCGTGTTCACCGGGATCGGGCTGGGGCTGCTGATTGGCGTGACGCTGACCATGGCCGGCGTGTATCGCGGCATGGTGGACGATGCCAACGTGCTGCTGGATAACAGCGGCGCCGATCTGTGGGTGGTGCAGCAGGATACGCAGGGCCCTTACGCCGAGTCGTCCAGCCTGTATGACGATACCTGGCGAGGCATTCTCGGCATGCCCGGCGTGGTGCGTGCCGCCAATGTCACCTACCTGACCATGCAGGTGCGCCAGCTCGGCAATGGCAAGGCGCGCGACGTCCGCGCGATGGTGGTCGGCATCGCGCCCGACGGGCCGGGCCACCCGGGCCAGCCCGGCTATCTGGTCGAAGGCCGGCACATTACCCGCAGCCATTACGAAGCGGTGGCCGATATTGCCGCCGGCTTTGCGCTGGGCGACCGTATCCAGATCCGGCGCAACGAGTACCGCATCGTCGGCCTGACCCGGCGCATGGTGTCGTCGGGTGGCGATCCGATGGTATTCATACCGCTCAAGGATGCGCAGGAGGCCCAGTTCCTCAAGGATAATGACGCCATTTTGCGGCAACGCGCCCGCACCGCGCAGAATCCGGCGCTGAACCGGCCCGGCACGCCCGGCATGCTCGACGCCGTGATCGCTTCGCAGAGTATCAACCCGTATGTCAACGCCGTGCTGGTCCAGATCGAGCCCGGCGCCGATCCGGACCAGGTGGCTGAACCGATCCGGCGCTGGAAGCGGCTGGCAGTCTACACCCGGGCCCAGATGCAGGAAATCCTGGTCGCCAAGCTGATCGCCACGTCGGCCAGGCAGATCGGCATGTTCCTGGTGATCCTGGCCATTGTCAGCGCTGCGATCGTGGCTTTCATCATCTACACCCTGACGATGGGCAAGATCCGCGAGATCGCGGTGCTCAAGCTGATCGGCACCCGGAACCGCACCATCTCCGCCATGATCCTGCAGCAGGCGGTAGGCCTGGGCGTGATCGGCTTCGTGGTGGGCAAGATTGTTGCCACGTTCTGGGCGCCGTTCTTTCCAAAGTACGTACTGCTGGAGCCCGGCGACGCCATGCGCGGTTTTCTGGCTGTGGTGGCGATCTGCGTGCTGGCTAGCGTGCTGGCGATCCACGCCGCGCTCAAAGTCGATCCTGCGGAGGCCATCGGTGGATAAATTGGATACAGTGCCCCGGCAGCCTGCCGCATCGTCCCCGCACGGCATCCGTATCGAAGGACTGCGGAAGCGCTATGGCGCAGGCGATACCGCCGTGGATGCACTGAAGGGTGTCGACATGTCGGTTGCTGCGGGAGAAGTCGTGGGACTGATTGGTCCTTCCGGTTCGGGCAAGAGTACCTTGCTCAAGTGCCTGGGCGCCGTGATTGAACCCACGGCCGGCCGCATGACGCTGGGTCCGGACACGATCTATGACGATCGATGGCGGATTCCTGATTTGCGCGCATTGCGGCGCGACAAGATCGGGTTTGTATTCCAGGCGCCGTACCTGATTCCGTTTCTGGATGTTACCGACAATGTCGCCTTGCTGCCGATGCTTGCAGGTCGCCCCAATGCCGAAGCGCGCCAGCGCGCGCTGGTGCTGCTGGATGCGCTGGATGTGGCGCATCGCGCCAAGGCCATGCCCTCGCAGCTTTCAGGCGGCGAGCAGCAGCGCGTGGCAATTGCGCGCGCGCTGGTCAACCGGCCGCCGGTGATCCTGGCCGACGAGCCGACTGCGCCGCTCGACAGCGAACGCGCCCTGGCGGTGATCCGTATCCTCAACCAGATGGCCCGCCAGTTCAACACTGCGATCATCGTCGTCACCCACGATGAAAAAATCATCCCGACCTTCAAGCGGATCTACCATATCCGCGACGGCAAGACCCACGAGGAAGCCGGTGATGGGCGCGGCATCGAATAATCTGCCGCCCGGTGTAATGCCAGGCGATCCGGAAAGCTGAAGGGTGATGCGCGTAGTGCGGGATTGCTGCAAATTTCGCACGCTCTGCATTCATGCTGCCAATCAAGATGTTACGTCCCCTTCGTTCGATAATGCTGTTGATTTGCTGAAATGCACTCCGGACAATACCGGCAAGTACCGGTAATGGTAGGCTGTCAGATACTTCTCCGATCTTGTTCATGTGTCTTTCATTCACCAGCCGGGGCGTCCGATGCAACACAGCCTGCTGTTAAATGCCTTGATTTACCTGGCTGCCGCCGTGGTCGCGGTACCGGTTGCGAAACGCCTGGGACTGGGCGCCGTGCTCGGCTATCTGCTGGCCGGCATGGCGATCGGCCCATGGGGATTACGCCTGATCGAAGGCGTCGAAGACATCCTGAGCTTTTCCGAGTTCGGCGTGGTGCTGCTGCTGTTTCTGATCGGGCTGGAACTCGAACCGAAGCGCTTGTGGTCCCTGCGCCGGCCCATATTCGGCTGGGGCACGTTGCAGGTCGGTGCTTGCGCGGCGGTGTTGTTCGGGTGTGGCCTGATGCTTGGCGCCGATTGGAAAACCGCGCTGGTCGCGGCGCTTGGCTTGTCGCTATCGTCCACCGCAATCGCGCTGGCGATTCTGGAAGAACGCAACCTGAAGGCGACGCCTGCCGGTTCGGCCGCATTTTCGATCCTGCTGTTTCAGGATATCGCGGCGATTCCGATGATCGCGCTGATTCCGTTTCTGGGCACGGCGGCCCTTGCGAATGATGGTCAAGGCTGGCTTGGGGCAATGAAAGTGGCGGGTGTGATTTTTGCGCTGATCGTGAGCGGACGTTACCTGATGCGGCCAGTATTGCGCATCATCGCCAGGACCGGCATGCGCGAGATATTTACTGCGTTCGCCCTGCTGCTGGTGATCGCGATCGGCTGGTTGATGCAATGGGTCGGCATGTCGATGGCGCTCGGCACTTTTTTGGCCGGTGTGCTGCTCGCCGATTCCGAATACCGGCACGCGCTGGAAAGCGACCTGGAGCCGTTCAAGGGCTTGTTGCTCGGCTTGTTCTTCATCGCGGTCGGGATGTCGGTCGATTTTGGCGTGCTGCTGACCCGGCCCTTGCTGATTTCAGGCCTGGTGGCAGTCTTTTTGACGCTCAAGGTCACTGTGCTGTACCTGCTTGGCAAAGGTTTCGGCATTCCACGCGGACAGCAAGTCTTGTTCGCCTTTTTATTGTCGCAGGGAGGCGAGTTTGCCTTCGTGGTGTTTGGTGCGGCTGTTGCCGCACGGATTTTCACAGCGCAGGTTGCATCCCTGCTGGTGGTCGTGGTGGCGCTGTCGATGGTGGCCACGCCGCTGCTGCTGGTGCTGTACGACAAGCTGATCGCGCCTCGTTTCCGACAGCGGGAACAACGGCCGGACGACGAGATCGAGCCGCAGGATAATCCGATCATCATCGCAGGCTTCGGCCGCTTCGGCCAGATCATCGGCCGCCTGCTATTGGCCAATCGCATCCGCACCACGGTGCTGGATCATGATCCGGACCAGATCGACATGCTGCGCAAGTTCGGCTTCAAGGTGTTCTACGGCGACGCCACCCGCACCGATCTGTTGCGTGCCGCCGGCGCGCACACCGCCAAAATACTGGTGGTGGCGATTGACGATGTGGACGATAGCCTGGCGCTGGTGGATGCGGTCAGGCAGGATTTTCCGCATCTGAAAATTCTGGCGCGCGCCCGTAACGTTACGCATTATTACGATCTGCTGGACCGTGGCGTGACGATCCTGGAACGCGAAACCTTCGAAGCAGCGTTGCAACTGGGCGGCAAAGTGCTGCAGGAATTCGGTTATGACGCAGAACAGGTTCGCCAGGTAGTGCAGAAATTCCGTGCGCATAATCTCAAGACACTGCTGGCTGTGTATCCACACTACAAGGACCAGGTCCAGATGATATCGATGGCCAGGCAGGGCCGGCAAGAGCTGGAAGACATGTTTGCCCGTGATGCTGAAGAATTGCAAGGCGAAGCCAGGGAGGCAGGGACTGGCTGACCTTCGCGCTTCATTCCGCGCGTAGCGCTTCCACCGGGTCCATCCGTGCAGCGCGGCGGGCGGGCAGCACGCCGGCCAGAAGGCCGATGCCAATGGCAATGCTTTCCGCCAGTATCACAAAGATGATCGGGGTGTGCACCGGCAACGCCGGCACGGCAAGATGGATCAATTGCGCCAGGCCGATGCCCAGCACCAGGCCCATGATGCCGCCGACGGCAGAGAGGGTGACTGCCTCGCCGAGAAACAGGCCGAGAATGGTCCGGCGCGGCGCCCCGAGCGCTACCAGCAGACCGATTTCACCGGTGCGTTCGGTGACGGCAATGGTCATGATGGTGACAATGCCGACTGCGCCGACCAGCAGTGAAATGCTGCCGAGCGCACCGACCGCCATGGTCAGGATATCGAGAATTTTCGATAGCGTGCGCAGCATGTCTTCCTGTGTCGTGATGGTAAAGTCTTCGCGGCCGTGTCGCGCCATAAGGATCGTCTTGATCGCCTCGGCCACGCGTGCCGCCGGGACGCCTTCCTGGTAGGCCACGTCGATCTTCATCATGCCATCCCGGTTGTAGAGTTCGAGTGCACGCGCCGTGGGAATGTAGGCCGAGTCGTCCAGGTCGACGCCGAGGAACTGGCCCTTGGCTTCGAGCACGCCGATCACGCGGAACTGCAGGTTGCCGATGCGCACGCGCGCACCGAGCGGATTGGCGCTACCGAACAGCTCGGACTTGAGCTTGGCGCCCAGCACGGCGAACGCACGCGCATTTTCCGATTCTTCCGCCGGCAAGAACTGGCCGCTCCTGACCTTGATGTTGTATACCTTGAGCATGTCGGCGCTCACGCCGTTGACCGTCGTGCGGCGCACTCGGCCATTGCCGCTGACCTCGGTGTTGCCCCACACGGTGGCCGTCATGCCGGTTACCTGCGGCAGGCGCTTCAGGGCGAGTGCGTCTTCCAGTGTCAGCGGCCGTACCGAGCTTGGAATGCCGGTCGGTGCCGGGCCGGCAGTCTTGGTCTTTCCCGGCGAGATGCTGACGACATTGGTGCCGAACTGGGTGAATTCACCCAGCACGAAGCGGTGAATGCCTTCGCCTATCGACGTCAGCAGAATGACGGCGGCAATGCCCACGGCGATGCCGAGCAGGGTCAAAAAGCTGCGCAGGCGGTGCGCGGTGATGGCGCGCAGGGCAAGCAGAGTAGAGTCGTGAAAAAGCATTATCGCCTCGATAGCGCCTGCACCGGATCGAGCTGCGCCGCTCGTCGCGCCGGCAGCACGCCGAACAGGATGCCGGTGACCAGCGCAGTCGCCAACCCGGCGAACACAGCCCAGTCCGGCGGGAAGGCCGGGAAGGTTGGATACAACTGGCGAATGATGGCTGCGCCGGCCTGGCCAAGAACAAAGCCGACGATGGCGCCGGCCAGCGAAAGCATCGTGGCCTCGGTCAGGAAAGCCAGGCGGATGGTGGCGCCAGTGGCGCCTAGTGCCTTCAACAGGCCGATTTCGGCGGTGCGCTGCGTCACCGAGACCAGCATCACGTTCATTACCAGTATCCCTGCCACTGCCAGGCTGATGGCGGCGATGCCGGCAACGCCGAGTGTCAGCGTGCCGAGCAGGCGGTCGAAGGTGGCAAGCACCGCATCCTGGGTGATGACGGT
>DATEZO010000236.1:0-12322 GCA_035255485.1 Burkholderiaceae bacterium
CCGACCATGAATTACAAGACCTTGCCGTTTTCCCCGCCCGACAACGCACTGAATTCCGCGCCCCACCGCCGCACTTCCTGCACGACGTGTCTGCGTCCGCAACGCGCATGCATCTGCCGCTGGGTTGTACCGGTCGCCAACCAAGTCGAGGTGCTGGTCTTGCAACATCCCGCAGAAGTGCATCAAGCCAAAGGAAGTGCGCGCTTGCTGCATCTGAGCCTCGAACGCAACCGCCTTGAAGTCGGTGAGATTTTTCCGGCGGAACAGCTGCATGCGTTATTGCACAGCCCGGACAGAGAACCGGCTCGCGCAGTGCTGCTGTACCCGCCCACTCCCGGCATAGCGCCGCCGCCGGTCTTGGACAACGCATGGCGCGGACAGCCGCACCGCCTGCGTTTGATCGTGCTCGATGCAACCTGGCGCAAGAGTCTGAAGATGCTGCATTGCAATCCCATGCTGCAGGCACTGCCGCGTTTAGCGCTGAATGAAGTGCCGCCCTCCGCTTACCTGATCCGCAAGGCGCACCACGCGCATCAATTGTCCACACTGGAAGCAGCCTGTCATGCGCTCGCGCATCTTGAACGGAATCGTCAACGATACCAGCCACTGCTGGCATGTTTTGATGGATTTGTCAGCCAGCAACTATCCTTTCGCAGCGCGCACTGAAAACCCTGCCCTTCTTTCTTGTGTGTGTCGCAAGAACGAAAAAGAGCGCATTCGGTCACATCTGTATAAACATGCTCAAGGGAATAGCATCATGAAAAGGAATCAGAAGCGCCTTCGCGGCCAAGCCATCCACTCCATCATTCCGACACAATCAGCACGGCCGCACACTGCATTATGGATTAGCGTCGCAGCTGGGTTGGCGGCACTTGCATGGATATCCACCAGATCGCCCGTACAACGAACACGGCGCTTTGCCGACCATGAGCAAGAGCGCCGCAATCCATTGCATTTCTTCCTTGCAGGCCCTGATTTCAAGCGCCGGAACATCGATCGTTCTGGAGCGCGCCCCTTGTTCGAGCGGCGCAAGTCGGCGTACGACGCCTATTGATTTGCAAGCTGAAACACCATGTCGACCGCGGTCCAGCCGGATGATTCCGGGTGGAGGATATTCACGCACGTTGCGCAGGCTGATAGCGGCATGCAACAGCGAAAAGGCAAAGGGCCGGAATCAGCTTGTTTCCGATTCATGGAAATTAAAGGATACTGCTCCTTTTGCCTCCCCCCTTACGATGAATATCTGTTATCTCGATTATGACGCCGTCCTGCACGACGGCAATGTACTTCGCAATCGCACCACGGGCATGACCATCAGGACACCCGGCCGCACATTTTTTGAGTGGATGCCGATTCTCGATGACCTGCTCGCCCCCTGCCCGGACCTGAAGATTGTCTTGTCGACCACCTGGGTCCGTGAATTGGGATTCAATGAAGCAAAGCATGAATTGTCGGCATCGCTAAGAGACCGGGTGATCGGCTCGACTTTTCTGCATCCGAAAATTGTCAAGGCGACGTTCGACACCATGCCGCGCGGCATGCAAATCTGGGGCGATGTCGAGCGACGCAAGCCGGCGCACTGGTTTGCGCTTGATGACGATGCATTCGGCTGGCCGGCCTGGTGCAAGGAGAATCTGATTCAAACCAGCGATGCCTTGGGCTTGAGCGATCCGGCGGTACAAGAACGCGTCCGCCAGAGGCTGGCGGAAATGTACCGCACCTCCAGCCCAAATTGAGCCATGTCCGCAACTGCGCGCCATGCATCGCAAAGACCCTCGCCCATCATGCATCCCGACCACCTGCAGCGCTTGCTTACCTGTGAAATGCCTTACGGGAAGTACAAGGGCCGCCTGATCGCCGATTTACCGGGACATTACCTTGGCTGGTTTGCCCGGGAAGGTTTTCCAAAAGGCGAGCTGGGAATGCTGATCGCGCTGATGTATGAGCTGGACCATAATGCGTTGACATATTTGCTGGAGCCTTTACGAAAACGAAAATAGTCCTTCCCCCAATGATCTCCATTTGATTCATGAAGTCACATCACGTCTGCCAAGAATTCTCGACTGCAATAATAGGGGAGTATGGACAAAAACATATTTAAATGCGCAATGAAAATGCGGCGATTTAAAAATACCCCACCCGGTATTGATATACTCAAGAAGACTGCACCGCTGCGGCAATTTCATGCGAGCGAAGGCGCGCAGCATGATCGAATATTTGCGACGTTATCATCAACTCATCCGCATCGGTACGCGCAATGAACGCTTTCAATTCACGCGCGACCGTTTCATGCGTGCCTACTGTCGAGCACGACAATACCTGCTCCAGCAATGCGTGCTCGGCGGGGCCGATGCGATCCCAGTAATCGTGCATTGGCGGCGGCAGGCGCGCAGGCCGTCCGCTGCGCAGGTTGACGAATGCCTGCTGCATGGACGTGGCGTGAAATCGGGCTTCTTCCTCCGTGTCGGCGGCAAACACATTAAAGCCGAGCATGACATACGGCTTGTCCAGATGCGCCGATGGACGGAAAGTCTCGCGGTATACCGTGATCGCCTGCATCATCTGCCCGGGGGCGAAATGGGATGCGAAGGCATACGGCAATCCAAGCGTTGCAGCCAGTTGCGCGCCAAACAGGCTCGATCCCAGAATCCAGAGCGGGATGTCGAGGCCGGCGCCGGGGACCGCAAGCACGGGCCGTGTCTGCCGCGGCAAGAAATAATCCATCAATTCCATCACGTCCTGGGGAAACGCGTCGGCATCGACTATCAGGTTGCGTCGCAATGCGCGCGCAGTAACCGGGTCGGAACCTGGGGCGCGCCCGAGCCCCAGATCGATGCGGCCGGGGTAGAGCGATTCCAGCGTGCCGAACTGCTCGGCAATCACCAGCGGCGAATGGTTAGGCAGCATGATGCCGCCGGCGCCGACGCGAATGCTGGTGGTGCCGGCAGCCACATAGCCAATCAGGACGGCAGTTGCCGCACTGGCAATGCCCGGCATGCCGTGATGTTCCGCAAGCCAGAACCGGCGAAAGCCCCAGCGCTCGGCATGCTGCGCAAGATCGAGCGTGTTGCGAAACGACTGGCTCGCGTTGCTGCCTTCGGTAATCGGAGACAGATCAAGAACGGAAAAGGGGATCACGGACCTCTCCTGGAGTAAACGCATGGGCGATCTCGGGATCGGCATGCAGGCAGATCTCGCCGGACAATCGTTTCACGTCGGCAGCGTCGCGTGTGGCCCGGTTGTATTGCCAGGTCGGGCGGCTGGCTTGGCCATGCGACCGATTATTCGTTACTGGCCGGCAATATAGTCAGCGCAGCGATGGCCGATCATGTGCGCCGCTTGTCCCAGTCGCCGCTTTCCGGCTCCTTCAATACCAGTTGCAGCAGGGCGCGCGCAGCCTCTTCCGAGGACGCCGGATTCTGTCCGGTCACGAGCTTGCCATCAACCTGCACATAGGATCCCCAATCCGGCCCTCTGGAATAGATGCCGCCACATTTCTTCAGCGAATTTTCGACCGAGAACGGCACGATGCTGGCGAGTTGCACCGCTTCTTCTTCGGTATTGGTAAATCCGGTGACGTTCTTGCCTTCCACCAGCGGCCGCCCGTCATGCCGTTTGGCATGCCGGAAAGCAGCCGGGCCATGACACACGGCTCCGATCGGCTTGTCCGCGGCATGCATGCTTTCAATCAGCATGATCGAATCGCGGTCTTCGGACAGATCCCATAACGGACCGTGACCGCCGGGATAAAACACGCCTTCGAATTCTTCATGCGAGACGCTCGACAGCAGCACGGTATCGGCAAAGGCTTGCTGCGCCTCGCGATCCTGGTGGAAGCGCTTCGTGGCTGCGCTTTCTGTTCCGGCTTCGCGGCTTTTCGGATCGAGCGGCGGCTGGCCGCCTTTTGGCGATGCCAGGGTAATGCGCGCGCCGGCATCCTTGAACACATAGTAAGGCGCGGCAAATTCTTCCAGCCACACCCCGGTTTTCCTGCCCGTATTGCCCAGTTGGTCGTGCGACGTCAGCACCATCAGGATATTCATTTCCATCTCCCGGTTCATTGGCAATCAGTCAAGATAGAGCGCAAGAGCGGAGCAAAGTTCGACACAGAGATGAGCGGCGAGCGCCGCTTCAGGTTCGATATGCCTTCCCCTCAATCAGTCACTGGCTCACTACTGTCTCATTCCGGTGTTGCCATGGCGGTCCCGGCGTAAAAATCTCTGCAGCTTCGCAATGCCGACGGATAAGAGTACGGCACCGGCCATTAATACCAGGGCAACGCCGGCCAGCATCAGCACGAAAACGAGGACGGCGAGACCCGCCACGGCCATCGCCGCGACTTTCAGCTTCCAATGCCGGCCAAGCATTGATTGCAGCATGTTGACTCTGGTGTATTGAGCTCCGGCGTGTTGGGCACCCGGCATTGGCGCATCAACCACTTCCCATTCGATTTTTTCCGACATGTCCTATTCCTTCGCAAAAGACTGATTCAGGCAAAGCATCATAAGTCGGTTCAAGTTAAGGATAAAGCGAATTAAATAGAGATGATTCTTCTGGAAATACGAAAATAGAAGCATCTCACCCGCCTGCCCTCAAATCAGCATGAAAAAACAATCCCTCCGATCAACCCTTTTATTTTTTTGCGAACGAAGTTGACAATCCGCTTTTCAGTCCTATACTACCATCTACATGGATGGTATATGGATGGCCAAAGGATGGTAATGGTAAAAAATACGCAAGTAACCGACCTGCAGGAAAGTCGGATAAAAAGTTGTGAAAGCGAAAAAATCACGATCAATCTCGGTCTGGTTGATCTTGGGCAAATCGATTTGCTGGTCCAGGAAGGCTTCTATTCCAACCGTACCGATCTGATCCGTACCGCTATTCGCAATCAATTGTCATGCCATGCAGACGTCATCAAACAAACCGTGGCGCGCAAAAGCCTGGTGCTTGGCTTGCAGCATTTTTCCCGGGCCGATCTGGAGGCGGTGCGGGAGGCCGGGCAGAAGTTGCAGATACAGGTTCTGGGCTTGGCCAGCATCGGTACGGATGTGACGCCGCAACTGGCGATGGACACCATCGATACGGTGGTGGTGCTGGGTGCCTTGCATGCCAGCCCCGCTGTCAAGGCAGCATTGGCTGGCCGGATACGCTGAATCCGACGCGCCGGTCGACGACCGCTGGCGAGGCCAGGGAGCCGAAAAAGCACCCATACGCATCCGACCAGTTGCCGTTTCCAGGCAAAACCATATTACTTTGGAGAGAATTCCGTGAAACTTGATCAAGATTTTCTCGCGCGCATGCGCGAAGCAACGCAGTTACTGCAAACGGACGGCCCGGCGGCAGCAACCGCCGCGATTCAGCGTGCGCTGCATGGGGCATCAATGTCCGATCCCCAGGCCACGGATACTGCGGCCCCGGCCCAATCCGGTACCCTGATCGATATCAATCCGGCTCCGGTGAAGCCGGCCGATACGGCACCGGAGTCGGCAACAGGCATCCTGAAGCGGCTTCGTACTCCTTTCAGAAAATATTGGACGAATACCGCGCCCGGATCGCTGGCCAAGGATGACGCCATCGATGCCGACGTCACCGAAGAAGGCAAAGGCAGATTTTTAAGTGCCTCCTGCAGCAACCAGGCGGGAACGCGCACCTACAAGCTTTACGTCCCGGGTAGCTACGACGGGCAGGCGTTGCCGCTGATTGTCATGCTGCATGGCTGCAAGCAGCACCCGGACGACTTTGCGGCCGGCACCGACATGAATCGCATGGCAGAACAACACCATTGCTTCGTGGTTTACCCGGCGCAGGCACGCGCCGCAAACGGATCGAACTGCTGGAACTGGTTCAATCCGCATGACCAGCAGCGCGACCGGGGCGAGCCCTCCATCATTGCCGATATCACGCGCCAGGTAATGCGCGACTATCGGATTGACCCGAGCCGGGTATATGTGGCCGGACTGTCCGCAGGCGGCGCAATGGCCGCCGTCATGGGTGCTACGTATCCCGAACTGTACGCTGCCGTGGGTATCCACTCCGGCTTGCCATACGGCGCGGCGCATGACGTGCCTTCCGCATTTGCGGCAATGAAAAACGGCGCCACGAGCAGCGCCGCCAAGCCGGCCGCATCAGGCTTGCAGTCGATTCCGGTCATCGTATTCCATGGTGATCGCGACACTACCGTCCATTTGCGCAATGGCGAGCAGGTGCTGGCCCAATCCACGGCGCATGCGGCACCGAACGATGCCACGGTAGCGGTGGAAAAAGGCCAGGCGCCGCAGGGCCGTGCCTATACCCGCACCATGCGGCACGATGACACGGGAAAGATCGTCGCGGAACAATGGATCGTGCACGGCGCCGGCCATGCATGGTCGGGGGGCAACCGCAAGGGCTCCTATACCGATCCGACAGGACCGGATGCGTCCCAGGAAATGCTGCGTTTTTTCTATACTCATGCGAAGACCGTGCACTAGCCCCAGCGCATGCTGAACCGGTTTGCCCGTATCATGCTACTGGCCTGCGGCGGATGCGTTTATCGCATCCATGCGCGCAGAAGAGCCGATCTCAGCCGCCCTGTCGTTTCCGTCGGCACGGGAACGGCAGGGTTTTTTAATGCAGTATGGCAATAACATGCGCAAGTGAGTGCCAATGTCCCCTCATATCGATCCGCGATGAATCGCCCGCTTACTCCATCCACTGCATTGCTGCTGGTGGTTCCGCCGCTGCTGTGGGCCGGCAACGCCGTCGTGGGCCGCATGCTGCATACGCTGGTGCCGCCGATCACGCTGAATTTCCTGCGCTGGGCGATCGCGCTGCTGATCCTGCTGCCGCTGGCGGGCCGCGTGTATCGTCCACAGTCCGGACTGTGGGCAAACTGGCGGCGCTTTACGCTGCTGGGCCTGCTTGGAATCGGCCTCTACAATGCGCTGCAGTATCTGGCATTGCAAAGTTCCACGCCACTCAATGTAACGCTGGTCGCGGCCAGCATGCCGGTCTGGATGCTACTGACCGGATGGCTGTTCTTTGATGCAAAGGTGTCGCGCCGGCAGATTGCCGGGGCGGTGCTGTCGATAGGCGGCGTGCTGCTGGTTCTGAGCCGCGGTGAATGGCGTCAGCTGCTGGCGTTGCGGCTGGTAGCCGGCGATATTTTCATGCTGATCGCCACCATCGCCTGGGCGATTTACAGCTGGCTGCTGACGCAGTCCAGGGAACCGGTGGAAATCCGGCGGCGCTGGGCCGACTTCCTGCTGGCGCAAGTGACGTTCGGAGTGTTATGGTCGGGTCTTTTCGCCGCCGGCGAATGGACCGTTACCCGCCCGCACATCGAGTGGGGCTGGCCGCTGGCAGCAGGGCTGCTGTACGTGGGAATCGGTCCGGCCGTCATCGCCTTTCGCTGCTGGGGTGCCGGCATACAGCGGGTCGGACCGAACATGGCGGCATTCTTCAACAATCTGACCCCGCTGTTTGCAGCGCTACTGTCATCCGCATTCCTTGGCGACGTGCCGCATGCCTATCATGCAGGCGCATTTCTCCTGATCGCAAGCGGCATTGTCCTGTCCGCCCGGCGCTGATATCGGTGTACTGCATGTGAATTATTCCTGGCTGGCTTGCTTTTGAGTAATTTAGGGTCAGAGTCATTTTTGCTGTGTTTGGTCATAAAAATGACTCTGACCCTAATGACCCTAATATTTTCCAGCGGCAGTATCAATGGCAATCCGGCACATCCTGATCCAGATACACTTCGAAGGCAATGCTGCGCGCTGATTTTTGCAGCAACTGCTGCAGATAGCCGGTTGCCTGCCACTGCTGCGCCACCTGTTTCAGCAATGTCGCGGCCTGGATGTCGCGGGTCGGCACGACAAACGCCAGCGTCGTGCGCGAAGCGGCAGGCAACGTCGCGGAAAACTTTTTCCATTCCGGCAGCTTGAGCAATTCCTCCAGTAGCGCGCTGTCATGCACCGCGGCATCGCATTCCCCGGTCCGCAGCGCCAGCAAGGCATCCGCTGGCGCCTTGAAGGTTTTTTCGAGCGCGCCATAACGGGCGGCAATCGTGCCGGCGTAGCGCCCGCCTTCGGACAGACAGACCGTGCGGCCTTTCAATTGTCGCCAGTGCTTGATATCCGTATCGGTGCGCATGATCGCCATCGGCCCGGCAGCATAGCCGGTTGGCACCATCACCATGCCGTGAGGGACGGCGGCATCGGTCATCGCCAGCACCACATCGGCACCGTCCGGCGCAGGCAATGGTGCGTGGCCGGCCGGCACCGCGCGCAACGCGACCTGCAGGCGCTGCGCGAGGTCTTGCGCCAATGCCGTGTCCGGGCTTTCCGGCGTGCGGAACTTCGCACCGGCGGCATATGCCGAGATCACATGGTCAAGCCCAACCGCCAGCGCGCCGCGCTGCCGGGCGCGGCTGAAGGCATCATCGGCGGAGGCCGAGGCGGCCGCGCACAGGCCTGCCAGCGCCAACGCCCCCGGCAGGCGCGACCAATGCGCCAGCTTGCCCAGCCTAGACATATTGATAGCGCAGCAGCCGGCGCTTCAGGTTTTCCAGCAGCAACTGGTCGATCAGCGGGGCAAGAATCGCAATCGCCAGGATGCTGGTCATGACGCCGACCATGTCGGCGGTTTCGCCTGCATAGGCCAGTGTGCGACCCAGCCCCTTGCCAAAACCGACCAGCATTTCGGCGGAAATCAGGGCGCGCCAGGCATTGCCGAAGGCGAGTTGCGCGCCGGTAATCAGTTCTGGCATGACTGCCGGCAGATATACGCGCCGCAGCATGTCGCTGCGCGTTGCGCCCATCACGCGCGCCGCCGATATGTGCACTTGCTGCACGCTTTCGGTGGCATTCATGACCGACAGCGCGGCCGGGAAGAACGCCGCCAGCGCGACCACGACAATGATCGGCAGGTTGCCGAAACCCATCAGGATCAAGAACAACGGTACCCAGGCGATCGACGGAATCGATTGCAGGATGATGATGGCCGACTTCAGCACTTCGCGGAACAGCAGCAGCACGCCGCCGAGCAGCCCGAAGCCGATCCCGAACAGCAGCGCCGCCGCATAGCCGCCGCCCAGCCGCAGCAGGCTGCCGGACAGCGCCGTGCGGAAGGCGGCCGACTGGAGTTCTTCCCACAAGCGCCCGATCACCGCCGGTACGCCCGGCATCAGGAAGCCCGGCAGCGACCATGCGGCAATCTGCCAGCCGAGCAGGATCAGCGCAATCGCCAGCGCCATGGCGATCTTTTTTTGCGAAGCGGAAAGACGATGGGAATGATTCATGATGACGATGGTTGGTAGCCCGGATGCGCGGCGCGGCTCCGGGCCACATCTGTTTTGCCGATCTGGCAAGGAGCGCGCTTTTCCTCCGCGCCTGTGCGGCGAGCTTGTCCGTTTTGCCTGCCGCCTACAGCTTGCGTTCCCGCTGCCAGCTCAGGTCGAGAATGCCCTTGACCACGAACGGCTTGCCGTCGCGCGTCTTCAGCGATCCCTGTTCCTGCAGGATATTCGCGATTTCCTGCATGCGCGCCTGCTCCTTCACGGTCAAGGCGGCGCTGAAGGTCTGGCTCTTGATTGCATCGCGGATCACGTCTTCACGCGGCACCTCGCCGTGCTTCAAGGTTTTCAGGGTCGGCTCGGCGATGAAATAGCCGGCGATCATCTTCGCTGCCTGGGCCGGCTGCTGCTGCAGCAGGTCGATCGCTTCGCGCTGCGCATCGAGCGATTTCCAGACCGCGTCGCGTTTTTTCTTCAGCGTCTCGCCGGACGTGATCACGACCATGCACGGGAATGGCCAGACTTCACCGATCTCGTAAATCTGCCTGACCGGTGCAATCAGCTGCGCGATGCGCGCCTGCGGCTCGAACAGGAAAGCGGCGTCGACGCGCTTGCCGACCAGCGACTGCACCGCCACTTGCGGGCTGACGCCCATCACATTGACATCGTCCGGCGTCAGGCCGGCATTCTTCAGCACCACGCCTTTGAGCACCGTGTCGGCCGTGCTGCCCTCGGCTTGCGAAGCCAGCGTACGGCCCTTGAGGTCGGCGACCTTTTTGATGCCGGTATCGTCACGCGCGACGATGGCATGGTAGCCGTGCTGCGCGCCGCTCACTACTTTCAGGTCCGCGCCCTTGGACGCCCACGCCACCGCATTCGTGAAGCCAAGCACGCCGGTATCGAGCTGGCCGCCGACGATCGCCTTGATCAGGTCGGTGCCGGACTTGAATTCAACCAGTTCGACATCCAGCCCCTGCTTCTTGTAAAAGCCGGCCTCGTAGGCGGCGATCGCCTGCGCATCGTCCATCACGCGCAGGTAGCCGACCTTGAACTTGTCGGCAGCCTGCGCCTGGCTCGCCAGGGCAAACGCGGCCAGTGCCGGAATCAATAATCGTGATAATTTTTTCATGCTTCGGCTCCTTCCGAAATGGTTGTGGCAACGTCCTGTTCCGCATGGATGCCCAGCAGCCCCAGGATCTGGCGGCGCATGGCGGCAAACTGCGACAGGTCATGGGTTCTTGCATGCTGCGTCAGGTTGAATTCCTTCAGCACGGTCGCCGGCCGCGTGCTGAAGACCAGGATGCGGTCGGCCAGGAACAGGGCTTCATCGACATCGTGCGTCACCAGCAGCACGGTCGGGGCATCGGCGCGGATCAGTTCGCGCAGCGTGTCTTGCAACGTCATGCGGGTCAATGCGTCGAGCGCACCGAACGGTTCATCCAGCAGCAGCGCCTTGGGGCGCGTAATGAAGGCGCGCGCCAGCGCGGCGCGCTGCCGCATGCCGCCCGAAACCTGATGCGGGTAATATGCCTCGAAGCCCGACAGATGTACCTTGGCCAGCCAGCTGCGCGCCTGGCGCAGCGCTTCCGGCTTGCCGACCTTTTGCAATTCCAGCGCGAGCGCGACGTTCTGCACCAGGGTCAACCAGGGATAGAGCGCATTTTCCTGGAACATCAGCATGCGTTCGGGATGCGGACCCGTGATCGGGCGATCGTTTGCAAGCAGGCAACCGCTGCTTGGCCGTTCCAGTCCGGCGGCCATGTGCAACAGGGTGGATTTGCCGCAGCCGGAGGGGCCGATCAGGGCAACCAGCTGGCCTGGCGCGATGTCCCGGCTGAAACTCTCGATCACGTGCAGGCCGGAAAAACACTTCGTGACATTTTGAAAGGAAAGCTGCATCGGGACCCGTTTCTGAGGGACGCGGACAAGCGCGCCCTTCGACTATTGCACATTTGTTCACGCTCGACTGTAAACATGGCGCCGGTGCAGTACAACAATTTTTACCGACTATGCTTATATGGAAATGGCATAAGCGTACTCAATCAAGCCAATGATGCCGGGCGCGGCAGGTGGAATCAGATGGCGTGGCTGCCCGGGTCGTCCGGCCGGTGCTGTCGGGCCAGCTTCAGGATGGTTTTGCGGAAGGTGTCCAGCACGGTCGCCGCATTGAACGGCTTGACAATGAACCCCTGCACGCCGCGCTGCAGCGCGCCTTGCACCGTGGCGGGATCGAGCTTGCCGGATACCAGGAACAGCAGCGCCTTGGGCAATTCGGCGTGCAGCGTGTCCAGCAGCACCATGCCGTCGCCCTCCGGTGAGCCAATATCGATGCAGACGATCTGCGGGTGCAATTTGACCATGCTGGCCAGCCCCGCCGAGCTGATATTGGCGTCGCCCACTACATCGTAGCCGGCATTTACCAGAATCGTGGTCAGCAGGTTGCGCGAGATGGCGTTACCATCGATCACCACCACTTTCAGCATCGGTTGCAATCCTTCATTATCATGTCCGGCAGTGCCGCGACTTGGCAGGGCGGCAAAGTGCGCGCACTGCAAAACCCTGGCAACATCGCCGGCATTTGCCGGCACCGTCCGCCAATATGGGACTGCGCCCGATAAGGTACACTCCCGCCACGGCAAATTATAGCCGCCTCATTATTTTTTTAGCAGGATGCCGCATGCAAACCGAAAGTTTTATCCCAGGCAAGGATGCCTCGCTTGAATCCACGATCCGCTCGATGCAGGAAAAATTGCAGGCGCATGGATTCCACATCGAAGAACGCTCATGGCTAAACCCGGTCGACCATGCCTGGTCGGTGCATATCCGCGATCGCGATTGCCCGTTGCTGTTCACCAACGGCAAGGGTGCCTCGGAACTGGCAGCACGGGCCAGCGCGCTGGGCGAATTCTTCGAGCGGCTCTCCTGCAATTATTTCTGGAACCATTATTATCTCGGCCGCGACATCGCCGACGGCAGCTTCGTGCATTATCCGCAGGAACGCTGGTTTGCGCTGGAGGGCGAAGCCTGGCCGGAGGGCTTGCTGAC
>DATEZO010000237.1:0-16626 GCA_035255485.1 Burkholderiaceae bacterium
CGGCAAACAGCTTGACATAGGACATTACGACTTGTTTAATACTGGCTGCAGTTTCTTCTGCATAACGCAATGGCTATCCAACCAATAATGAAATCATCATTGCGGAATTCAACCTTCGTGAGGGGACGTCAGTGAATAAAACCGAATTGATAGAACACGTTGCCAAGTCTGCGGATATCTCCAAAGCTGCAGCGACGCGCGCACTTGATTCCTTGATTGCCGTCGTGAAGACGACATTAAAGAAAAACGGGTCCGTTACATTAGTGGGCTTCGGAACATTTTCAGTGGGTAAACGGGCCGCGCGCACCGGACGTAATCCGCGTACCGGTGAAGCCATCAAGATCAAGGCTGCCAAGGTACCAAAATTTAAGCCTGGCAAAGCATTGAAAGATGCGGTAAACTAACGTTTTGGCGTGATGACAAACGCCAGCTAGTGTTTGACTGGGTAGATGTTGAGGGTGCTTAGCTCAGTTGGTAGAGCGGCGCCCTTACAAGGCGTAGGTCGGGAGTTCGAGCCTCTCAGCACCCACCAGACAGTTGAAGATGGGCATAAAAGTTTAGGAGTGGTAGTTCAGTCGGTTAGAATACCGGCCTGTCACGCCGGGGGTCGCGGGTTCGAGTCCCGTCCACTCCGCCAAAACAAAAAGGCGAACGAGAGTTCGCCTTTTTTCATATGCGCTAAAATCTCGCAGTTTTTCACAATCTGTGATCGGTTACCATGTTTGAATTTGTTCGCACCCATCAGCGTTTAATGCAGTTCATACTGCTGCTGTTCATCTTTCCATCATTCGCATTCTTCGGTCTGGAAAGTTATTCCCGTTTTAGCAATAGCGACAATGCAGTTGCAAAAGTTGCCGGACAATCGATTTCCCAGCAGGAATTCGACGCTGCGCAACGTGAACAGATGGATCGTTTTCGCCAGATACTTGGCGCTCAGTTCGATCCAAAGATGTTTGATACGCCAGAAGCCAAGCAGAATATTCTTGATAATTTGATTGCACAGCGTGCTTTGGCTGCCGAAGCTGCACGGGATCATTTGTCAGTATCTGATCGGACATTGCAACAGAGCATCCTTGATATTCCGGGATTAGCGAATAAGGAAGGCAAGTTTGACAGTGAGCGTTATAAGTCATTATTGGCCATGCAAGGCATGACGCCGGCAATGTACGAGGCGCGCCTGCGCCATGATTTGGCGCTCCAGCAAATAAATGCTGCCATACAAACTACTGCTTTTGCGCCGAAAACGGTCGCAACGCAGTTATCGAACCTGAATGATCAGGAACGCAATGTGCAGGAGCTGACACTCAAAACAGCCGACTACGTATCCCAGGTAAAGATTACAGAAGACATGCTGAAATCATATTACGACAAGAATGGCGGACAATTCGAAATTCCGGAAATGGCAAAAGCCGACTATGTCGTCCTGAATAGCGATGCATTGACAGCGCAAATCACAGTCAGTGATGCCGATATCAAAGCGTACTATGAGCAGAATGCGAAACGTTTTGGAACCGAGGAACAGCGGCGTGCAAGCCATATCTTGATTGCGGTGAAGAAGGATGCGTCTGCAGCTGACCATGCTGCGGCAAAAGCGAAAGCTGAAAAAGTTCTTGCGCAGTTGCGCAAGAATCCAGGGGATTTCGCGAAGCTGGCAAAACAGAATTCTGAAGATACCGGTTCCGCAGAACGCGGTGGCGACCTGGATTATTTTGGCAAGGGGATGATGGTCAAACCCTTTGAAGACGCAGCCTACAAATTAAAACAGGGAGAGATTAGCGATATAGTGCAATCCGATTTCGGGTACCATATTATTCAATTGACTGGTGTAAAACCAGCATCCATCAAAAGCCTTGATGAAGTCAAAGGTGAAGTTGCGACAGAAATCAAAAAACAGCTGGCTGTAAAGAAATTCGCTGAATTAGCCGAAATATTCACCAATACTGTTTATGAACAATCCGATAGTCTGAAACCTGTTGCGGACAAGCTCAAGCTTAAAATTGAAACTGCATCGAACCTGACTCGTCAGTCAAACCCATCACTGCCGGCAAATGTCCCGTATAACAATGAAAAGTTCCTGAAGGTGCTGTTTTCGGATGAATCGATCAAAAACAAGCGTAACACCGATGCAGTAGAAGTTGCGCCGAATACACTGATCGCCGGCCATATCGTGGAGTACAAGGCTGTTTCCAAACAGCCGTTTGACGAAGTAAAAGATAAGATTCGCGAGCGTGTAACGCAAATTGAAGCGGCGAGCCTTGCAAAGAAAGCAGGGGAAACCAGACTTGCATTGCTCAAGCAACAGGATGACGCATCAGGTTTTTCCGATGCCAAGACAGTTTCCCGCAGCAGGAGCGAAGGATTGAATCGCGCAGCGTTGACTGCTGTAATGAAAGCGGATGTTACAAAATTGCCCGTATACACTGGTGTTGAAGAGTCGGGTAAAGGTTATAGCATTTACCGCATCATCAAAGTATCGCAACCTGTCAGTTCCGATCCGGCCCGGCGCCAGGCTGAACAGCAGCAGATCGAGAACGCACTGGCACAACAGGAAATGTTATCCTACATTGATGTCCTGAAACAGAAGGCGAAAGCCAAGATTCTAAAACCAGTTGCAGCAAGTGCTGCCAGTGTTGAAACGAATTGAAAGTTAATTCTGAATTAAATAAAAGGGAAGACCACTCAAGGAAGAGCCGCTCATTCGAAGCGGCTTTTTCATTTTATTATGCTTTCTTACTGTATGGAGACGTCACTGTTCTCGCTGCAGGTATTGCGCAGCCGAACGAAAGCTTGTTTCTGAAATATCCGGTAACACAATTTTTCGAGCTTTCGAAAACTCTGAAAAATTACGGTCAATCGACCGTAAATACGCAGGATCGTAGTGCGCGATTAACAATTCAGTAACTAGCGCTTCCATCTGTCCGGATGATGCCATGCTGTGCCAGCGTGCGATTTTTTCGCGTCCATGAAGAGGCAGCAGGCAGTCCAAGGACGTATTCAAGAGCTCCGGGCTCGCGACAAAATGTGCATAATCCTGCATCAATAAACTTATCCTGTCATGCTGCGACAGCGCTATTGATATGCACGGGGATGTGCGCATTTTTTCCATCAGAGTGTCTGGAACTCTCAGATTCCCCACTTTTTTACTTTCTGATTCGATAAACACCATGCGTCCGGTATCAAAATGACGTAGCGTGTTCCAAATGCTGGTCTCAAAGGATTTCTGCGTCGGCTGCGGGGCACTGGGGAGGCGGCCAAGTACGGACCCACGATGCGAGGCCAGATGTTCGAGGTCCAATACTTGCGCTCCTTGTGCCGCCAGTGTTTGCAGCAAGCGGCTTTTACCGCTGCCAGTAGTACCGCATATGATCTGAAATGCAAAACGTGATGGCAATTCCGCCAGTGCAGCATTCACATGCCTGCGGTACTCTTTATAGCCGCCATCCAGCTGTACCGCAGGCCAACCTATCTTGGCAAAAATGTGCGCCATCGAGCCGCTGCGGCTACCGCCGCGCCAGCAATAAATCAGAGGTTTCCAATCGCGAGGCTTGTCCATGAAAAGCGTTTCGAGGTGCCTTGCAATATTACGGGCAATTAGTGCCGCGCCTGCCTTTTTTGCTTCAAATGAATTAACTTGCTTGTATAACGTGCCGACATGTTTACGCTCCTCATTGTTCAATACCGGACAATTGATCGCGCCAGGAATATGATCTTCCTCAAATTCGATGGGGCTTCGTACATCGATGATGGCATCGAACTGATCAAGATGCGGAAGTATCTCCGTAAAAGGGAGCAAGGCAGGATACTTCATTTACTTATTTTTTCAATAGTGGTTGTAAATAACGCCAAACGGTATCCAGCATAACCGGTTGCGCTTCTACCGTAGGATGGATTCGATCCGGTTGAAACATATCAGTCTTGCCTATCAGTCCATCGAAGAAAAATGGTACCAGGGACGACTTCGTTTTTTTAGCGAGCTTCGGATAGATTTCCAAGAATTTTCTGGCGTAATCACTACCGTAATTAGGTGGAATCTGCATGCCAACCAGCAGCACTTTCGATTTCGCGTCCTGTGCTTCATCAATCATCTTGTGCAAGTTTGCTTCGGTAGCTGTTAATGACAGGCCTCGCAGTGCATCATTGGCGCCAAGCTCGATAATGGTGATGTCCGGATGATGCTTTTCAAGTAAAGAGGAAATGCGTCCTCTGCCGCCGCTCGTGGTTTCTCCGCTGATGCTGGCATTGATGATAACAGTATCGATTTTTTCTTGCCGCATGCGTTGCTCCAACAAGGAAATCCAGCCGCTGCCGCGTGGTAGTCCGTATTCGGCAGACAAGCTGTCCCCCATTACAAGCATTGTCACGGTTTTTGATGCAGAATAAGCAGATAGTGTGCATAATACAAATGCAATAAATACGATCGCATGCAATGCTCGTGCAAGTCTTCTGAACTTTCTGGAAACGTTTTGCATGCCTGAATCTTCCATCTTTTCTCCAGCCATTGAAGCCATTAACCTGAGCAAGCGCGTCACGGATGCAACCGGCGAGCTCACGATTCTGCAAAATGTCAATTTTACCGTGCAGACAGGTGGAACGCTTGCAATCGTCGGTGCTTCCGGCTCCGGCAAATCAACATTGCTCGGGCTGCTCGCCGGACTGGATACGCCATCAGAGGGAACGGTAAAAATAGATGGCATCGATATTTTTGCATTAAATGAAGACGGTCGCGCGCAAGTGCGAAAGGCAAAACTCGGCTTCGTATTTCAATCCTTTCAGCTAATCGCGCATTTGACCGCATTGGATAATGTGATGCTGCCACTCGAATTGCGAGGCGACCGGGAAGCGGAGGAGCGTGCCCAAGCAATGCTTGCACGAGTGGGTTTATCTAATCGATTGAAACACTATCCGAAATATTTATCCGGCGGCGAGCAGCAACGTGTTGCATTGGCGCGCGCTTTCGTTAGTGAACCACCACTCCTTTTTGCCGATGAGCCTACTGGTAGCCTGGATGCTGCGACTGGCGATGCAGTGATCCGGCTGATGTTCGAGTTGAACCAGGAGAGCGGTTCGACGCTGGTGCTGGTTACTCATGATCCATCGATTGCGTCTCTTTGCAAACGCACGATTACCATCGCAGCTGGCAGATTGGTTCAGGAAAACTGATTGGCTTGCGATCAAGTGCTGCAATAATTTTGCACACATGAAAACGCAGAGCTGAATATCAGGACCCTTGGCGTAAAGATTTCCGTCTCCCGGTTAGCTGATTCAGGGCAGTGCGCACTGCGGGTATTAACTCTCCTGCGGTCAGGCCAATTGGACCAATGCCATGCCGGACAAGTTCGTCGGCTGCATAACCATGCAGCCAGACGGCGGCGAGTGCCGCTTCCCACAAAGGGTAATCCTGTGCCAGTAATGCCCCGCAAATGCCGGCCAGTACGTCGCCGGCGCCAGCAGTTGCCAGTGCGGGGTTGCCGGTAGTATTGATAACTGCACGACCATCAGGGTGCGCGATGACCGTGCCAGAGCCTTTCAATATGGTGATCACCTGATACCGGCTGGATAGCATCCGTGCAGCTGCCAGGCGATCTGCCTGAACTGCAGTGCTTGATACGCCAAGCAGTCGTGCTGCTTCAAGTGGGTGCGGCGTGATCAATGCGCTGCATTTACGTTGCAAGAGTTTTTGCTGCATGCTGGAGTTGGCCGCAATAAGGTTCAGTGCATCTGCATCCAGCACGAGAGGTGCATCTGCTTCCAATGCCTTTGCAAGCAAATCGATCGCCGTATCTGTAGTGCCGAGTCCAGGGCCAATTACCCTTGTTGCTGCGGGCAGGTTTATCTCACTTGCCAAGCGGCACATCAGCTCAGGTTGCCCGCTGTCGTAAGCGGGTGCTTCATCGACAAATGCAGCGAACACACGACCGGCCCCACACTTTGCCGCGGCGCGTGCGGCGAGTATCGGTGCGCCGCTCATACCGCGGGCACCGCCTGTCACCACGGTATCGCCATAGCTACCTTTGTGAGAGTTGTGCAAGCGACGATGAAGCCGGTCTTCAAAAAGCTCAACATCGTTCAAGAATGCATTCGGGCGCAGAAAGTGTCTGTATTCAATATGAAGGTCGGTAACGGTTACGTCACCTGCATAGTCACGCCCATGGCAAGTATGCAGTCCCGGTTTATCTGCAATGAAGGTGATAGTGTGAGTTGCCCGCACGGCGATGCCATTCGGCCCTACTATATTACCGGTATCCGCATCCAGCCCGCTTGGCACATCGATCGCAAGTACCGGACAGGCAAATCCATTTACTTGCTCGATAGTTGTCCGAATTGCGTCGCTTATTGGTCGTGCAAGCCCAATGCCAAACAAACCATCGATGACAAGCTGCCAGTCGTCCGATGCGGAATTGAGTAAATCCGATTGACCAAGAAAGCATGCAGCGCTATTTTTCACGTGCTGAAATGCAGCGTGCGCGTCAGCAGGCAAGGCGGTGGCATCGGCATGCAGCACAATGTAAATGGACAGCCCTGCCTGCAACAGGCAGTGAGCAGCTTCAAGTGCGTCGCCGCCGTTATTGCCCGGGCCGGCAAGGATCAGTACTTTACCATCCTGATGTTGATGCGAAAGCAATGTCAACGCCGCATGTGCTGCTGCCTGACCGGCGCGTTGCATCAGCGTGCCGGGCGGAAGTGTCGCTAGTGCGGCCTGCTCGATTTGGCGGATTTCAGAAACGGTGTAAAGCGCAATCATGATGTCAATAATATGAAAGAAGCAAAGTGTGACAGCAAAGGCAAAGCACCGCCTTTGAGAAT
Source organism: Burkholderiaceae bacterium (assembly GCA_035255485.1). Taxonomy (GTDB): domain Bacteria; phylum Pseudomonadota; class Gammaproteobacteria; order Burkholderiales; family Burkholderiaceae_D; genus DATEZO01. The sequence goes on from DATEZO010000237.1 coordinate 6,805, forward strand.
TCTATGCGATGAAAACGGCTCTGCGGTTTTTTCTTAACCTACATCACAAAAAGATGTATTCAGCTTGCATGTATTAAATCATGCATATAAAATCCATCTAAAATTTTAATTAGTTAATTCAAACCGCTATCATCAACCGTAAAAAGGATTTTTGTCATGCATTCGACGCGCAAACTCTGGACTTGGCTAGGTATCATCTGCGCCTTGTCCTTTGCCGTTTTAGGCTGGGTAGGAACGGAAATTTATCTCACCGCGCCACCCATTCCAAAACAGGTAATCAGCACCAAAGGAGAAGTAGTATTTTCTGCAGATGAAGTGGAACGCGGGCAGCAAGCCTGGCTTGCATCCGGCGGTCAGCAATTGGGTACGGTATGGGGTCATGGCAGTTACGTGGCACCGGACTGGTCTGCCGACTGGCTGCATCGTGAGGCGCTGGCGCTGCGCGAAGTGTGGGCACAGCATGAATTCGGCAAGAGTTTCAATCAGCTTGACGCGCGGGGCCAAGCGCAGCTTACCGGGCTGCTGAAGGCTGAAATGCGCCGTAACACCTACGACGCGGAAAAGGGCGTCATCACGGTCAGCCCGGAGCGCGCCGAAGCGATACAGCAGATTATCAAGCATTACAGCGGGCTGTTCGGCAATGATGAATCGCTTGATAAGCTGCGTGAGCAATATGCCATGAATGCCGGTTCACTGGAGGATCCGGCCGATCGCCATGCGCTGTCCGCATTCATTTTCTGGTCGGCATGGGCTGCCACTACAGATCGCCCAGGTCGGGAAGACCTGAGCTACACCAGCAACTGGCCGTATGAGCCTCTGGTTGGAAATACGCCGACATCCGGCGCTGGTATCTGGTCGATCGCCAGCGTGATTCTCATGATCGGTGCGATTGCCGCCATGATCCTGTTTCATTCTGCGAAAAAGGAAGAAGCCGATCCAACCCCGCCCAAGGCAGATCCGCTTTTCAGCCTCAAAGCGACGCCATCGATGAAGGCGACCAAAAAATATTTCTTTGTCGTGATTGGCCTGATCTTGGCGCAAGTCGGCATGGGTGCCATCACTGCTCACTATGCGGTCGAAGGTCACAGTTTCTTTGGTTTTCCACTGGCTGACATCTTGCCATTTACGGTAAGCCGCACCATCCATACGCAGTTTGCGGTTCTGTGGATTGCCACTGCCTGGCTTGCTACCGGACTGTATATCGCTCCTGCAATCTCGGGCCATGAACCGAAATTCCAGAAACTTGGCGTCAACGTACTGTTCTACGCATTGCTATTTATTGTTGTCGGCTCTACCGTTTTTGGCTGGCTCGGCACGTTGCAGCATCGGGGTTCCGATTTCAGCTTCTGGATTGGTAATCAAGGGCTCGAATTCACCAGTATGGGTCGCTTCTGGCAAATCCTGCTGTTTATCGGCTTGCTGTTCTGGGCGCTCTTGCTGGGTCGCGGTCTATGGCCGGCATTGAAGAAACCTTCAGAAAGCCGCGGCTTGATCGCCATGGTGTTTCTGGCAGCGGTTTGTATTGGTGGTTTCTACTCCACTTCACTGACCTGGGGTCCGCGTACTCATTATTCGATGATTGAATATTGGCGCTGGTGGCTGGTTCATCTATGGGTGGAAGGTTTCTTTGAAGTGTTCGCCACTGCCGTGATTGCCTTGTTGTTCACGCGTCTTGGATTAATCCGTGCCGCCACTGCCAATAGCGCAATCGTGCTGGAAACCATTGTGTTCCTGTTCGGCGGTATTCTGGGCACGTTGCATCACCTGTATTTCACCGGTACACCGACGTTTGTGATTGCCATCGGCGCGATGTTCTCCGCACTTGAAGTCGTGCCGCTGGCTTTGATTGGTGCTGAAGGCTACCGTAATTATCAGCGCTTGAAATCAGCGCCATGGTTACAATCGTATAAATGGGCGATTCTGTGCTTTATTGCTGTCGGTTTCTGGAATACCATCGGTGCAGGCTTACTTGGTTTCTCGATCAATACGCCGATTGCGCTGTACTACATGCAAGGTCTGGACATGACGGCAGCACATGGCCATGCCGCGCTGTTCGGCGTGTATGGCATGCTGGGCATCGGTTTGATGTTATTCTGCCTGCGCGGTCTTACCGAGCGTGCTGCTTGGTCCGATAACCTGTTGCGCCCGATGTTCTGGTTGCTTAACATTGGCCTGGCCATGATGGTGTTCATCTCGCTGGTACCAGCTGGTATCTATCAGACTTGGGCCAGCATCACGAAGGGAATGTGGTTTGCGCGTTCACCGGAGGTGGTGCATTCCCATCTGATGGAAACATTGGTATGGATGCGCGTACCGGGCGATATCGTGTTCGCGCTTGGCACAGTGTGCCTGGCGTTGTTCGCATGGCGTTTGCTGAGCGGCGGCAAACGCGAGCAACTGAATGCTGTTCCGATGGCACAAACAAGAAAAGTTTGATTGACCCCCATGTAAAACGGCCGGCAGCCATGCTGGTCGTTTTACAAATTCATTTTACACAAGGAGTATGACATGGCACACGATTGTTCTCACCCGATTATTTCCGAAGGCGTTTACCCGTTTGATGCGCGTGGCATTGCAAAGCGTTTTCGCCACGCAGCGATTTTTGGCGCATTATCTGCGTTACAGCCAGGCGAAACGATGCGTTTCTGTAACGACCATGATCCATTGCCCTTGCTCTCGCAAATCAATGCGAACTTTGGTCCGCGCGTCAAGATCGCTTATGTGTCCCGTGAACCGGGCGAGATCGTCATCGATTTTGTAGTGACGGCCTGATTTCTGGCCCGTCGATCGCCACGCTGCCAACCATATGCATTCGGTTGGCAGCGTGGCAATTTTCATTGCAGATCCAAACAAGCCAATACATGCTCCGCAATGGCAAGCGATGCGGTCAGCCCGGGCGATTCAATACCATACAAGCCAAGATAACGCGGACAGTCGTGTGCAGCAAAGAGAAAATCCGCTGACGCGGCACCGGGGGGACTGATCTTCGGACGTACTCCAGCGTAAGCGGGTAATAATGCATTATCCGGAAGCTGAGGCCAGTAGGTGCGGATTCCCTTATAAAAGCTGCCAGCGCGACGCGGATCGACAGTGTAGTCAATTTCCGATCCGCTATTTTCCAGCCACTCAACATCCGGACCGAACCGTGCCTGGCCGCCGAGATCGAGGGTCACGTGGATACCCAGCCCATCATTTTCCGGAATCGGGTACACAAGGTGCGAAAAAGGCGTCTTGCCTGCCAAAGTATAATAATTTCCTTTTGCGAACCAGGCTGCTGGAATCGTATTGCAGTCAAGGCCGTTGATTGTTCTCGCGATGGCAGGCCCCCATAAACCGCCGCAATTGATAACCTGGTTTGCCATTAGTTTGATTTCTGTACCGAGCCCGGTACGCACCTGCAGCATCACGCCATGAGCATTGGCTTCGCCCGCGTATAGTCTGCTATCGAAGGCAAACAACGCACCTGCATGTTCCGCTTCGCCATGCAATGCCAGCATGTACGCATAACTATCGATAATGCCGGTTAGCGGCGAATAAAGCGCTGCCGTGCATGCTAATTCCGGCTCCATTATCTGTGCCTCTTCGGTAGTCAGCGTGCTGACTTCAAGGCAACCGTTTGCGTGTGCCTGGGTATGGAGTGTTGCGAGTTTCAAACGTTGCGCATCGGAAGTTGCCACGATGATTTTGCCGCAACGCCGATAAGCAATACCGTGATCGGCGCAATAGGCATACAGCAGATCACGGCCGGTGACACATAATCGTGCTTTCAAACTGCCGGTCGGATAATAGAGGCCGGCATGAATTACTTCGCTGTTGCGCGAACTGGTTTCTCTGCCGATTTGTGCATGCGATTCGATCACAATCACTTCGCGCCCTGCCGCCGCCAAGGCGCGCGCTACGGCAAGACCAATGACACCCGCACCGATGACCACGCAATCTGCCTTATCCATAACGCGACAGGGTCAATCCATCCATGTTGATTTCCGGTGCCATGCCGGAGACGATATCGGCAACTGCCTTGCCAGAGCCGGCCGCCATGGCCCACCCGGATGAGCCATGTCCGATATTGATGAAGACATTCCTCATCGGCGTCGCTCCCAGCAGCGGTGCGCCATCCGGTAGCATGGGTCTCGTACCGCACCAGAAATTCGCGCTGTTGTAATTTGCTGCATTCGGAAACCAATCATTGCCTACCTTGATCAAGGTGTGTAACGCAGCTTTACGAAGATCGGAAGCACGTGAACCGAACTCGGTTGTTCCGGCAATACGAACGCGGTTTCCCATGCGAGTAACGGCAACTTCATATGCTTCATCCACCAGCACGGCCAACGGCGCTTCATCGTAATTCTTGATCGGTGCCGTGGCGGAATATCCCTTTACCGGATAGAGGGGAATCCGAATGCCTAGCAACTTCAGTAGCTGTGCGCTTTCTACCCCGGCAGCCAACACGACCGCGTCCGCATGGAATATTCTGTCATCGATATGCATTGCGATACGATTGCCTTCCTGTTGCAGGGTTGACAGGGTGCTATTGAAATGAAATTCGACGCCTATCGATTGCGCAATATGCTTCAATTGCTTGGTGAAAAGAGGGCAATTTCCCGCTTCTTCATGAGGCAGATACAGGCCACCGGCCAGCGCCGTTTCTGTGGAAAGCGCCGGCTCAATCAAGTACGCGGCATCGGCGTCGACGACGTGATGCGCCATGTCATTTTCTACCAGAAGCGCAAGCGCAGGCTCTGCAATTCGTATATCGCGCTGGGTGCGGAACAGCTGTAAACAACCTTCATTCTGCTCGTAGTCAAGCTGATAATGCTCGCGCATTTGGTGCAGCAGGTCTTGACTGTAGAATGCGATGCGCTGCATTCTTTCCTTGTTGATGCGGTAACGATCCAGCTCGCATTCTGACAGCCATAATCGGAGCCAGCGCCAAAGTGCGCGATCAATTTTTGGTCTGAACGATATCGCAGACTCGGATTTGAAGAGACTGGACAATATCTTGCGCGGCATGCCTGGAGCAGCCCATGGCGCGGCATGACTTGGCGCAATGACGCCTGCACTACCGAAACTTGCCTGCTCGGCGACATTGCCATGCCGCTCGATAACAGCAACCTCATGTCCTGCCGCAGCAAGAAAATACGCGGTACAGACGCCGATAACGCCTCCACCGATAACAGCGACTTGCATAGGATATTTTCTTTATGTTACTCGTTGATGCAAACAAGGCATATTCAGAGTGGAAATAAGTTGCAGTGAGAAAAGCAGCCATGTTACCAAGGCTTCTCTGGAATGCGCTACAACATCAATGCATTGTTTGAATAAAGAAGATACTGCAGATATATAAAACGTTAAGCAATGGCAACATTATTATTTCTCACTTCATTAATACAAAGAAATAATCGGAAGGTTAAAGTAAAGATTATTACAATATTCTTTATTAAAAATTCTGAACGGTAAATGTGCGTTGTGTTTTTCAAAATAAAAATTTCAAAAAACCAGCCGCCTCAATCGAATGGACATAAGGAACTAGAGCATAGTGGGGAAACTCCAATCGTTATCGATTTGCCATATTTTCATCTGGAATTTCCCCTTAACTAATGCGGCAAAAATGTGAAAAAATTTCTATCTCAATTCCGCTGCACAATAATTACCGATGAAACAGTTAGTGAAAATCGGCAGCATGGCAATGAAAATAAGACGGATTCGGTTATATCAGAATATTCTATAGCACAAGAGAAAGAATTGGCCGCCATCATCAATCCCGATCGCCAGACTGTTGCAGTGGAAAAGGGCAGCTCATCGTCTCATCGCGTTCCGATTTTTGCCGATAGTCCTGCGATTACCATGCTGGCAGTATTGGCACTTGTTTTTGCATTGCAATGGGCGCAAAACTTTCTGGTTCCCCTGCTTTTGGGCATTTTGATTGCCTATATGCTTAGTCCCGTAATGCGTTGGCTTGAACGGATTAAAGTACCTCGTGTAGCAGGTGCTACTTTTCTGATGATATTGCTGGTCCTGAGTTTATTTAGCCTGGGAAATTCATTGCGTAGCGAGTTCCAGTCAATTGTCCAGCAACTGCCTGCAGCTGCGCATAAATTATCCCGCGTGCTTAATCAACTGGGTAATGGATCATCGAACACGATCCAGCAAATGCATGCCGTTGCAAAGGAGCTTGAAAAAGCCACCAATCAGGCTGCCGGCATCAGTCCAGCCTCACCTAAAACATCGCCCGCTCAAGAGCCGGTATTCAAAATCAGCGAGTGGCTATGGGCTGGATCAATGGGTGCGATCGGTTTTGTAAGTCAGGCGACCATGGTGTTGTTTCTTGTATTTTTTTTACTGTTATCCGGCGATATTTTCAAGCGCAAACTGGTGAAACTGGCGGGATCTTCATTATCGAAAAAGAGAATTACCCTACACATCCTGGAAGACATAAACGTCTCGGTGCAGCGCTACATGTGGATGCTGCTGGTAACCAATTCGCTATTGGCTTTGTCAATGTGGATCATGCTGCGCTGGATCGGTATCGATAATGCCGGGGCGTGGGCAATTTTTGCCGGGCTACTGCATATCATTCCGTATTTCGGCCCCTTGTTTATTACCATTGCAACCGGTTTTAGCGCATTCATGCAATTCGGCTCATTTTCGATGATGCTGCTGACTTCGGCGGTATCGCTTGCGATTGCGACCTTCATCGGCATGTTTGTGACCACGTGGATGGCGGGGCGCATTGCCAAGATGAATGCCGCTGCCGTATTCATCGGTTTGCTGTTTTGGGGCTGGTTATGGGGAGTGTGGGGCCTGCTGCTCGGGATTCCGATCATCGTCATCCTGAAAGTGATTTCGGAACGTGTGGAAGGCCTGCAACCTTTTGCTGAGCTTCTCGCGGAGTAGATCAACCGCGTAACACTGGCTCGACCGCACGCGCTACCGCAAGAATCCGGCTATCGGACATCGCGGCACCGGCCAGCATCAAGCCTGACGGCAGCGTATCCGGTACATTGCAAGGCAATGAAATGGCGCAACCGTCCAGCATGTTGATCGCAGTGGTATTGCGCAATACCAGGGCATTGGTTTTCAAATACAGTTCATCCGATGCTTCCAGCTCGGCGAGCGGTGGTGCGATAACTGCAACAGTTGGCATGATCAATGCATCGAATGGCGCCAGCAATGCTTCCATGCCGGCAATCCATCCCGTGCGTGCTGTCTGCAGTTCAATATAGCTGGCGGCGTCGAATGCTGCGCCGCCTCTGATCCGTGATGCGACGCGTGGATCATATTCTGCTGCGCGCGTTGCCAGCAGTTTGCGATGCCAGGCGTAGGATTCGACCGCCGAAAATATCCTGAGGGGATGGAAATCATTCAAGAGCGACAACGGCGTGTCGATGATTTGCGCGCCTGCCGCAGACAACCGGGATAGTGCTGTCATAAATGACGACGATACATGGGTATCGAGATCGTCCAGCATCATGGTCTGCGGTACGCCTAGCCGCAATCCGGCCAGTGGCAGTGTGGGTACTGTAAGCGGCGTATCGGCAATGATGCTGTCAATGAGGATGCAATCGTCGACAGAGCGCGTCATCGCTCCAACCGTATCAAGCGTGACCGACAACGGAATTGCGCCGGCAGTCGATACGCGTCGTGCGGTCGGCTTGAATCCGACCAGTCCGCAGAAAGCGGCAGGAATGCGAATTGAACCGCCAGTATCGGAACCGAGGCCTGCGACGCATAATCCGGCCGCAACCGATACGGCCGCACCGGATGATGAGCCGCCAGGAATGCGGGCTATATCCTGATCAACCGGATTAACCGGCGTGCCGTAATGCGGGTTCAGGCCGAGCCCGGAGTAAGCGAACTCGGTCATGTTGGTTTTACCAATAATCGCTGCGCCAGCAGCACGCAGTCGCTGCACTGCGGGCGCGTCTGCCTGTGCCGGCGGCGCATCTCTCAGTACGACCGAGCCGGCCAGCGTCGGTTCACCCGCGACATCGAACAAATCCTTGATCGAAACCGGCAGACCTGCCAGCGGCGATAGCCTGATATTTGCCGCGCGCATCGCATCGGCGCAGAGCGCGCTTGCACGCGCTGCTTCCGGATAGAGTTTCGTAAACACCGATGTCGTGTTCTGTGCCGCTTCAAGACAAAGATCCACCAGTGCGCGCCGCGAATATTTGGCAAGAGAGGGGATCGGTTTTGAAATGAGTTCGTTCATGCGGAAATGTATTCGGTAACAGACCAGACCGAAAACATATCACATTGAATGAAGCGGCACACGGTGTCGGCTGTTCCAGGTCGATACCGCGCGTCTATACTCCGCATCGCGGCAGGATGCCAGGAAGGAGCGCTTATGCTTGCTGTGGATACGTCGAAGACAAGGACTCACGAATGGGACAATATCCGGCCTGGCATGCAAGCGTCAGGATTTTCCGTGCTGCCATGGCAAGCTGATCGCTCTGTCGGAGTGACGCGGCGCGGTATAATCGCAATTCCCGTTTCAATCTGCAGCGCCGCTGCACCAACTTCCATCTTGCCATGCTGATCCTGTCGGGCTCCAACGCTCTATCCGCCTTCCGTACTCAAGGTTTATTGTTGCAACTTCAACAAATCGACGCATCGATCATTGGACTTGACGGATGCTTCCTGCATTTTATCGATGCATCCATCATGCCAACGGATGATGATGTACTGCGTCTGAAGGCGCTGTTGACCTATGGCGAACCGTACGCGGGCAGCGCTGTGGGCGAGGAATTTATCGTGACCCCGCGTTTCGGCACAATTTCGCCGTGGGCCAGCAAGGCAACCGATATCGCGCACAATTGCGGCATGACTCACATCAGGCGTATCGAGCGTGGCGTGCTGTATCGGGTGCAAATCAAATCCGGTTTGCTGGGCGGCGCAAAAAAATTGTCTGAGGCCAACGCTCAGGCAATCGCCGCACTGCTGCACGACCGGATGACAGAAACCGTGTTACGCAGCGCTAATGAGGCGGCCAGCCTGTTTCGCGAGCTGGCGGCAAAACCGCTGGAGTCGGTCGATCTGCTTGGTGGCGGGAAGGCCGCGCTGATGCGCGCCAATACTGATCTGGGGCTGGCATTGTCGGACGATGAAATCGAGTATCTGGTCGATGCTTTCACGCAGGCGAAACGCAATCCAACCGATGTCGAACTGATGATGTTCGCACAAGCCAATAGCGAACATTGCCGCCACAAGATATTCAATGCCGACTGGACCATCGACGGCGAAACGCAGGATAAGTCGCTGTTTGCGATGATCAAGAATACGCACCAGTTGCAGCCGAAGGGCACGATCGTTGCATACAGCGATAATTCGTCGGTCATCGAAGGTGCAACGATCATGCGTTTCTATCCGCGCGGTGGCGAGAATGGCAACATATATGCGGCATCGAAAGAGCTGACCCATATCCTGATGAAGGTCGAGACGCACAACCATCCGACCGCGATTTCACCTTTCCCGGGGGCGTCCACCGGCGCTGGCGGCGAGATCCGTGATGAAGGCGCCACCGGGCGTGGCGCCAAGCCGAAAGCTGGCCTGGCTGGCTTTACCGTATCGAACCTAATGCTGCCGCAAGCAGTGCAACCGTGGGAAAACACGGCCGATGTCACCCAACCGGCGCAAGGTGAAGCTGGCGCCTACGGCAAACCAGACCGCATCGCTTCGCCGCTGCAGATCATGATCGAAGGCCCGATCGGCGGCGCGGCCTTCAACAATGAATTCGGACGACCGAACCTGGGTGGCTATTTCCGCTCCTATGAACAGAATGTGGCCGGCAAGGTATTCGGTTATCACAAGCCGATCATGATC
>DATEZO010000238.1:0-23612 GCA_035255485.1 Burkholderiaceae bacterium
GCGACTGCTCCGCCTCTACCCGGTCACCCGCCTTGACCAGCAATTCAATGACTTCAACTTCCTTGAAATCGCCTATGTCCGGTACCTTCACTTCCTGCAAGCTCATGGCTTTTGCTCCGTATGTTTCCCTCCCTGCAAGGGAAGGAAATTTATTAGTATGAATGTCAGCAAATTACAACGTCACCGGATTCGGTTTGTCGGTGTCGATCCCATATTTGGCAAGCGCCTGTGCCACCGTGGACATTGGCAGTGCGCCCTCATCCGCCAACGATTTCAGTGCCGCGATCGTCACGTAATGGCAGTCGACTTCAAAAAATTCTCGCAGCTTTTTGCGTGTATCGGAGCGTCCGAAGCCATCGGTGCCCAAGACTTTGTAATGCCGCCCCTGCGGAATGAAGGCGCGAATCTGCTCGGCGAAGGTGCGCATGTAATCGCTTGCCGCAATGATCGGGCCGCTTGTATCCTGCAGACATTGTGTAACATACGCTGCCCGCGGCGATCCGGTCGGATGCAGCATGTTCCAGCGCTCCGTATCCTGGCCGTCGCGCGCCAACAGCGTAAAGGATGGCGCCGACCATATATCGGCATCGATGCCCCAGTCATTCTTCAGCAGATCGGCGGCGGCAATCACTTCGCGCAGAATGGTGCCGGAGCCCATCAGCTGTACGCGCTGTCCGGTGCCTTTGGCACCTTCGTGCAAAAGATACAATCCTTTCAGGATGCCCTCTTGCTGGCCTTCCTTCAGTCCAGGCTGGGCATAGTTTTCATTCATGATCGTGATGTAATAATATACATCTTCCTGCTTTTCAATCATGCGCTTCAGGCCGTCATGCATGATCACCGCGACCTCATGCGCGAAGGTCGGGTCATATGGCAGACAATTCGGAATGGTTGATGCGATCACATGGCTGTGGCCGTCTTCATGTTGCAGGCCTTCGCCATTCAGCGTAGTGCGCCCGGCTGTGCCGCCCAGCAGGAAGCCGCGTGCGCGCATGTCGCCTGCGGCCCATGCCAGATCGCCGAAACGCTGGAAACCGAACATCGAATAGTAGGCATAGAACGGAATCATGATGCGATTGCTGGTGGAATACGATGTTGCCGCCGCAATCCATGAGCTCATGCCGCCCGCTTCATTGATGCCTTCCTGCAGAATCTGGCCGGCCTTGTCCTCGCGGTAGTACATTACCTGGTCGCGATCGACCGGTTCGTACAATTGCCCTTGCCGGCTGAAAATGCCAATCTGGCGAAACAGGCCTTCCATGCCGAAAGTGCGCGTTTCATCCACCACGATCGGCACCACGCGCTTGCTGAGATGAGGGTCGCGCAACAATGTGGTAAGGACACGTACATAGGCTTGCGTCGTTGAAATTTCGCGGCCTTCAGCAGTCGGGTCCAGCACCGCCTTGAATGCGGACAATTCCGGCACAGGCAGCGTTTCATCCGCTTTCATGCGCCGCTGCGGCAGATAACCGCCCAATGCCCGACGGCGTTCATGCAGATATTTGATTTCCGGGGAGTCTTCGGACGGCTTGAGAAATGGAATATCCGCCAGTTGGTCGTCCGAAATCGGAATTGCAAAGCGGTCACGCATTTCACGTATTGCCTCATCATCCAGCTTCTTGCTTTGATGCGCCGTATTGCGCGCCTCGCCCGAACGCCCCATGCCAAAGCCCTTGATGGTCTTGACCAGCAGCACGGTCGGCTGGTCCTTGTGCTCTTGCGCCTGCTTGAAGGCGGCATAAATCTTGTGCGGATCGTGGCCGCCACGATTCAGGCGCCAGATATCGTCGTCTGACATCTTGCTGACCATTTCCAGCAGCTTGGGATGCTTGCCGAAGAAATGCTTGCGCACATACGCACCGTCCTTCGACTTGTAATTCTGGTATTCGCCATCGACGGTTTCCATCATCACGCGTTGCAGGATACCGTCCTTGTCGCGCGCCAGCAGATCGTCCCAGTAACTGCCCCAAATCACCTTGATCACATTCCAGCCGGCACCACGGAAGTCGCTTTCCAGTTCCTGGATAATCTTGCCGTTACCGCGCACCGGTCCATCCAGCCGCTGCAAATTGCAATTGACGATCATGACCAGATTGTCGAGATGCTCACGTCCCGCCATGCCGATCGCGCCCATCGACTCCGGTTCGTCCATTTCGCCATCGCCGCAGAACGCCCATACCTTGCGGTTGGTCGTTTCGGCAATCCCGCGTGCATCCAGATATTTCAGAAAGCGCGCCTGATAGATTGCCATCAGCGGGCCAAGACCCATCGAAACCGTTGGAAACTGCCAGAATGCCGGCATCAGCTTCGGATGCGGATAGGAAGACAGCCCCTTGCCATCGACTTCGCGCCGGAAGTTAAGCAGTTGCTCTTCGGTCAGGCGGCCTTCGAGGAAGGCGCGCGCATAAATGCCGGGAGATGAATGGCCTTGCAGATACAGGAGATCGCCGCCGTGGTTTTCTGATGGTGCATGCCAGAAATGATTGAAGCCGATACCCAGCATGTTGGCCAGCGATGCAAAGCTCGCAATATGGCCGCCCAGATCGCCATCGGCGCGGTTGGCCTTGACCACCATTGCCATTGCGTTCCAGCGCATCCAGGAGCGCAGCCGCTCTTCATATTCAAGGTTGCCCGGACAGTGTTCTTCCATGTGTACCGGAATGGTATTGACATAGGCGGTATTGCTGGAAAACGGGATATGGGCACCGCGCCGACGCGCCAGATCGACCATACGCTCCATCAAATAGTGCGCGCGCTCCGGCCCTTCGTTTTCAATGACTGCTTCAAGCGCATCGAGCCATTCCTGGGTTTCCGTGACATCGGGGTCGTTCGCGGCTTGCGCCATCAATTGGTCTAGCTGGGCTGACATGAGAAGTCTCCTAAATTAAGTACCCGATCTGGCATCGCTATTATCGCTATTAGGTATTTTGTAACAATTTGCGATTAGCGTGATGCGAATTGCGAGAATTCTATCAGTACCGCGCGGAATTTTCAAATTACGGTATTTGATTTCGTATTATGAAATAACATTAATATTCAATGGATCACACGCTCATCAGATCGTGTTTAAAAGATATGAAAAGATATGTGATTCAGACGTTTCCGACGGCGGTATAGTTCGGCCGCCTTATAATCCTGCTTTATCCTGTTTTCCTTTTCCTCTTCGCCATTCCTATCGCCATGCCTGCACAACTTATCAACGGAACCCTGCTTTCCCAACAACTGCGCGCCGATGTCGCCAAGCGTGCTGCCGCACTCACGGCAAAAGGCCGACAACCCGGCCTGGCCGTCGTCCTGGTCGGCGAGGACCCGGCCAGCCAGGTCTATGTGAGGAACAAGGTAAAAGCCTGTGAAGACACCGGCATTCGTTCGGTGCTGGAGAAATATGAAAGCACGCTGACGCAGGCGGAACTGCTGGAGCGCATCGACGCCTTGAATAAGGATCCGTCGATTCACGGCATCCTGGTCCAGATGCCGCTGCCCAAGCATATCGACCCACACAAAGTGATTGAATCGATTTCCACACGCAAGGATGTGGATGGTTACTCGGTGCAAAGCGCGGGAGAGTTACTGGCTGGATTACCCGGGTTCAGGCCCTGTACGCCTTACGGCTGCATGAAAATGATCGAAAGCACGGGCTTCGACTTGAAAGGCAAGCACGCGGTTGTGATCGGGCGCAGCAACACCGTCGGCAAGCCCATGGCGCTGCTGCTCTTGCAAGCCAATGCCACCGTCACCATCTGTCATAGCGGGACTCCCGACCTGGCATACCATACGAGGCAAGCCGATGTGGTTGTTGCCGCAGTGGGACGCCGAAACACGCTGACGGGCAACATGATCAAACCCGGCGCCGTGGTGATCGATGTCGGCATCAATCGCGACGATAATGGAAAATTGTGCGGCGATGTCGATTTTGCCAGCGCCCAGGAAGTTGCCGGTTATATTACGCCGGTGCCAGGCGGTGTCGGGCCGATGACGATCACGATGCTGCTGATCAACACTATCGAAGCTGCTGAAAGAACCTGACACATGAATACCTCTTCGAATGACGCGGTCAATCCGCTACTTGATTTCTCCGGCCTGCCGCGTTTCGATTCGGTCCGGCCGGAGCATGTCACCCCCGCAATCGAGACCCTGCTGGCCGAAAACCGGGCTGTTGTCGCACGGCTGGAAACGCTGTCACAGGTGACATGGGCGGATTTTGTCGAGCCGCTGGAAGACTCTACCGAGCAGCTGGGTCGCGCATGGGGTATTGTCAGCCATCTCAATGCAGTGATCGACACGCCGGAATTGCGTGCCACCTACAATGAGAACCAGCCCAAGGTGACTGAATTCTGGACGTCGCTATCGCAAAACCTTGCGTTATTCGAAAAATACAAGGCGCTGCGCGCCAGCACGGAATATGCAACGCTTTCAGTGGCGCGGCAGAAAATCATTGAAAACGCATTGCGCGATTTCCGCCTGGGCGGCGCCGAACTGCCGGATGACACGAAGCAGAGATTTGCCGATATCCAGGAACAGCAGGCGGCGCTATCGACCCGTTTTTCCGAGAATGTGCTGGATGCAACCAACGGCTATGCGCTGATCGTCGAAAACCGGGAAGAGCTGGCAGGACTACCGGAAGACGTCAAGCATGCTGCGCAGGCGGCGGCGGAATTGGACGGCAAGGTCGGGTTCAAGTTCACGCTGCACTTTCCATCGTATTTTCCGGTCTTGCAATATGCCAGCAATCGCGCACTGCGCGAAACGATTTACCGGGCCAATGTAACCAAGGCGTCCGAACTGGGTGCGAAGCCGGAATGGGACAATACGCAAATCATGGTCGATCTGCTGAAGTTGCGCGACGAGGAAGCCAGGCTGCTTGGTTATCGCAATTTTGCCGAAGTCTCGCTGGTGCCGAAAATGGCGCAAACGCCTGCGCAGGTAATCGGCTTTCTTGAAGATCTGGCACAGCGCGCACGGTCTTTTGCCGAAAACGATCTGGCCGAACTGCAGGCATTTGCCAAAAACGAACTGCATCTCGATACGCTGGAAGCGTGGGATATGGCTTACGCATCGGAAAAACTGCGCGAGCGGCGCTATGCGTTTTCGGAACAGGAAGTCAAGCAATACTTCCCGGAACCGAAAGTCATCGAAGGTTTGTTCCGCGTGGTGCAAACGCTATTTGCGATTGACATCAAACCGGATATCGCGCCGACCTGGCACAAGGATGTGAAATTCTTCCGTATCGAAAAACAGGGCCGGCTAGTCGGGCAATTCTATATCGATCTGTACGCACGCAACGGCAAGCGCGGCGGCGCATGGATGAACGACGCGCGCGGCCGCCGCCAAACCGAAAACGGCCTGCAAACACCAGTTGCCTACCTGACCTGCAATTTTACGGAGCCGCCGGTTTTCGATGGCAAACGCAAACCCGCGCTGTTCACCCATGATGAAGTGATTACGCTGTTTCACGAATTCGGCCATGGCCTGCATCACATGCTGACGCAGGTCGATGAGCTGGGCGTATCCGGCATCTCGGGCGTCGAATGGGATGCGGTCGAACTACCCTCGCAGTTCCTGGAAAATTTTTGCTGGGAATGGGATGTGCTGCAGCATATGACTGCGCATGCCGATACCGGCGCCGCATTGCCGCGCGCGCTGTTCGACAAGATGCTGGCGGCGAAAAACTTCCAGTCCGGATTGCAGACCTTGCGCCAGGTAGAGCTTGCCCTGTTCGACATGCATTTGCATTTCGACTACGACCCCCATGGTGCACGGACCGTACAGGATGTATTGGCCGAAGTCAGGCAGCAGGTTGCAGTATTAATTCCGCCTGCCTTCAATCGCTTTCCGCATGCATTCAGCCATATTTTTGCAGGCGGCTATGCAGCCGGATACTATAGCTACAAGTGGGCGGAAGTCCTGTCGGCGGATGCCTATAGCGCATTCGAAGAAGCATGCGCCATTTGCGGCAACATTCTTGCCACTGATATCGGGCAGAAATTTCAGGAAGAGATCCTGGCGATGGGCGGTTCGCGTCCGGCACTTGAATCATTCAAGGCATTCCGCGGCCGGGAACCGACCATCGATGCGCTGCTGCGGCACAACGGCATGGCACTCTAACGGTCATGGCGAAGTGCCACCCAAGTGCGTGCAATTGCGCCATGGCCGCCCTTCCCCTGCTCCGCAAGTGGGCGAGGGCGTTGGAATAAGCCGCTGCGCGACTTTCACGTTAAAGGGTTGCAGAACCGGATTCACGAGACGCACGGAATGATGCAATGATCCATGCCACATCGATCTTATTCAGGGAGCAGACAATATGAGATGCACTTTGCCCTCATGGCCGCTGTCGTTGATGTTTTTATTTTGTGCTGCAAGCGCGCAGGCGGAGCTTTACAAATGGGTGGCTCCGGATGGCAAGGTCACCTATAGCGATATGCCGCCTCCTCTGTCAGCGGCCAGGGTCGAGCAGAAACCGATGACGAATGGCAGCGCTGCCGATATTCCGCTGCCGTATGAATTGGCAGAAGCTGCCAAAAACAATCCAGTCGTACTTTACACGACGACCAAATGCGCGCCATGCGACGAGGGGCGCACGCTGCTGAATGTGCGCGGCATTCCGTTCACCGAAAAAACGATCGCTTCCCCTGAAGACATGGCGCAATTGCATCAGGCGGGAGGAGACAGTCAATTACCTTTTCTGGCCGTTGGCCGCAATACGCAACAGGGTTTCCAGTCGAATGCCTGGAACGCCTTGCTCACCGCCGCAGCTTATCCGGACTCCAGCAAACTACCCGGGAACTATCGCAATCCGCCGCCGGAGCCCGCAGCGCCCCTGCCAAAAACCATCGGCGTTACCCAGGAAAAGCCGGCGCATGAGGCCAGGAAGGACGCGCGCACCAGACGTATCGATACGCCCTCTGCCGCCGGCAATGCGGCATCGGGTTTTCGCTTTTGATGCATACCTCCGCTGCGCCGCATCGGCATGGCTATTGGCATGACATGATATTTACTCAAACACACTGCTCCGCCCTGGTTATCTTCGCAACATGACCCATATCGATTTCCATAGCAATGTTGCAGACAAGCTCACCTACGCATGCCGGCTGGTGCGCAAGGCGCGCGCGGCCGATTGCAAGCTGGTGCTGCTGGGCAGCGACCACGTCCAGCTTGCAGCATTGAATGAAGCGCTCTGGAATTTTTCCGAACTGGATTTCCTGCCGCATGTGGCTGCCGAAGACCCGTTGGCGGCGCAAACGCCTGTGATCCTGACTGACAAGGACACAGCCGAACTGCCGCACTATCAAATTCTGATCAATTTATCCGGTCGCATGCCGGTGCACTTTGCGCGCTTCGAACGGATGCTTGAAATCATTTCGGCGGATGAGGCCGATAAAACGGCGGGGCGCGAGCGTTATCGCTTTTATCAGCAGCGCGGTTATCCGCTTATCCATTACATCGCGGAAAAAACATGAACCATTCCCAGATGGATGCCGGTATCCCGGTTCTTACCGAAGTCATTCTGCCACCCGCACCAATTCCCGCTGCCGACGCCGGCCCGGAACAAGACACACCTGCTGAATCGCCTGCATCAAAGGCAGGAAGCGATCACGAGGCCATGCCGGATGTCGATCAGATCGTCTTGGAAAAACTGCATGACCTGAAACAGGAAATAAGCGAACGCGTGCTACAGCAGATTCTCGGGCGTGTTGATTTTGCCCTGGAACAGCGTGTCAGGGACAGCCTGGCCGACGTATTGCAAACAGCGATCGAAGGTCTGACAAAAGAAATCCGGCAAGGCTTGCAGCAAACGATGGAAGAAGTCATCGCGCGCGCCGTGTCGCAGGAGCTTGCGCGACTGCGGGCAGCCCAAAAATAAAGCCCCAGCATGTCTGCCCATTTTTCAGCGCTACGAAATAACCCGTTGCCGATTCAAATGGCGACATGCATTCTTGAACCGATTCATGACTCGGAATTATTTACCGTGCTTTCGTTGAATCATGGAGATCTTCAATGAAAGTCATCGTGTTAGGCTCCGGCGTTATCGGCACCGCCTCTGCCTGGTTTCTAAACAAGGCGGGGCATGAAGTTACCGTCATTGAACGTCAGTCAGGCGTCGCACGGGAAACCAGCTTCGCCAATGGCTGCCAGATTTCAGTATCGCATGCCGAACCGTGGGCCAATCCCTCTGCGCCGCGCCAAGTGCTGAAATGGCTGGGGCGGGAAGATGCGCCATTACTGTACCGTTTTCGCGCCGAGTGGCTGCAGTGGAAATGGGGGCTGGATTTCCTGCGCGAATGCCTGCCGGGACGCATGGCCGGCAATATTCGCCAGATCGTGGCAATTGCGGAATACAGTCGCCAGACCTTGCAGGCGGTACGTGCCGAAACCGGGATTGACTACCATTGCCTGACGGGCGGCATTCTGCATTTCTATACCGATCGGAAAGAATTTGCGCATTCGCAGCATGCCGCAAAGCTGATGCGCGATCTGGGCTGTCCGCGCAACTCAATTAGTGCGGATGAGGTTATCCGGATCGAGCCGGCACTTGCACACTTGCGCGGCAGGATCGTGGGTGGCGATTTCACCGCAACTGACGAATCGGGGGATGTGTACGAATTTACAAATGGCCTGGCACAAAGAGCGGCGGAAGCCGGCGTCCATTTCCAGTTCAACACCAGTGTGACCCGGCTGCTGACCGAAGGCACAGGCGCTTCAGCCAGGATTGCCGCGGTTGAAATCATCAGTCCGGAAGGCATTCACCAGACGCTGCACGCCGACGCATTCGTGGTGGCAATGGGCAGTTTTTCGACACCGATGCTCAAGCCCCTGGGTATCAATCTGATGATTTATCCCGGCAAAGGCTATTCGGCAACCTATCCGATCACGCATCCGGACGCGGCACCAACGGTCTCGCTCACTGATGACGGCTACAAACTGGTGGTATCGCGACTGGGTAACCGGCTGCGAGTGGCAGGCACATGCGAATTCAACGGGTATACGCGCGAACTGAACACGATCCGCTGCGAAGCCATCACACAGCGTACTCGCACCTTGTTTCCTGATGCCTGTGATTATGCAAACCCGGCCTACTGGACCGGATTACGGCCGTTGACGCCTTCCAATATCCCCTATATCGGCAAGACACGCTTCGGTAATCTGTTTTTGAATACCGGCCATGGCACGCTCGGCTGGACCATGGGTTGCGGCTCCGGACGCGCCATCGCCGATATCGTGTCGGGCCGTCAGCCCGATGTCGATTTCGCCTTTACCGGCATGCCGCGCCGCACCTCGGAGCCCGCTATTGCGCCAGGCGCCATGCGTGTCTGAAATACACTATAAAATCGGGAGTATGATGAAAAAACCTGCCACTTCCGAATAAAACCGCAGGTTTTTAAAAATACAGGGGGATGTATAAATATTCGTAGCAACAAGCCGAAAGATGACCACCCCTCGTTGCAGCGCAAATTTCAGTGAAAGTAAACCTGAATTAGTGTCATCCAATACATATACGGTTGCGTTATGAAAAACAATGACCGCTATTTCGAAATCCGTACCTGCACATTGGCCACCTTTTCGTCAAACACAATGCGTGTGGCAAATTTGGCGCATTTCATTGGAAAACGCGATTGAAAATGACGCACATTGCCTGAACCTGAAATGACACGCCGCACAAACTGATAATAAGCATCCATATCGATGACATGCACCGCCAGGAAATAGTCATAATCACCTGAAACAAAATAGCATTGCATGACTTCCATTTCCTTCGCCATGCGCGTTTCGAATGCCTGCATATGTTCATCCGACTGATTGCTCAGTGATACTTCAAGAAATGCAAGCATGCCGTATCCCAATGCAAAAGGATCCACCATGGAAACGTCGCTGCTGATAATGCCTGCTTCCCGCAGGTTGTGGATGCGGCGCAGGCAAGTGGGTTGGGAAATATGTACTTTTTCTGCCAGTGCGCGCGTTGATATCTGATTGTTATTTTGTAATAAATTCAGAAGCTTACGATCCACCTTGTCAAGAGTTTGAATTTTAGCCATATAAAAATTGCAAAGATTGCAAAAAACCGTAGAAAAATGCTTTGCTAACAGTTTGTTATGTTGTACCGTTCCCGTGTTCAGAATCCTGAATAGATGAGTGTTGCAGTAACCTTGTTTTTTTTCAATCCCAAGGAGGAAATATATGCAGTTCAAGACCAAATTGATTCCAGTGGCTGGTGCGATTGCATTTGCATTGGCAGGAATGGCTTCTGCTCAGGAACAGGTTGTCAAGATCGGCCATGTCGGCCCGATTTCCGGTGCAATTGCCCATCTCGGCAAAGACAATGAAAACGGCGCCAAGATGGCTATCGATGAACTGAATGCCAAAGGCGTTACGATCGGCGGCAAGAAAGTGAAGTTCGAACTGCTGGCCGAAGATGACGGTGCCGACCCGAAACAAGGCACTGCAGCCGCACAAAAACTGGTTGATGCGAAAGTCAACGGCGTAATTGGCCATTTGAACTCCGGCACCACGATTCCGGCATCCAAGATCTACTATGAAGCCGGCATTCCGCAAATCTCTCCTTCTGCCACCAACCCGAAATACACGCAGCAAGGCTTCAAGACCGCGTTCCGCGTAGTCGCCAACGACGGTCAATTAGGCGGTACGCTGGGTCGCTATGCAGTACAGATCCTCAAGGGCAAGAAAATCGCCGTCATCGATGATCGCACCGCTTACGGCCAGGGTGTTGCTGAAGAATTTATCAAGGGTGCAAAAAGCAAGGCGGCTGGCGCTCAAATCGTTGCGCAGGAATATACCAACGACAAGGCGACCGACTTCAATGCGATTCTGACCAAGATCAAGGCGAAAAATCCTGATGTTGTGTTCTTCGGCGGCATGGATGCTGTTGCAGGTCCGATGCTGCGTCAAATGAAGCAACTCGGCATCAATGCCAAGTTCATGGGCGGCGATGGCATCTGCACCGAAGCACTGGCTACTCTGGCAGGCGACGCCATGGCTGACAACCAGGTGGTATGCGCTGAAGCAGGCGGCGTGGAAGCATCACAGAAAAAAGGCCTGGACGATTTCAAGGCAGCTTACAAGAAAAAGTTCGGTGTCGATGTGCAAATCTATGCGCCGTACGTCTATGACTCCGTCATGACCATGGCCGATGCGATGGTGAAGGCTGGCTCTGCCGAACCGGCAAAATACCTGCCTGTTCTGGCCAAGATCAAGCACAAGGGCGTCACCGGCAATATCGAGTTCGATTCCAAGGGCGATATCAAGGATGGCACGCTGACGCTGTACACCTACAAAGGTGGCAAGCGCACGGTATTGACTGTTACCAAGTAATTGGTTTCAAGGTAAAAAAAGCGCCCCGGTTTTCGGACCCGGGCGCTTTTTTACATTCCACATTTTTCCATTCGCACAAAATGACAGCGCAATAAAAAAGCGCTCAACCGAGCGCTTTTAGTGAAGCGAAATAAAGCAAATACCGATTATTTCAGCGTCAAAATCCATTTTACCAGGGTGCGGGCTTCCGCTTCCGTAACCTGCGCATTGGCCGGCATCGGTATGGCGCCCCAGACGCCGCTTCCACCCTTGAGCACTTTCTGAGTCAGCTTGTCTTCCGCACCTTTCTGGCCCGCATATTTTGCCGCTACATCCTTGTATGCCGGACCCACCACCTTGTTTGCCACAGCATGGCAAGCCAGGCAATTTTTTGCCTTTGCCAAATCTGCATTTGCCAAAGCGCCATTGGAAGCCATTGCAGCGACTGCAGTACACACTAACAACAGGGAACGTTTCATTGCTTTCTCCAAGGTAATAAGCCGATATTCTAACGCTTTTTATTTAAAATAAAACTTTTGTGTTTTTTCATAACGTCAAACCAGCCCGGGAAGTTGACATACGGATTGACCTTTGCAATATTTAACAATATGCTGCACCGAAGAAACGGAGCTGCCATGCCACTGATCATCCTGATTGCCATACTATCCGCATTACGGTATTTCGAGGTCGGACCGATTGCCACACTATCCTGGTGGTGGATTGTCGGCCTGATGGCAATCGGATTCATCTGGTTCGAATTTATCGAACGCATGCTGGGGCTGGATAAGCGCAAAGCGCATGAACAGATGGAAAAGGCCCGCAAGGAACGCATCGCCAAGACGTTCGAATAATCCAGCCAGTTCCCGAAACAGGAACTGGCGCTCCACCATCTCATGCAACACCGACCTTTATCGCTTCAACTGGGATAAATCGCGCACTGCTCCGCGATCGGCTGATGTCGCCAATAGCGCATACACCTGCAACGCCTGTGACACGACACGCTCGCGGCTAACCGGTTTCCATGCTGCAGAGCCTCGTGCTTCCATTGCGGCGCGGCGCTGCGCCAAATCCGCATCACTGACCTGCAGGTGAATGCGGCGCTCCGGAATATCGATCTCGATCATATCGCCATCATTAACCAATCCAATCGCGCCGCCTTCCGCAGCTTCGGGCGAGGCATGGCCGATCACCAGCCCGGAAGATCCGCCGGAGAAGCGGCCATCTGTAAACAAGGCGCAAGCCTTGCCCAGTCCCTTGGACTTGATGTACGAGGTCGGATACAGCATTTCCTGCATGCCAGGACCGCCTTTCGGCCCTTCGTAGCGAATGATCACCACATCACCTTCCTTGACCATATCGCCGAGGATCGCCGCCACCGCGTCATCCTGACTTTCAAATACGCGCGCCTTGCCGGTGAATTTGAGAATACTGTCATCGACGCCCGCAGTCTTTACGATGCACCCTTTTTCAGCCAGATTGCCGTACAACACCGCCAGCCCGCCGTCTTCGGAATAGGCGTGCGCCTTGTCGCGAATACAGCCGTTGGCGCGATCGATATCGAGCTTGTCAAAGCGATTGGCCTGCGAGAATGCTACCTGGGTCGGCACTCCGCCGGGCGCCGCCAGAAAACGCTGATGCACCGCCGGGTCCTGCGTGCGCATCACGTCATTATGCGCAATTGCCTCACTCAGCGTCTTGCTGTGCACCGTCGGCATGCTGGTATCGAGCAAACCTGCGCGCTCCAGCTCACCGAGGATACCGAAGATCCCGCCAGCACGATGCACGTCTTCAATATGGTAATCCTGCGTCGCGGGCGCCACCTTGCAAAGGCAAGGCACTTTGCGCGAGATGCGGTCAATGTCGGCCATGGTGAATGGCACTCCGGCCTCCTGTGCTGCCGCCAGAAGATGCAGTACGGTATTGGTCGAACCGCCCATCGACACATCCAGCGCCATTGCGTTTTCAAACGCCACCTTGGTTGCAATGCTGCGCGGCAGAACGGATGCGTCATCCTGTTCGTAATACCGTCTTGCGATTTCGACTATCAGGCGGCCCGAACGCAGGAACAACTGCTGCCGATCCGCGTGCGTTGCCAGCGTCGTTCCATTGCCAGGCAATGACAGGCCGAGCGCTTCGGTCAGACAGTTCATCGAATTCGCGGTAAACATGCCGGAGCAGGAGCCGCAGGTGGGACATGCCGAACGCTCGATATCGGCTACCTGCGCATCGGAAACGGCCGAGTCCCCAGCCTGGATCATTGCATCGATCAGATCGACCTTGATGATTTTCTGCATGCCTTCCTGCTTGCCGTGCAGTGCTTCAATCACTTTGCCAGCTTCCATTGGGCCGCCCGACACGAACACCGCAGGAATATTCAGCCGCATCGCCGCCATCAGCATGCCAGGCGTGATCTTGTCGCAATTGGAGATGCACACCATTGCATCGGCGCAATGCGCATTGACCATGTACTCCACCGAATCCGCGATCAGTTCGCGCGATGGCAGTGAATACAGCATGCCGCCGTGTCCCATGGCAATGCCGTCATCAACCGCAATGGTATTGAATTCCTTGGCGACACCGCCGGCAGCTTCGATTTCACGCGCCACCATCTGGCCCAGATCCTTCAAATGGACATGGCCCGGCACGAATTGAGTGAACGAATTGACCACGGCAATGATCGGCTTGTCGAAATCGCCATCCTTCATGCCGGTGGCGCGCCAGAGTGCGCGCGCGCCAGCCATGTTGCGACCGTGCGTGGTAGTGCGGGAACGGTATTGCGGCATCGTCATTCTCCAAAATTGCGCTTGTCAAACGCCAGGACGGCGCAAGCGTAATAAGAGAGAGTGCCTTGCACAAAGCCGCCTGTCAAATATATGATTCCTTGCTTATCAAGACGGAAAACATATGGATATTGCGTTACGACAACTACGTTATTTCGTGGCCGTGGCAGAAGAAAGGCACTTCGGGCGCGCTGCCGCCCGGCTACACATGACGCAGCCACCTCTATCACAAACCATCCAGTCACTGGAAACAGCGCTGGGCACGCCGCTGTTCATCCGCACCAAACGCAGCATTAAGCTCACCCCGGCCGGGATCGCCCTGCTACCGGAGGCACACCGCATCCTGCAACAGGCCAGCGTCCTGCCCGACCTGGTGCGACGGGCTGCATCCGGTGCATCCGGACTATTGTCGTTATCCTTTGTATCGACCGCCGATTACAGCATACTGCCACCGCTGCTGCGCGAGTTTCGTGAATGCTACCCGGAGGTGCAGATCGACTTGCGCGAAGCAACCAGCGACGTGCAGCTGGAAGACCTGATGCACGGCCGGATCGATGCCGGCCTATTGATTCCGCCGCTGCCTGACAAGGTAAAAACCGAGCTGGACTATTTCACCGTGCTGTCGGAGCCACTGATCCTGGCCGTGCCGGAAAACCTGAAAGCATTGCGCGGCAAGCGCACAGCGTCCCTGAACGCAGTGGCCGACATGCCGCTCATTATTTTTCCTCGCCGTATTGCACCCGCTCTCCATGACACCATTCTCGGCTGCTTCCGCGAAGCTGCACTAACGCCGCGCATCGGTCAGGAGGCGATCCAGATGCAGACCATCGTTGGTCTCGTTTCGGCAGGCATGGGTATCGCACTTGTGCCACAATCCGTATCGAATTTGAAACGTCCCGGCGTCGAATACAAGCTTCTGTCGGAAAAAACAGCACTGGTTGAAACCGGACTGGTATGGCGGCGCGACAATGCTTCACCGGTGTTGCGCGCATTTTTGGAATTATTGCGAAAGAAACGATAAATGCTGATCCATCCTCTTCCCGATCCGATTGCGTTTTCGCTTGGCCCATTGCATGTACGCTGGTATGGATTAATGTATCTGGTAGCTTTTATCCAATTCATTGCGCTCGGCGGCGTGCGCATCCGCCAGCCGCACATTGCAGCGGCGGGCTGGAAAAAAGAGGATCTGGACGATATGCTGTTTTATGGTGTATTGGGCGTTGTCATTGGAGGCCGCCTCGGCGAGGTGCTGTTCTATAACCCGGCATATTACTTCTCGCATCCGGCCGATATCATCGCAATATGGAAAGGCGGCATGTCGTTTCACGGCGGTTTCCTCGGCGTCATGGCAGCGATGGCGCTATGGTCCCGCAAAGCCGGCCGGCATTTGATGGAAACGATGGATTTTATTGCTCCCATGGTGCCGCTCGGCTATGCAGCAGGACGTATCGGCAATTTCATCAATGCAGAACTGCCGGGTCGCATCGCAGATCCGTCATTACCATGGGCGATGATCTGGCCGAATGTCGATAACCTGCCGCGCCATCCGTCGCCGATTTACCAGGCGCTTGTCGATGGCATATTGCTGTTTGTGCTTTTATGGCTATTCGCGCGTACCCCCCGGCCCAGGATGGCGGTCAGCGGCATGTTCTCGCTGCTGTATGGTTGCGCACGCTTTTTTACAGAATATTTCCGCGTACCCGACTACGAAGTGTCGTTTGCCGGTATCACGATTTCCGCCGGCCAGATGCTGTCGCTGCCAATGATCGCGCTTGGCATCGTCCTGCTCGTGCTTGCCTATCGCAACCCCGCGCGTGGGAAATAAATGCCTGACTGTATCCAGAGACTCCCGTTATGAATGCCAATCTCTACGCACTGTTCGAATCGCACTTCCCTGCGGACAAAAGCGCCTGCTGCATCGAAACGCACGATGGCCTCATCTACTCATGGCGTGACCTCGACCATGCAACCGCAAGAATCGCCAATCTGCTTGTCAGCTTGAAGCTGCCGAAGGATGCACGCGTCGCCGTACAGGTTGAAAAATCGCCCGAGGCATTGATTTTGTATCTCGCGACAATCCGCGCCGGTTACGTTTATCTGCCACTGAATACCGCCTATCGCGCGGCAGAAATCGAATACTTTATCGCCGATGCCGAACCTGCTGTCGTGGTTTGTTCGCCGCTGAATTTTGGCTGGGTGTCAAAAATTGCATTCAAGGCAGACGTCAAGCATGTATTCACGCTTTCGGAAGACCGGCATGGCTCGCTGCTGGCGCGTGCCACGCATCACGCCGATCGATTTGAGACCGCGATAAAACAGTCCGATGACCTGGCTGCGATCTTGTATACATCCGGTACAACCGGTCGCAGCAAAGGCGCGATGCTCACGCATCACAATCTCGCATCCAATGCGAAAGTGCTGCAGGATTACTGGCAATGGCAGCCGGGCGATGTGCTGCTGCACACACTGCCCCTGTTTCATGTACACGGCCTGTTCGTCGCATCCCATGGTGCTCTGCTGAACGGCAGCAAAATGATCTTCCTGCCAAGGTTCGATAGTGCGCAGGTGGTGCGGTATTTATCGCACTCCACCATTTTCATGGGTGTGCCGACCTATTACGTCAGGCTATTGGCGGAACCGTCATTCGATCAGACGGTCTGCACTAAAATGCGCCTGTTCGTTTCGGGGTCCGCACCCTTGCTGATTGATACATTCAATAAATTTACACGCTGCACCGGACACACGATACTGGAGCGTTACGGTATGAGCGAAACCACGATGCTGGCATCCAATCCCTGCGACGGCAAGCGCGTTGGTGGGACGGTTGGATTGCCGCTGTCTGGCATATCGATACGCGTCGTGAAGGAAAATGCGGATCATGATCCCGTTCCATGCAATATCGATGAAATCGGCGAGATTCAAGCCAGCGGCCCGAATGTTTTTAAAGGCTACTGGAGAATGCCGGACAAGACAGCGGAAGAATTCACCGTAGACGGCTATTTCAAGACTGGCGATGTCGGCAAGTTTGATAAAGACGGATATTTATCCATTGTAGGCCGCAGCAAGGACTTGATCATTTCCGGCGGCTACAATGTTTACCCGAAGGAAATCGAATCTTTCATCGACGAGATCAATGGCATTGTCGAATCGGCGGTCATCGGCATCCCGCATTCGGATTATGGCGAAGCAGTGATTGCCGTCGTCGTGGCAAAACCGGATGCCCGATTATCGGAACAGCAAATCATCGCCGCGCTAAAAGGAAAAATCGCAAATTTCAAAGTGCCGAAGCGGATATTCTTTTCGTCCGAACTGCCGCGCAATACAATGGGAAAGATCCAGAAAAACCTGTTGCGCGATCGCTTCAGCCAAGCCTGATGCCTGCCAGATTATCCCGCTTTATTTGAATGCCTTGTAAATCATGTAGGCCGCCAGTGCATAGAGCATGAGCGCGAACATCTTTTTCAGCGATTTTACTGGCAAGCTGTGCGCAGTCCTGGCCCCGAACGGTGCAGATACCACGCTTCCCAGTGAAATGATCAGTAGCGCCGGCAGATAGATGAACCCCAATGATCCTGGCGGCAAACCGGGCGTATTCATGCCGTAATAAATATTCGATAGCGTACCAGCCAGCGCGATAGGAAAACCAAGCGCCGCGCTGGTTGCCACTGCATTGTGGATCTTGACATTACACCATGCCATGAACGGCACGGAAATAAATCCGCCCCCTGCCCCAACCAGGCCAGACAAAAGACCGATGACGCCTCCCGCACCGAACATGCCAGGCCGATTCGGCAGATTGCGCGATGCCGCGGGCTTCCTGTCCAGCAGCATCTGCGTCGCGGACAATGTAACAAATCCGCCAAAAACTATTGCCAGCATGCTGGAATTCATCTGCTTGCCAATCCATGGCCCGACCCAGGAGCCAATCAGAATCCCGGGCGCCAGCAATCCCACGATATTCCACAGCACTGCGCCGTGCTTGTGATGCGCACGCAGTGACGATATCGAGGTAAACATGATGGTCGCGAGTGATGTCGCAATCGCGACATGAACGATCAATTCTTTCGGAAAGCCATGTGTGCTTAACAGCAGCGTAATGAACGGCACCAACAACATGCCGCCGCCGATGCCAAGCAGGCCCGCAGCAAAGCCGACCGCTGCGCCCAAGACAAGAAGTGCGCCAATTAAACCGATATCCATCCAGCCGTCTCCAGCATTATTTGGTCAACTGATGGATGATACAACGCCATTCACCAGGCGTGACGGGCGTAATCGACAGGCGATTCCCGCGCCTTAAGATATGCATGTCTGCCAGCTCTGGATAGGTACGCAGTTCGGACAATGGCATTGCACGCGTTTTTTCAAGGATACGGATATCCACCAGCATCCAGCGCGGATTTTCATGCGTGGCCTTGGCATCGAAATATGTGCTTGTCGGATTGAATTGCGTTGGGTCCGGATACGCCGTACTGGCAACTTCTGCTAACCCCACAATACCCGGCTGCTTGCAACTGGAATGATAAAACAGGACAGCATCACCAGTCTGCATCCTGTCACGCATGAAATTACGCGCCTGGTAATTACGTACGCCGCTCCATGGCACGATCTGACCGCATGCGGCCAGCCCATCGTCGATGCTGATCTCGTCCGGCTCTGACTTTATTAACCAGTACTGCATTGTGCTCGCATAGTGGAGAGCAGCAAGGGATGCCGCCATAAAAAAATGCGGCTGCATGATTGCAGCCGCGAATAAATTCAGCCCCGCCTGTGCCGCTTTGCCGGCATCCCGAACCATGCGGTTCAAGGTGGTCACAGTTAGTTCAACTTCGGGTTCATCGGACTAGCGATGCGCACTCCCATCGAACGAATTTCCGCAACCGATGCACATAAATGGTTCAAGGAATATATGACAATCGCGAACACGGCAGGAGATTTAAGTCTACCCTAATCGGACTGCATGTCAAACACTTTGGAGAAATTTAAAACAGGTTTTCCTGAGGCGCGAGCGCAAGATCCAGCATCGCATGCATGGAAGAAATGTTTTGCTTTACCTCCAATAATGCCATTTCCGACAGTGGACCGTCTGGCGCTTTTATCGCAAGGAATTCAGCAGCAATGCCGAGTGCTGCCATGACCGCAATACGGTCATTTCCTTTGATCTTGCCCGCGTCACGCAGCATGCACATTTTTTCATCAAGATAAGCCACCGCTTCGCACAATGCGGTTTCTTCGCCCTCCTTGCATGCAAGCTTGTAGGCCTGTCCCATAATCGTGACATCCAACTGTGTCATGCGACCTCCTCATTTTGTTCGTCTGCCGGCATCTTATCCAGCAATGCAGATACGCGCGCATGCGCTTCCTGCATCCGCCCCGACAGATCCGTATTCTCGGCAACGAGAGCGGCAATATTCAGGCGCAAATCCATATTCTCGCGACGCAGTTCGTTCGCCAGTTTGGCCAGCTGGCTAATTTTTTCAGATAATTGATGGAAATCGGAAATCATTTCGTCACTATAGTAGTTCAATCAAATTTTCGTCAATAGATTCGGTGACTTGGCGATGTCTTTTAAAGACATCCCTTAAATTGACGAAAAAGCTGATGTAAGACGCACACCCCGCTAAAATCATGCATTGCATGGTTGCGCAGATCCGCATCGCCCAATAGAATAGTGAAACGTGGGGTGGTAGCTCAGCTGGGAGAGCGTCGCGTTCGCAATGCGAAGGTCGGGAGTTCGATCCTCCTCCGCTCCACCATTTTATAAAGGCCGGTGATACTCTGGCCTTTTTCTTTTCTGCCGTGGCACCAACATCGGCGCAACTTCCGGGCTGCGTGCAAAGGGCAGCGCGCATACAAACCCTGATTCCGGTAGTTTTTCCTTCTGTTCTGCGAACGGTATCTTCTGTACGTTCCCAGTATCCAAGGATTTCCGACCATGAGCATGAATAAAACAATACCGGTCGGGGGCAACAGACTTAAAAAATCAACCGCCTTCAAGAATTCACCGTGAATGTATCAGGTATCCGATAAAAGGCTACCGCTTTTTATGTGGGCGCAATGGCATCCTGCACTATCTGGCGCAGCGCTGCCATGCAAACAGGCGTGTGAAAGCAAGCGATTGCATCGAGCTTGAAGATACCGTAAACCAGCTCATCCAGATGATGCGATTGATTTCTTTGCATTCGGCTGTGCACGGGAGGTACATCGTGGCCTATGAGCTTGCCCGGATAAATATTGCTCCCGATGAGCCAGCAAGTTCCGATCAGGCCGAGACACCAGGTTTCACGCTTAACTGTCTGTGCAGCGACGGCTTCGGCGATGTGCAGCCAACAATATCAATGTGTAGAGGCATGACTTGAAATCGCATTGGGTACCGTACCGACAACCCGGTACACCATTCCAATCCAAAGCATCAGTTAATCGATTTCCTGTGAAGCCATGACGCGGCGCCGTTTAAACAGAAACATTCTCTTACACAATTCTTGTCGCCGGTCAGTATACTTATGGCGTTTACTTGTTTATTGACTGAAATAGGGAGCGCCTGATGAACAAGCTGGTCAACTTAAGTTTTTGTCTTTTTTGCGTCGGTGCTGCATCGATCGTTGACGCAGCCGATTTCGAGGATTACGCGCGCGTGGTAAGCGTAACCCCTCAGGTGGAGCAATTCAATCAACCACATCAAGAGTGCCATACTGAATATGTGCAGGTCCAGCGCCAGCAACAGCGCGGCATCGGCGGTTCGATTATCGGAGGCTTGGCCGGTGGCATTATCGGCAATCAGGTCGGCGGCGGCACCGGGCGAACCGCTGCAACGGCGGCCGGCGCCATTGCCGGCGCCATCGTTGGCGATCGGATGGGAAATTCAGATAATGCAGTCGTGACTGAACAGCAACCGGTACGCCAATGCCGCATGGTTGAACACTGGGAATCGCGCACGGTCGGATACCAGGTTACCTATGACTATCGCGGCCATAGCTATACGAGCGTCATGGCTTACGATCCGGGCGAAAGAGTCAAACTGCATGTTTCGCTGACACCGCGTTGAGAATCCCGTGCCAAATCTGCCTTGTCATTTGTCATTACGAAAAAATCCTTCGCAACAATAGCGATCGCAAAGGTTTTTTTCGGATCAAACAGCCGGAGAAAACAGCATGAAACTGGTTCGCTATGGCCGCATTGGCAAGGAGAAGCCCGGGCTGATCGACGATAGCAGCTTGCTACGCGATTTATCCGCACTCATCCCTGACATCGGCACACACCAGCTCTCTGATAAGGTGCTGGCAAAACTGGCAAAACTCGACCCCGCCAAGCTGCCTTTGGTCCGAGGCAAGCCCCGGTTCGGCGTCCCGATCGCGCACGTTGGTAAATTCATCGGTATCGGACTCAATTATTCAGACCATGCAGCTGAAGCAAACATGCCTATTCCGAAAGAACCGATTGTGTTCATGAAGGCGAACAGCTCCGCATCGGGCGCCAACGATCCGATCATGCTGCCGAAAGGCGCAAGAAAAACAGATTGGGAAGTAGAACTTGGCGTGATTATCGGTACTCGCGCACAGTATGTCAGCGAGAGAACCGCATTGCAGCATGTCGCCGGATATTGCGTAGTGAATGATGTTTCGGAACGCGCATTCCAGCTTGAGCTCGGATCGCAATGGGATAAGGGAAAAGGCTGCGACACATTCGGCCCGATCGGTCCCTGGCTGGTGACACGCGACGAAATACCAAATCCGCAAAGGCTTGCAATGTGGCTTGACTTGAACGGGCAGCGCATGCAATCCGGAAGCACCAGAACCATGATTTTTCCGGTTGCAAAGCTCGTTAGCTACGTAAGCCGTTTCATGACGCTAATGCCGGGCGACATCATTACCACCGGAACGCCGCCGGGCGTTGGCATGGGAATGAAACCCGAACGTTTTCTCAATCCTGGCGACGAGTTATGCCTTGGCATTGCTGGCCTCGGTGAACAGCGCCAAAAGATCATTGCTTATGGCAAGAGCTCTTCCTGACCGCCTGTTTCAAACGATACATCATTCCACATCCGGCTGCATCGCCGCGGAAGCCCTGAGAAAGGCATCGAGCTTCAGGCAAGTATCATTGATGCGCATAATGACAGGCATTCCCGACAGATCGCAATTGAAGCGCTGCGCATTTGCAATCTGCGGAATCAGGAAACAATCCGCTAGAGACGGCGTATCGCCATAACAAAATGCACCTACCCGGCTATTGCTGGCGAGCCTTGCCTCGATCGTAGCCAATCCTTGCTCGCACCAGTGCCGATACCATGCGTTCTTATTGTCTTCGCTGACTTTCAGATCATGCACAAGATAGCGCAGTATGCGCAAATTGTTCAAGGGATGGATTTCGCAGGCAATTGATAGTGCAATTGCCCGCACATATGCCCGGTCCAATGCGGATCGCGGCAAGAGCGGAGGTTCCGGATAGACTTCTTCCAGATATTCAATAATGGCAAGCGACTGGGTAAGCGCAGTTGTGTCAGCCGCATCATCGATCAAGGCGGGCACCAGCATGTCCGGATTCAGTGACCGATATTCCGGCGTATATTGTTCACCGCCATTTTTCACCAGATGAATCGGCACGATATCATACGCAAGTCCTTTCAAATTGAGCGCAATCCGCACGCGGTACGAGGCGGAACTACGGAAATAGCTATAGAGTTTCATGCTTCATTTCCCATGCGGGTCTAATCGTCCATCCATCAATCGCGCATATCGGCATTCATCCACGATATATGTCAATGCACACGAATCACTTTATCCTGACACGCAATTCACCCAGGCCGTCGATTGAACACTCCAGTAAATCACCGCGCTTGACGGCAGCAACACCTTCCGGCGTGCCCGTAAAGATAAGATCGCCCGGTTGCAATTCATAATATTTCGACAGATGTTCGATGGTTTCAGCAACATTCCATATGAGCTTGCCGATATCACTTTTCTGGCGCGGCACACCGTTGACGTTCAACGCAATCGTACCGCGCGTAATCCATCCGGTTTCAGCGACAGGATGAATTGGTGCAATCGGCGCTGAATAATCAAACCCTTTGCCTGTGCACCATGGCCGACCAAGCTTTTTCGCTTCTCCCTGCAAATCCCGGCGAGTCATATCGAGGCCGATCGCATAGCCCCATACATGCTGTGGCGCATCAGCAGCAGAAATTTCCCTGCCGCTTTTACCGATGGCAACAACCAGCTCGATTTCATGATGCAAATCGCTGGTCATTGGGGGATAAGGCATTTCTCCAATCACCCCGTCGGATATCGGCAATATTGCATCCGCGGGTTTCATGAAAAAAAACGGCGCCTCACGGCCAGTAGCACCCATTTCCTTCGCATGTTCGACGTAATTGCGACCCACGCAATAGATGCGATGTACAGGGAACAATGCACTGTTTCCGGCAACGGGAACACCCGCTGGAGTCTGCGGGGTAAAAACGAATTGCATGATCTCTCCTTGTATTGTTCGATTATCCTGGCGACGGACGCTACACCTTCATCGGCAGGATCACCA
>DATEZO010000239.1:0-48446 GCA_035255485.1 Burkholderiaceae bacterium
CCGGAAAGATACTGTTGCTCGGCCCAATCAACGGAATGGAGGCCGCTGTAGTCATCCACGGCACCATCCCAACGGGTGATGCGTGCATTGCGCCGGTTAAAAAAATAATCAACTAAGGCAGGCCAGTCTTGAATGAGAGAACAAGCCGCCCCGGGCAAACTGATCAAGACGGTTCCCGCTTGGCCGCCTATGCACAGCAATGCGGATGTTTCGCCCAATTGGAAGGAGCGCTTATATCGGTGTAATCCACGCATCCGATCTACGGCAGGAGCAAATTTATCGCCCAGTAGATCGAACAGCTCTTGGAAAAGATTAGCGAACGATTCCTCTTCCGGATCAAACTTGAATGTGCAATTCAGATAATCGGTGATGGCAGCGTAGGGATGCAGGCCGCTTGGTGATATCGGGATTAACTTGTAGCCCCCAAAAGGTTGACCAGTTGGGCAAACAAGACTGATTTCCCCAGTTTCTGGATCAGTGATTGTGTAGATTGGTTTATTGTTCTTTCCCCCCTTATTAACAGTAGGGGGGCATGCCGCCGCACCGTCTCCAGTTGCCTGCTGCGCAGGCAATCTGGCTGCCGCTACGGCGGCACCAAGTTGATTATTAGAGGGGAGATAAGGGGTATTCATGGCCCCTATAGTAAAGGCCATAAATGCATTTTGTAAAGGGTATTAATTACCCTTTGTTGTTTTTTTGGTTACTGGCTAATTCGCGCCGGTTTTCAATCGGAATATCACCACTGACTGCTTTCCAGAAACTCCCCAGTTTGGTGGCGACTTCATAGCCGAGTGAACGCATGGCAACCGGTCCTTCTTCTGGAAAAAAATCACGTACTTGAATGCCGAGAATTTCTTCGTATTTGCGTAGAGTGCGTTTGTTATGCACTAGTACTAATACTTTCCAGCCGACATAGTCACCGAGCATCAGCATGCCGAGGGCTTTTTCCAGCTCATCAATTGAGCCGGAAAAGCGATTCAGTGCATCATTGACAATCAGGATCAATTGATCGGAGCGCGGGGATGGGTGAACTTCTTCAGGAGATGGGGTAGGGTATTTGTCTTTTCGTGCCATCGTAATTACTCCTAGATGGACAAAGGATAGAGCATTAAGGGGTATTCGGCAACCTGTGCTCCGTGGTCCACACATACCCACCGCCCCCGGCGCTCTTAGGCGTGATAGGCGCCGGCGCCGGGGGCCGTGGATATGTGCTGCTACGGCACTCAAACTGGTGTTACGCCGCTCTCTAGCTCAAACTTAGGTGCTCCTAGAGATGGCCGTACTCCTTTATAGCCCAGCTCAGCTGCAATCGTGCGAATTCTATCTACGCCAAGTAAATGTAATTGCTGAATCGCAGCGGTCATACATTTATAATTGGAAAGATCCTGCTCGGTTAGATGATCCTTGCCGGATAGTTCGAAGAATCCCTCAACAGAAAGATCAATTGAGAACGACTTTTCGTTTTTCTTTTCCTTAGGCTTCTTTGGGCCTTTAGCTTGGCTAACCTTGGTTCCAATGAGTGTTAGGTTGTATGTAATGACGACAGGCAGGGGCGGTGAGTTCTCGCTTTCCGCTTTTGGAATCTTCACGAATTCTGAATTCGCTTCCAGAGAAAACGAACCTTTCGGAGCTTCTTCTGGTGTCAAATATCGTTCGCACTTAAGGTTAACTAGACGAAAGTCCTTAAGTATCAACTCAAAGTCGGTGCTATTTAATGCGCTCGCCTTTGATGTTTTACTTTGCTTTCTATTGGTTGCCATGGTGCGATTTCTTCCTCATCGTATTCATTAGACTGGTTAGATATATTGTTCGGGACGTTATGTACGTGCGTGTGGTTTTCCGTGATTTGAATGGTCGGAGACTTATCGGATATTCCAAGTGATACACACTCCTTGACAAATTCATTTAGCGACTGTCTCCGCTCTATGGCGGTTATGCAGGCGCGACGGTGCATCTCCGGTGTTAGGCGGACATTGAATGTGCCACTACAAGGTTTATCCGGATTTAGCCCTTCGCGTTCGCAAGTGTCGAGGTAGTTATCTACGGCGGCTCTAAAAGACTCCTCAAGTTCAGAAGGGCTTTCTCCCTCATACGTGATTAAGTCGTTCACGAATAGCACTTGTCCATGTAGGCAATTGTCCTCGAGACTAACCTCGATTGAACCTAGATAATTCTTATGGCTCAAAAGTTTACTGCTCATAATTTATCCCTTGGTTATCCCAAATTCTTTTAATTTCACAATCACGCTTCTAATCGCATAACGCTTTACGATATTGCCAGGATGAGGCTTATGCAGGAAGATCTTTTGCCCGGTTGAGGAATAAAAGCATCTATAGGAGCCGCCCTTATCTGAGATCTCGTTGTATCCATACCCTTTCAGATAGGCAACCAATTCCTCCCACGTCAAATCCGCAGGAACGGAGTTAAATCGAGCCTCCAATTTGTCTTGTTTTGACACTTGATTATTATCCAGCGAATATGGAAATGCAACTGGAATTCAGTTGCAAAATGTGATTCTACACAAATTCCCCACCGCAAGCGAGAAAACCTTGTGAGTTGTTAAATGCAAAACTTGCGCGCCGGCGCTATTCAAGTCAATTTGCAGGTGGTTTCTAAAGATGGCGCTCAATTAGAACGTAGGAACCAATAGCACAGACTTATAGTTTAGGAAGAAAAAGCGGTCTGTAGAACAGGTTAATAGCCTATCTAGTCATTTAAAATTTGGAGTTGTGCCCTACGTAAAGTGTGTGTGCCATATTTGTGACTGACTATGATTAGTGAACAGTTTGGCAAGCAGTGCAAGTGGTTGAATTATATAGCTGCGTTTGAGTATAAAAGCGACTACGAACCAAGGGGTCGTGGGTTCGATTCCTGCCAGCCGCACCAGTAATAGCAAAGGGGGTTAGTGACAATAGTCGCTAATCCCCTTTTTCTATTTGTGGCTTTGTACCCCGCAATCAGAATTGCCGAAGGCGTCCTTAATGCTCCAGCGGTAAGCCTTGGACCGGTGTATTGTTTTGTTACCATTGATTCCATGTAAGCATCAACTTCGTGCTCATCCCAAGCTATTCTGCGTTCCGAAATGAGAAACGGTTTTGAAAAATTGCCCTCCTTCTCAATTTTTGTGTAGCTGGCCGATCTACTGAGGCGCAATTTTTTCCCAATTCCTTAATGTTGATCCAGCGCAATTGCTGCGAGAAGGATGTGAAAACACGCCCTGTGCAAAACAGGGCGAACTAATGCAGCGTGCTCTGGTGCAAATAGGGCTATCGGCTGAAATTCTGCGCTTTACAGGTCATGGCAGCGCGCAGGAGCATGGAGGACCTGTTCAAGGGGCGGCACTTTGAACAGGAAATTATTATTCTGTGCGTACCTTGGCACCTGTGCTACAAGCTGTCATCGCGTGATTGGAATGCCGCACTTGCTGCAGGATCAATGCAGATTGAAAGCTAGACAGCCATTGCATGTGCAGAAATTTGCACCAGAACCCGGCAGAGTCCGACGCCGCAGAAGAATCAAAGATCGGCACGAAGTACCGGCCAACGGTACTCGATCCGGTTACCGCGTACCCCAACCAGATCGCCGAACTGTAGCAGGACCGCTTCGGATTGCATTGGCCGCAAAAACAGAAAATCATCCGCTGCCAGAACGACTCCTCTGGCGGCGTAATAACCTTCCTGGTTCGAACTTGTATAAATCCCGGCCCTCCGGACACCGCCGGGGGATTCCGGCTCAGCCTGCCAGTTGCCCCCGTAGACAAACAGCGTATCCGCGCTGTTTCTGTCCCAGGATGACATCGGGCTGCCCAACCATTCCAGAGTGGGCAGTCCTGTGCTGGGGTGTCGTTTGAGTATTGGCGTAGCAATGAAGGCGGCGGGTTCGAAGTCGGCGAGAATGCGCAGGTCGTAATGTGTCGGTTTCAACAACGCGGAGCCGACCGATATGTCATTGAGCGGCGAGCCGGTTTCGTGATGGCGGAAGGTAGGACTACCGGCGCCGTTGAAAGTCAAGGGGCCTGGGGAAAGCTCCGGAAACTGGCGGTGAAGCATGTCGATAAATGCCGCATAGCGTGCTTTTACCTTGGGGATTTCGCTCTTTCCGAGAAATTCCGGCAGGCCCATGATGTGCGCGTCGTAGCCCATGAAGCCTGAAAAAATCAGGTATTCCGGGTTGCGGGCAATGGTTCCAAGCGCGCCCGCCAGCGCCCCTGGGTCGGCAAAGCCACCGCGGTGCAGGCCGACATCGATTTCCAGATTGACTCTCAGTTGCAGCTGCCGGCCTTTTGCCAGCTCAAGATATTGGGCCAGCCGTGCATCCGAATCGACCAGCCATTGCAACTGGCGCGAAGGGTCAAACGAGCCGCTGTGCCGGTCGTAGAAGGTTGCCAACGCCGCTACAGGCATCGGTTTGCCAAGTAGCAGGTCGGCCTGTGGCCGCAGGCGCACCAGCTCCTCGATGAATGGGCGATGGAACACCATCCCCGCATTTGTCCCGGCGCGCCTTGCAATGTACTCAACCAGTCCGGGGCTCGGCACTGACTTGACCACGATACGATAATTGCGTGGCATGCCCACCCGCGCCGATTTGACTACGCGATCGATGTTGCGGTCGAGCCGGTCCAGATCGATCAGCAGCACGGGCCTGTCGATCCCATACCGGCGTAGCGTTGCATTGAGCTTTGCAAAATAGGGCAAGTGCCCGCCGTTGAATTCGCGAGGCCTTGCCAACGCCAGCGCGGCGCTTGCTGCACCACCGATAAGCAGAGTCCGGCGCGAGATCATGTCAGGCTCCGAAGATTTTTTTCAAGTAGGGATTGAGCATCTTGCCCTGCGGGTCGAGGGTGCGGCGAATCTCCTGGAAATCCTTCCAATGCTTCGGGTAGAGGGCGAACAGGCGTCTGGCGTCGAGCGTATGCAGTTTGCCCCAGTGGGGCCGCCCCTCGTATTTCCAGAAGATGGGTTCGATTTCGGCGAAATAAGGCTTGAAGTCGATGTCGCCGAACTGGTGTACGGCAATACATGCGCTCGGCCGCCCCTGGAACATCGACAGCCAGATGTCATCGCTGGCGACTCGGCGATACTCGAGTGGGAAACACACAGGGATTTTCCGTTCGCGAATGGTCTGCAGGATTTCACGAACGCACGCTGGACCAGCTTCAGCCGGCACCATGTACTCCATTTCGCGGAAGCGCACGACGCGAACGTGAGGAAAGACCTGGTAAGACGGGCCAGTGCGGATGGTCGAGGCCGCATCACCCAGCGCGATTTTCAGCACACGATCGTAGATTGCGTTTGCCCCCGGCATCCAGTTCACCGCATTAAACAGCTTGCGCAGGTCGTTGACAGCCGACGGATCGTCTTCCCCCACGTCCTTGTCGCCCGGTTTGACCGGATCGGTGGCAACGGTCACGCACAGGTTCGAATTCGTCAGCGGGAAAAACTCGAAATGCCGATGCCGTGCAAATCGCGTGCCCAGTTCGGCAAGCACGTCTTCAGTCCGTTCGACCTGGTTGACTTCGGTAAGCTGGAAGGACGCCTCATTTTGCAGCCGGATGCGGGTCGCGATGCCCAGTGCACCGAGCGATGTGCGCGCCGCGTTGAATATCTCGGGGTGCTGCGTGGCGGAGCACTCGATCAATTCGCCGCCGGGCGTCACCAGCGTAAGGCTGATGACATAACTCGACAGCGAACCGAAACGCGGCCCGGTAGCGTGGACCGAAGTGGCAATGGCACCACCCAGGGCGGGATAGTCCATGTCCGGCATGTTGGGCAATGCCTGGCCAACGCCTGCGAGCAGCGGGCCGAGGTCATGCAGCCGCGTACCCGCCCACAGCTCGGCCTGCAGCGTGGCTTCGTCGTAGTTGATGAGGCCGCTCAGCAGGTCGGTGGCAACTAGCGTATTGTCAGTCGGCACCAGGCCGGTAAAGGAGTGGCTCGATCCCACGGCACGCACCGTGCCCTTCGCCTTGCGGAGCATGTCAGCAAGTTGTGCTTCCGAAGCAGGGCCGAGCCGCTCCTTCGGGAAGCAATGCTCAGTGCCTGCCCAGTTGACCCAAGGCAGAGGTTTGCCCGGCGCGTAAGCGACTGGTGCCTGAGGCTCGGTGCCGCTCGGCGCACACCCAGGCAACAGAGTTGCGGCGGCGCCGGCGGCTATCCCTAGAAATTGGCGGCGTTTCCTATTCATCTCATCAGGCATCATTTTTTCCCTTCCAGTCCGGCGACCACTCGGATCAGCACCCGCAGATCGGTTTCGTCACAGGCGGCGCAATAGCCGAGAGGTGGCATCCCGCGCATGCCTTGCACAACATTGCGCAGCAGCGCATCTTCGCCTTGCCGGTTGCGGCCGCGCCAGTCCTCTGGCCTGCCCATGACAGGAACACCGATGTTTTCCCGCGCATGGCATTGCAGGCAATTGTTCTGCAGCAGCTTGAGTTGGCGGGCGGTCACTTCGGCCTGCGTGGAGAGTGGAGCTGCAAGCCACAGCGCACTGATCACGATCACTGGAATTCGCATTGTCTTGTCCCCGGTTTAGTATTGGCCCTCAAAGTTTGCACAGCAAAGCCATCATGGATTTGACCAGACCTTGCTTTAGCGGCGAGTACGGAGGGAAGAACGCTTTTACCAGCAGCAGGCGGCTGCCGCGCAACATGGCGCGCTCATGGGAAAATGCCTTGAAGCCGTAGAATCCGTGCGAGTTTCCGATCCCGGAATTGTTGACGCCGCCGAAGGGCAAACTATTGTGCGCGTATTGCTGCATGCAGTGATTCACAACTACGCTGCCCGAACTCGTTTCGCTCACTACGCGACGAATGTTCTCGCTGCGAGTACTCCACAGATAGAGAGCCAGAGGCTTGGGACGCGCGTTGAGACAAGAGACAAGCTCGTCAATATCATCGAACTCGAAGACTGGAAGTACGGGGCCGAATATCTCCTCCTGCGCGATTTGCGCCGCTGGCGGAATCTTCGTCAGCAGCGTGGGAGCGACAAACCGTTCCTTGAAATCGTGACTGCCGCCCGCAACCAGTTTCGCCCCCAGGCTGCGAGCATCGTCGATCAATGCGGCAATGCGGCTGGCATGGCGCTCGTGAATCATCCGCGCAAGATCCTTGCTTGCCGCAACCTCGCTATCGGTATCACCATAGCGTGCGGCGATGATATCCTTGCAGCGACGCAGCAGTTCGTCGTGCACGCTGCGATGTACGAACAGGGTGTCCGGTGCAATGCACGACTGTCCGGCATTGAGCAGCTTTCCCCACATGATCAGTTCAGCGGCTTGGGTCAGGTCGGCGCTTGCATCGACGATGACCGGCGACTTGCCGCCCAGTTCCAGCGTTACGGACGCCAGATGCCTGGCGGCGGCAGTCATCACCAGCTTGCCTACCACCGGCGATCCCGTAAAGAAGATATGGTTGAACGGGCAAGCGAGCAAGGCTTGGGCTGTCGCCACCCCACCAGCGACCATCGTCACCTCGGCGGCATCGAAAACCTCGGTGATCACGTCTGCCAGAACGGCGTTGACCGCAGGAGTAAACTCCGACGGCTTCAATATCACCGTATTTCCCGCAGCGACAGCCGATACCAAGGGGCCAATGAGCGTCGCCACCGGATAATTCCACGGCCCGATGATCAGGCAACGCCCCTTGTTCTGGTAAAGTACGCGCGCCGACGTACCGATAGTCGTCAGGGTTGGCGCCACTCGCATGGGCCGCATCCATTTGCGCAGGTTTCGTGTTGCGGCGTGAATCTCTTCCACCACGGGCAGCATTTCGGTCAGATCGACTTCGACGACGGGTTTGTGAAAATCGTTGGCGAAGGCTTCGTAGAAGTCGGTTCGCCGGCTCAGCAAAGCGGATTGCAAGCGCTTCAGTTTTCCGATGCGCTCGCCCGCCGTCGATGTCCTCAAGGCCTGCGCGCGCGCCTCCTGCGCAGCAAAGCGTTGTTCGATCAAAGCGGCAGACGTTTCAGGTAACAACGCGTGAGTCATCGTGATGCTCCGGATAAGGGGGAACTTCGAAGTGCAGGATCCAATTCGTCAGCGGCTTGGGCAGCACGCCGGCCAGTCTCACCAGCCAGCGCAGGGTCCAGGGAAAGAGATAGTCCGAGCATTCTTGGCGAACCGCATACAGGATGTGATCCACCGCTTCCGCCTCGGAAATCTCCAGGGGAGCCGGCATGCCGTCATTGGCCGTGGCCGCGGTGGCGACAAAGCCAGGATAGACCGAAACGAAGCGGATGCCGTAGAGGGCGAATTCGATGCGGCAGGTGTCGAACAGCAGCCGTAGCGCACCCTTGGCCGCCGAGTAAGGCCCTTGCAGGGGCACACCGAGGAAACCGGCCAGGGAATTGGTATGGGCAATGATGCCGTCTCGCTGCTTGCGCATCTGGTCGAGCACGGGGAACAGGTAATTCACCACCGTGTCGTAGTTGGTGCGCATGTAGGCGGTGACTTCGCGGGCATTCATCTTTCGCATGTCGATGGCCGGCGCACCACCCACATTGAGGAGCGCCAGGTCGATGCGACCAAACTTTTCGACACTGGCAGCCACGACGCGGGCCGCATCGTCGGGGTTTTCCGCATCGGCAGCCAAGGGCAGACAGCGGCCGCCGCATAGTTCGATCTCGGCGGCAAGCGTATCCAGCCGCTCCTTGCGCCGGGCCGTCACGACGACGCTCGCGCCTTCGCTGGCAAGGCGCAGGGCGAATGCACGGCCCATACCCGACGAGGCACCTGCCACCAACACCACCTTGCCGCTGAAACTTTTCTCAGGCAGGCGCTCTGAGTGCATCCAGCGTTTGCGAGCGAACAGCAGTAGCGCCACCATGGTCACCGCGAAACACACGCTGACGATAGGCACCGGTGTTGCGTCGTCGCCCGTCACCACCAGGGATGCGATGAGCGGGCCGAAGGCGGAGCCCAATAGTTGCGCCGCTGGCACCAGTACAGCCACCCGGCCTTTGGCGTCGGCCCGGAACGCCAGGGCTACGTGGAAAGGCATCAGGAACAACCAGGCGAAACCGAAGGCGGCGCATAGCAAAGTGAATTCTGAATGGGCGCCCGCCGGTAAGGCGTAGATGCCACCGGCAATGGTAGCAAGCACCACTCCCCCTGCGATCAGCGTGGCGGCGATGTCGAGTCGCCGGATCAGCCAGATGGCGGCGGTACCGCCCACCATCTGCATTAACAAAACTTCGGAGATCACGGCCTGAATGCCCTGCGCATCGAAACCTTGGTCAAGGCCGACGGGTTCCAGATAGGCCCAGAGGGCGCCCAGGGCCGCCATTTGCAGGAAGGCGATGACAAGGGGCAACGCGGTGGTGGCCGACCATTTGAGCTTCTTGGCGGCAGATGGAGTGAGCGGTTTGAGGCTGGAAGGCAAGCCCAAGGCAAGGATAGTGGAGAGGAAGGTAAAAAGCCCCAATAGCTGGAAGCCGCCCTTCCAACCGGCGCTCGGAATGATCCAGGCGGCCAGCAAGGCGGCAATGCCGGTTTGGGTCAGGGTCTGCAGAACCATGAAGAATGCGACAAGGCGATCGGGTTTGTAACCGCGTACGATCACGCTGGTGGTAACCCAGACCAGCACCCCTTCCGCCAGGCCGGTGACCGCCCGCAACACGGTTATCCAGCCATCGCCCGAGGCAAAGCTGGTGATGCCGTCGAGGCCAGCCACCAGTAGTGCAGCGATAACGGTAATGACGCGGTATCGGGACAGGGGCAGCAGTGCATCGCCCAAGACCACGCCCAGGCCCAGAGTGACGATCTCGCCCATGGCAATGATACCGACTCCTTCCATGGTAATGGCGTGAGCGGTGACGAGTTCGCCCAGCAGAATGGGCTGTAGTCCCAGCATGAGCAGGGCGACGGAGCCGATCAGCAAGGCTGAACCGATCTGGCGAAGAGAAAACGGCGACGACGAAACGGGTTCCATGCTGGTGGCTCCTCCTTGCTTGTTTCTCGTGGTCCAACAAAGACTGCTAGTAGCCGCGGCTTTCCATGGGCAATTCACCGCAGGCGAAAGCTTCCGTCGCGTGGCGTTCGTCCCTGTGGAGACGCGAATTG
Organism: Burkholderiaceae bacterium; assembly: GCA_035255485.1. GTDB lineage: Bacteria > Pseudomonadota > Gammaproteobacteria > Burkholderiales > Burkholderiaceae_D > DATEZO01. The sequence goes on from DATEZO010000239.1 coordinate 10,057, forward strand.
GCGATGTAACGTACTAACCAGGGCAACATCTCGACACGTCCTCCGGTGGCGACCGCCAGCACGTAAGCCTTTGCGCATTTTTCAAAAAGCTCCGCGTTCAATGCCATGCGTGTGCAAGTGGTTCCCAGGCATAAGGGCAGGCCGCGCCAGATCAGCGCGTTGCCGCCTTTATGCAAGGCGCTTCCGATTCCGGTGTACTGCGTGACTGCGGGGGCCATGGGTCCGATGTGACGGGCCTGCTCGTCGAACACCTGAGGCAATGTGCCGCCGAAACCCGCCAGGCAAGCGCCAAACGGGCCGCTGCCCCAGACCACGGCACCCACGTCGCCACGGCATGCATAGACGCTGGCGTGCACGGTAGCCGGGCCTTCCGTGGCACATTTGCGCCAGTCCTCGAGCTTCGGTTTTGCATCCGTCACAGAGCCCACCCACACGGATGAACCGCCGGGACAGCGCACCGACAGACTAGCGCCCTCACCGGCTAACAGCTCCTTGGCGAGCAGACGATCCCTCGCCTGCAACCAGAGGAACTTCATGTTTTCATGGGTACTCATGGCTTACACCAGCTTGAACACGTCTTCAAAGCGGTTGAGCGCCTCGTCGACCACCTCGTCCGTGTCCGCCAGGCTGGTGTAGATGCGACTGCCGGCAAGGGTGATGAGGCCGTGGGCGGAATAGGCTGCGCCCATCTCTTCCATCATGTGCTTGCGGGCCTTTGCATCGTTCTTCACCTTCCACAGCTTGTACAGATTGCTGGTGTCGAGCAGCAGCACGCCGGACGTCTGCAAGTGCACGATGGACCCCATGTTGTAAACCACGTAAGGCAGGCGCAGCCGCTCGATGATTTGCTCGAGGCCGCGCCGCATGCGATCACCTGCGCGCCCCGCCTTGACTGCGGCATCCGAGTTCCGTGCTTCGAGCAAGGCGTAGTAGCCGGCCACGCAGGACAAGGGATTGGCCGATAGAGTTCCGCCGACAAAGGCGCGTCTGGAGGTGGTGCCGATGCCGCCCACCAGCATCATCATGATGTCGCGGCGTCCACCGATGGCGCCGGCCATGGGATAGCCGCCGGCCAGGCACTTGCCCAGCACGGTGATGTCGGGCTTGACGTTGAAATAGGCCTGGGCGCCGCCCGTGCCCATGCGGAAGCCAGTGACCACTTCGTCGAACACCATCAGGGTACCGAATTCATCGCACAGGGCACGGACCTGCTTGTTGTAATCCCGATGCACGGGACGGGTGCCGCTTTCGGGGCCGAGCGGTTCCAGCAGTACGCCGGCAGTACCGCCGCGCAGGCGATTCAGTCGTAGCTTGCGGCGCAGGGCTTCGAGGTCGTTGGGGTTGCACTCCTGGGTGTAGGCCGTGGAGCCGGTGGGGATGCCGATGGCTTCCATGCGGCCAGTGCTGGGCAGGCGCATACCGTAGACCATCTGGTCGCTCCAGCCGTGGTAGGCGCCACCCACTTTGATGATCCACTTCTTGTCGGTGTAAGCGCGGGCGAGTCGAATCGCACCCATCACCGCTTCCGTGCCGGAGCCCAGCAGGCGCAGCATTTCCACACCGGGCATAGTCTGGCAGACCAGTTCCGCCAGCTTGACTTCATATTCATGCAGCAGGCCTGTGACCGGACCGCACTGATCCAGAACTTCGTTCACCTTTTGCCGCAGGGCGGACGGATTGGATCCCAGCAGCGTGGGGCCGCCGGCCTGGAGGAAGTCGATGTAGCGGTTGCCGTCCACATCGGTGAGATGCGCGCCTTGCGCCTGGGACATGGCCAGAGGGAATGGGTGATTGAAGGCCAGGTTGTGCTGTACACCGCCAGGAATCACTTTCCTGGCGGCTTCGGAGAGACGCTTCGAGCCTTGGCAGCGTTCATCGAAGTAGCGCATGACGGTCTTCATGTGCTCGGGTTTGATCGAGCGCATGGGCTGGCCGACGAGCTCGCGAAATTTGCCGTAGAGCGTGTCTACGTCGGGCCATTCGGAGATAGCGGAGTTTTGGTTCATGGCAGTCGTGGTTTTCTCAAGATGAAAGAGGTGAGCGCGATCGTTCATGAGTGCTCCAATGCAGTAATGACACGCCGTAGCGCGGTGGCCTGGATCGGAAGGGCGATTGCCCGGGAATGAATTTGGGATGAAAGGTAGCGGCGGGTCAGGCACTCCAGGTCTTCCACCGTTTTCATCGCGGCTTCGACGCTGGCGCCGCAGCAAAGCACGCCGTGGCTGCGCATGAGATAGGCATTGATGTCGGGCCGTATGGCACGACCCACCATGCCCCCTAGAAGCCCGGTGCCCGAGGGCATGTAGCCGATCATGGGCACCCGCGGACCAAGGGAAGCCCGCGCTTGAGGATCTTCCACCTCAAGGGCCTTGCCCAGCAGCGCACAGGCACTAGCCACTGGCTGATGGGTGTGGATGCTGCAACAGACATCAGGCCGCTTGCGCAGCACGCGGGCATGAAGGCCGGTTTCCACGGACGGAGCACGATCGCCTGCCAGGCATTTCAGATCGGCCAGCCGCACGACGCACACGTCGGCGGCACCCATGGTCAGATAGTCGGTAGCCGAGGGCGTGACGGCAAAATTCTCTGCATCGATGCGCAACGCCACGTTGCCTCCGGTGCCGGCGAGATAACCGACCCTGGATAATTCGATGCAGATCTCGACGACGCGCTGTCTTTCCTTAAACGCGAACATGCGCAGCCCCTTCGTTGGATGGATTCAGTCGTTGATAAATAGGCGCCAGTATTTTGTGTAGGTCCTTGAACACGGCAAAGCGGTCGTTATACATGCTGCGCAAAGCCGAGGACGGCTCGTAGACGCGGCGATGCCGCTGGAGAGACGGCAGATCGGAAAAGCGCAGGGTGCCCATGCCTACACCGGCAATGAAGGCCGCGCCGATAGCGTTAGCCTGGATCGGATTGGCGAGTTGGCGTATGGGTTGGCCGCTGACGTCGGCGATGATCTGGCACCACAGGTCGGATTGGGCGCCTCCGCCCACGGCGGCGATGGAGCCCAGCTCCCGGCCCAGCAGCTTGCCGAAGGGTTCCATCATCCAGCGCGTGTTGAGGGCCACGCCTTCCATGAAAGCGCGGATGATGTCTTCCCGTGTATGCGAAAGCTTCAGGTTGACGAGACCGGCGCGCAGGTACGGGTTATCCACTGGTGTGCGTTCACCAAACAGCCAGGGCATGTAGATGAGACCGTTGGCACCGGCAGGCACGCGGGCGGCGATCTTGTTGAGGACGTTGTAAACGTCCGGCTGCTCTTCGTCGCTCAACAACTCGTCGGGGTGAAACAGAATGCGGTCACGCAGGAAGGAAAGATTGGCGCCGGCCGTGGATTGGAGCGCAGTTGCGAGATAGCGCCCATCCACCGCGCAGGGCACCGTGGCGATCTTGTTGCGGATATCAGTCTTCATGAAGGGCACGTGGGCGCCCAGCCAGGAAGATGTTCCCAAATACAGATGGGACGCAAAATCGCTCACCGCCGCGCCGACGGCAACGACCGAGTTGTCCACGCCGCCGGCGACAACAACGGTGTCCGGGTTCAATCCGAGGATAACTGCGACTTCCGGCAACACGGGCCCGAGCACCTCGGTGGAAGACACCATTTCAGGCAGCTTGTCCTGGTCGATGCCGAGGACGGAAAGCAAGCCCCGGTCGTAACGGATATCAGAAGGATCGCGGTTGTCCGTCACCCAAGTGGTGAGTGTGGAGTCGTAGGTCGCACAGAACCGGCCGCTCAGACGGAGGTTCATGTAGTCGAGCACGTTGAGGAACTTGTGGGTGCGCTCGTAACGCTCCGGCTCCTGATCATGGATGTAGGCGATATGCCCGGCGCAATCCTTGCCGGAGAGCGCCGGCGCTCCGCCGGTCAGGCGCAGCCATCGCAAGAGCTTGAGGGCACCATAGCCTTCGATGTTGAACCAGCGTCCGCGCAAGCGGCGAGCGATGGCGCACGACCCACGCATATCGAGCCAGAGCATGGCTCGGCCAATGGCATTGCCGGCACGATCGACACACACCGTACCTTCGCCCTGCGTCGAACAGCAGACTGCGACCACCCGCCTGCGCAGGTCGTCGTCGGCGCTGAATAATGCGGACGAGGTGGCAAGAAAGGCGTTCCACCAACTACTCGGATCCTGCTCTGCAGTCACGCCATCGATGTGCAGCGGCACTGGCTCGAAAGCCCATGCCGCCACCGTGCCGTCAAGGGACACCAGCGCGCTCTTGCACCCTGAGGTTCCAAGGTCGATGGCGAGCACCAGCGGCCCGGAGGTGATTGCACCGGCTTGAGCAGATCGGTGAGACATTGGCTGGTCAGAAGCGGCGCGATACGGACAGCACGATCTTGTCGTTGTCGGTCGCACGTACCCGGCTGCCATCCTGGGCGAGGTACAACTCGCGCGCCTTGGTGCGGGTCGTCACCCAGTCAGCGTTCCACTCGAAGCCCCACTGTTTGCGCGTCAGGCTGATACGGTAATCGTTGAAGTTGGCCTCAGCGAAGTTGGCGACTTGTTGACGGCCGGCGTGCAAGGTGAGCGTGGTGGCCGGAGCGATGGCGATCATGTAATCAATATCCATGAGCAGCGAACCGCGCGAATTGTGGTCCCCGCGCGCATAGCATTCAAGCGCCGCAGTCGGGTCCGTAGCGTACTGCAGCATCGCGCCGCAGACACCGCCGGTATCGGCGCCGCGATAGGTCTTCGAGACGACGTCGAGGATGCGGCCTTCGATCGCGCCATAGCCTATTTCCAGCACGGCAAAACGGGTGTTGTAATTGGTGCTACGCACGTCACCCGGCGTAAAGGTGCTCATGTCGAAGCTGTGGGGCGCATCGAACTTCGCGCCGGGAAACAGTTCGGCTGCCATGCCAAGGCCAAAATGCCAGCCCTCGGGATTGCCAAAGCGGTAGCCGGCACCAAGAGTCACGCCGACACCCTCGCCGTTCATGAACTGCTTCTTGCTTACGCGCACCACGTCGGCAATCGCCACCAGGCCGCTTTCATGAGCGAACTGCGCCCCCAATTTGACCGACGGTTCCATCAATGAATCGGAGATGCCGCGCGTGCGCTGGTCGGTAACGATCTTCACCTCGGTCTCGAATTGGTAACTGGCTACTTCATGCTCGTCAGCATGGGCCGGTTGCATAATGCCGATAATGGCGGGTATGGCAGCAATCGCCAGGATGGAACTGGAACGCATGGAATCTCCTCTTTATTTTTTTGGTATGGATGGAACCGCGAACATGCTTATTTCTTGCAGACTGGCGACTTGGGTAGCGAATCGATCCGCGTGAATTGCTCGGTTTCGCCGAGTATCTCGACACCGATGAAGGCCCGTATTTTCAGGACCCCATCCTTTACGCGAATCGTCCCCTTGTAGTTCTTCTTGTCGCGCGGGTCATATATCCAGCCATCGCGCCAGGCCTCGTTGTCGAAACGGTTGAGTTGGGCAATTTGCACGCCGCAGGTATCTACGGGCGTTCCCGCGTCCTTGTCCCAGACGATTCGGCCGCACAGCGAGCCTGGGCGGTCAGCACAGGCACTGAATTCGATTATCGCGTCCTTCTGCGCGGCCAGCCACAGCCCCTTGGCATCACCCGAAGTTGCCGCGTAAGCCGCGCCTACACATACGCACGACAACATCGAACTCATCAAGACCGAAGGGAAAAACTGTTGCAACGGAAGTACCTTCCACATGTCTCCTCCTTTTATTATTGATTCGCGTCTAAAGGATAGTCATAATTATAATATAGCTATGACTATCTGTTTGCAACAACTTTATTCGTGCAATAATTGACGTCGCCTTCCATTTCCCGATTTCGACTCATGGCTACTCGCAGTTCCACTCGCAAACCCAGTCTCGCCACCAAGAAGATGCCGGCACAGCAGCGGGCAACGGATACTTATGAGCTTATCCTGGAAGTAGCGGCCCAGATGCTGGTAGATGTAGGGATCGAACGCTTGTCCACGAACATGGTTTGCGAAAGGGCAGGCTTGACGCCGCCCGCGCTATACCGCTACTTTCCGAACAAATACGCACTGCTGTGCGAGCTCGGGCAACGCCTGATGCAGCGCCAGAACGAATTGATCCCGCAGTGGATCACGCCACAAGTACTCTCCGGCCCGGTTGTCGATCTCGAAAAGGCACTGGCAGGACTGCTACTTGATACTTACAAGGTGACAAAAAAGACGACAGGAGGCGTATGGATCCTGCGCACGCTTCGCGCAGTACCGACCCTGCAGAAAATACGCCTTGATTCGCACGCACTGGTGACTGAGGCACAAGTCCGCATGCTGGTCGACGTTTTTCCTGACGTACCACCGAAAGAGTTGATGCTGGTTGGGCGCGTCGCTGTCGATATGATTTACGCCGGTGTTGAATTGCTATTCGATGTTCCATTAAGCGCCCCCGCTGTTTCCAAGGTAGTCGCCGCAATGGTTGCCAGTCATCTTTTCCGACTTCGGGACAGGGAAGGTCGATGATCGCCGATTATGTAGGCGATGAACTGATTCTGAAACCAGACCTCACACGAAATTCCTGACGCTACCCCGCGAAATCAAACAACTGACCGGCATTGAACACAACCAATGTCGAACAGCACGCACCCAGCACAACCACATCGTGCGCCATGCCGATCTGGATTCGCCTTGCCAACCTGGCCTCTAAAACCGGCAAAAAGCCTATCGCCTCCAGCACGGCCTGCTGGACGATTACCTGTGCCAGTAATTTAATAATCCGTCCGTCAAGATGCGCTTTGCGTAAGTCTTAATAGATTGATTTTCCTTATCATTTCGATCAGGACTGTAACGTACAATTTAATTTGCACCCTGGTGGCAATATAAAAAACTACACAGGGCTGAACCAAATCCTGAATCATTCCAGTAACGGTTTTCAATTTTCGGTAGCACCAATAGCGAGCATCTGAAATTTCTCCACGCCTTCCACGATTTGACTTATCCAGATTCGTTGAATAGAAAGAAACATCAGAATTGAAACCAGACCGCAAATCCCTACGCGATTATTTACGCGATTTTAAAAATGTATTACTGGCAAAAAATATTTCCAGCCAGCAAACAGGTAAAGAATTGCCTCTGCGCGCAGAATTATTTAGCGCCATGCAGATGGAGCAGCACGGGCGCATTCTAGCCAGCGCTCATAAGCTCAGCACTGGACGTGGGCGCGACCAGTTATTGTCACGTCTCGCTGAAAATGAAACTACCATTATTGACGCCTGCAGCCAGTTAACCAAGGCAATCAAAGCAGGCCGTCAAGTGACACCCGCAGCAGAATGGCTGCTTGATAATTTTTACCTGATAGAAGAACAAATCCACACCGCCAAGCGGCATCTTCCCAAGAATTACAGCAAGGAATTACCGTGCTTGTTGCGCGGCGCTTCCGCCGGCAAACCACGTGTATATGACATCGCATTGGAAACCATTTCACATGGCGATGGTCGGGTTGATCCTGAAAATCTGTCATGCTTCGTCGCCGCCTACCATCAGGTCACGACACTGAAACTTGGTGAACTGTGGGCAATCCCGATCATGCTGCGTCTTGCACTGATCGAAAACCTGCGACGCGTTGCCACTCGTCTGGCAACCACCCGCATCAACCGCAATCTGGCTTATTCCTGGGCCGAAAAAATGGCGGAGACTGCCGAAAATGATCCAAGTAATCTAATTCTGCTGGTCGCCGACATGGCGCGCTCAGATCCGCCGATGGACAGTTCATTCGTTGCCGAACTGGTGCGGCGCTTGCAAGGGCATAGCCCGGCATTGACGCTACCCCTGACTTGGCTGTCACAACGGCTGGCAGAGTCGGGCCAAACTATCGAACACCTGGTCCAGTTCGAAAATCAGCAGCAAGCCGCTGATCAGGTATCAATTAGCAATAGCATCGGCAGCCTGCGCTTCCTCAGTGCAATGGACTGGCGCGATTTTGTCGAAGCCATGAGCGTAGTCGATCACACTTTGCGCAAAGACCCAGCCAACGTTTATGCCAGAATGGATTTTGCGACACGCGATCGCTATCGACATGTGGTCGAAAGAATTGCCAAGCATAGCCGCCTTTCAGAAGTTGACGTTGCCGACAGCGCCATCCGTCTTGCCAACGCCAAGGCAACGAAGGCCGGTGTCAACGACCGTACTGCGCATGTCGGTTATTACCTGATTGGCAATGGCCTGCCGGAATTGGAACGATCTACAGCTTTCCGGTTGCCCGCTAAGGAAGCGCTACAGCGCGCAGGCAGAGGCTCACCATTGGCAGTCTATCTTGGCAGCATATTATTACTGACTTTGACCGCCACTGGCATCATCGTTGCCAAAGCCTATGCCGATGGGGTGAGCAAATGGTTGATCGCGCTGATCGGATTGATTGCTCTGATTGCCACCAGCCAGCTTGCACTGTCCATGATCAACTGGCTTGCCACCCTGATTGCAATACCCCGCCCGCTTCCGCGTATGGATTTTTCCGAGGGTATTCCAGTTGAATCGCGCACGCTCGTCGTTGTACCGACGATGTTGTTCACATTACAGAATATCGATAGCCTGACCGAGGCACTTGAGGTTCGTTTTCTCGCAAATCGCGACAATAATCTGCGCTTTTGCCTGCTGACTGATTTCGGCGATGCAAAAACAGAAACGATGCCGGCCGATGAAATCCTGCTGGAGCACGCAAAGAAAAACATTGATGAACTAAACCAGAAACACCACCGCGCCAATGGCGACAACTTTTTGCTATTGCATCGGCCGCGGCGCTGGAACACACAGGAAAAAATCTGGATGGGTTACGAGCGCAAGCGCGGCAAGCTAGCCGACTTGAACGCCTTCTTGCGGGGCGGCGCGGCCGACGCGTTCTCACTGATCGTTGGCAACACTGATGGTCTGACCATCGTCAGGTATGTGATTACGCTCGACACCGACACCGAACTGCCGCGCGACACCGCACGTAAATTTGTTGCCACAATGGCGCATCCCCTGAACCGGGCGCAGTACGATGCAAAGCGCCAGCGTGTCTGTGACGGTTACGGCATCTTGCAGCCACGTGTGGTGGCCAGCTTGCCTGGTGCCGAGGCATCGCGCTATGAGCTGCTGTGCGTCGGCGAAGCAGGCATCGATCCATACACGCGCACCGTGTCAGATGTCTATCAGGACGTATTCGGCGAAGGCTCGTTTATTGGCAAGGGCATTTATGATGTGGATGCTTTTGAACAGGCATTGAACGGCCGTATGCCGGAGAATCGTATTCTCAGCCATGACCTGCTTGAGGGATGCTATGCGCGCGCCGGCCTGCTGAGCGATGTGCAACTTTATGAAGCATACCCTTCCCGCTACAGCGCCGATGTCAAGCGCCACCATCGCTGGATACGCGGGGACTGGCAAATCGCATCATGGATGCTACCAGTCGTGCCCGGCGCACGCGATGCATCGACTGGCAAGATTACGCACCACCGCAATCCCTTATCAGCCCTATCGCGCTGGAAGCTATTCGACAATCTGCGCCGCAGCATCGTACCGTTTTCCTTGACGGCACTGTTATTGACTGGCTGGTCTGCGCTGCCATCAGCCTGGCTCTGGACCTGTACGGTACTTGGCATCTTGCTGATCCCATCGATCAGCGCGTTCATATTGAGCCTCACCAGCAAGCCACGCGATGTGCTGTTGCATCAGCATTTTTCCGCGTTGCTGAAGTCGACCACCCAACACTTCCTGCATGCGACATTGACATTGATATTCTTGCCGTATGAAGCTTGGGTCAATCTCGACGCAATTATTCGAACCCAATGGCGGGTGCTGGTTTCACATAGGCGGCTGCTGGAATGGAACCCGTCGAGCGAAGCAAATCGCCAAGTAGGTAACGAGCTTTATTCTTATTATCGGTCGATGTGGATCGCACCGCTAATCGCACTTGCCACCGCCGCCTATATGCTCATGAACAATCCAATGGCGCTGGAAGCGGCTGCGCCCATCCTGCTGCTGTGGCTGGCATCACCCATCGTCGGGTATTGGATGAGTAGGCCGATCGCACGCCGCCCTGTGCAGTTATCAAATGAACAGATGCTGTTTCTGACATCGCTGTCGCGCAAGACATGGCAATTTTTTGCCACTTACGTCGGCCCGGAAGACAACTGGCTACCGCCCGATAACGTACAGGAACATCCCGTCACAGTCATCGCACACCGTACATCGCCCACCAACATCGGCCTGTCGCTGCTTGCCAATCTTGCCGCACATGATTTCGGCTACATTTCTACCGGAAATTTGATCGAACGGTCCAAAAACACCCTGCATACCATGGCCGCACTGGAACGTTATCAGGGCCATTTCTACAACTGGTACGATACGCAAACCCTGAAGCCGTTGCACCCAGCTTATGTATCGGCGGTAGACAGCGGCAATCTTGCCGGCCATCTGCTTACACTGCGCCCTGGCCTGACAGGATTGCTTGATGCACCGATACTCGGCGCCCGTGTATTCCTCGGCATCCGCGATACCTTTGAAATATTACGTACGGCCGCAGGCGGCACACTACCGGAAAACCTGCTCCAGTTTGAGAAAGACCTGGATTCCGTCTGTCAGACTGCACCGGACACGTTGATGGTCGCTTACGATTATCTGGAACAGCTGAACCACTGCGCCACGAGCTTTGCCGCAAGTTTCAGCACATCATCGGATACGCCGATCAACGGTTGGGCACACACACTGGCGAACCAGTGCCGTGAAGCGCTGAATGAACTCAGCTTTCTCGCTCCGTGGGCGCAGATGCTCGCATCTGCAGAATGGATCAGCGACTATCCCCGCCTCGGCGCGATTCCAACGCTACGTCAGCTGGCACAGACCCATACCAGCCTGGCGCCGGCATTTAAAGATCGTCTTGCCAGTTATACCGATCCGAGCGATTCGGAACACCTGTCCACTCTTAATCAACTAGTGTTCGAAGGCAGCAGCCGTGCCGCTGAACGCATGCTATTGATCGACCAGCTCACGCTACAATCCACAGAATTCGCACGGATGGAATATGGTTTTCTGTACGATCCCATCACGCACCTGCTGGCGATCGGCTACAACGTTACCGAACGACGCCGCGATACCAGCTGCTATGACCTGCTGGCCTCGGAAGCCAGGCTGGCCACCTTCGTCGCCATCGCACAGGGGCAGCTACCGCAGGAAAGCTGGTTTGCACTCGGACGCCAGCTCACTATTGCCGGAGGCAAACCGATTCTGTTATCGTGGAGCGGGTCGATGTTCGAATACCTGATGCCGCTGCTGGTAATGCCGACGTTTGAAAATACTCTGCTCGACCAGACCTATCGTTCCGCAGTGGCAAGACAGATCGAATACGGCGCACAGCGTGGAGTGCAATGGGGTATGTCGGAATCTGGCTACCACACATTCGATGCCAGCTTGAACTATCAGTACCGTGCATTCGGTGTGCCGGGACTCGGCTTCAAGCGTGGTCTCGGTGACGACCTGGTAATCGCACCATATGCATCAATGATGGCATTGATGATCGCGCCGGAAGAGGCATGTAAAAACCTGCAGCAATTGTCGACCCATGGATTCGAAGGCGAGTTCGGCTTTTATGAAGCCATCGATTACACGCCGTCACGCCTGCCCCGCGGCCAGACCCATGCGGTGATCCGCTCGTTCATGGCGCATCATCAGAGCATGGGTTTCCTATCGCTGGCATATCTGCTGCTTGACCGCCCGATGCAGAAACGTTTCGAATCCAACCCCCTATTCCAGGCAACGATGTCCCTGCTGCATGAACGCGTCCCGAAAGCAAGTGCAATCTATTCGAACATCACAGAACTGGTCGACATCCATACTGCATCGGCTCCCGAGGAAATGCAGATGCGCGTGCTGCAGCGTCCGGACCCTCGCACGCCGGAAGTTCAGCTATTATCCAACGGCCGTTACCATGTAATGGTTACCAGTGCTGGCGGCAGCTACAGCCGCTGGAACGATATGGCGATTACTCGTTGGCGGGAAGATAGCACCCGCGATAATTGGGGCACGTTCTGTTATGTGCGTGACATGGAAGACGGCCGCTTCTGGTCGACCGGATTTCAGCCCACACTGATACAGCCGAAGAATTACGAAGTGATTTTCTCCGAAGGCCGCGCCGAATTCCGCCGCAGCGACAATAATCTCGACATGCACACTGAAATCGTCGTGTCGCCGGAAGACGATATCGAACTGCATCGTACCCGCATTACCAATTGCTCGCGCTTGCGCAAAACCATCGAAATCACCAGTTATGCGGAAGTAGTGCTGGCGCCGGCGGCTGCAGATGCCATGCACCCAACTTTCAGCAACTTGTTCGTCCAGACCGAAATCATTCATCTCCGCCATGCCATACTGTGCTCCCGTCGCCCGCGTTCAGTGAATGAAAAAACACCATGGATGTTTCATTTGATGGCGGTGCATGGCGCCGACACTGGACTGGTTTCATACGAAACCGACCGCATGCAATTCATCGGCCGCGGCAATACCACCGCCGCGCCTCAAGCGATGCGAGACCTCGCGCCGCTGGCTGGTAATGAAGGCTCGGTGCTTGATCCGATCGCCGCGATCCGTTATGAGATCACGCTTGACGCGGAACAGACGGCCACCATCGACATGGTGACCGGCATCGGTGAATCGCGGGATAGTTGCCTCGGCCTGATCGAAAAATATCAGGATCGTTATCTGGCAGACCGCGTGGTTGAACTATCGTGGACCCATAGCCAGGTCGTATTACGCCAGCTGAACGCCAGCGAAGCCGACGCGCAGCTCTATGGACGCCTGGCGAATTCGGTCATATATGTCAATCCGCTGCTGCGTGCCGATGCCAGTATCCTGATCCGCAATCAGCGCGGGCAATCAGGATTGTGGAGTTCCGCTATTTCTGGCGACCTGCCGATCGTGCTAGTGCAGATCAGGAATCAGGGAAATATCGCGCTTGTGCGTCAGTTGGTGCAAGCGCACGCGTATTGGCGTTCGAAGGGTCTAGCCGTCGACCTCGTGATCTGGAACGAAGATTATGCCGGCTATCGACAGCTCCTGCAGGAGCAAATCATCGGGCTGATTTCCTCCGTCATCGGTGCCCATGCGATTGATCGTCCAGGCGGCATTTTTGTACGGTTGGCCGATCAGATATCCAATGAAGACCGTGTACTGTTCCAGTCGGTGGCGCGGGTGATTCTAAGCGACGCCCACGGCACACTGGCCGAGCAGATCAGCCGTCGCGACCAGATGGAAGTCCGCGTACCGCTCCTGACGCCAACGCAAGCTCTGTCGCTGAGCGCAGCGTACAAGGACGCTGTCCCGCCAGGGCGGGATTTGATCCTTTCGAACGGAATGGGTGGCTTCACGCCGGATGGGCGCGAATATGTGATCACTCTTTCAGCCGGCCAAGTCACACCCGCGCCATGGAGCAATGTGATGGCGAATCCGCAGTTCGGCACCGTTATTTCCGAAAGCGGCCAGGCGTATACCTGGGGTGAGAATGCGCATGAATTCCGTCTGACACCATGGGCCAATGATCCAGTCAGCGATACTGGCGGTGAAGCCTTCTATCTGCGTGACGAAGAGACCGGGCTCTACTGGTCCCCCACTCCGCTACCGCGTCGCAGCCTGGGCAAAGGTGACTATGTCACGCGGCATGGCTTCGGCTACAGCGTGTTCGAGCATAGTGAAGACGGCATCGCTTCCGAGTTGACCGTCTATGTCGCGGTGGATGCGTCAATCAAATATTCGGTGCTGCGCATACGCAATGATTCCGATGCGATTCGCAAGCTGTCTGCCACAGGGTATGTCGAATGGGTGCTCGGCGATCTGCGCCCGAAATCAGCGATGCACATCATCACCGAAACCGACCCGGCGACCGGTGCACTGTTTGCACGTAATCCGTACAACACCGAATTCGCCGGGCGAACTGCGTTCTTTGATGTCGATACCACATCGCGCACTATCAGCGGCGACCGGAATGAGTTCATCGGCCGAAACAGATCATTGCAGAATCCCGCTGCGATGGAACGGATACGTCTGTCCGGCAAGTTTGGCGCTGGCCTCGATCCATGTGCTGCGATGCAGGTACACTTCGAGCTAGTCCCTGGGCAGCAGCGCGAGATCGTGTTCATGCTCGGTATGGCCGGCAGCCGTCGGGCCGATATCGGCGATCTGGTGCAGCGTTACCGCGGCAGCACCGCAGCACAGGATGCGCTCAACGCCGTACATACCTATTGGGATCGCACACTGGGTGCAGTACAGGTCGAAACACCGGACCAATCGCTGAATGTCCTCGCCAACGGCTGGTTGATATACCAGACTATCGCTTGCCGCATATGGGCACGTAGCGGTTACTACCAGTCAGGCGGCGCATTCGGCTTCCGCGACCAGTTGCAGGACACCATGGCATTGGTGCACACCCAGCCGAAACTGGTGCGCGAACATCTGCTGTTGTGCGCAGCCCATCAATTCATCGAAGGCGATGTACAGCACTGGTGGCATCCACCGACTGGTCGCGGGGTTCGCACACACTGCTCTGACGATTACCTGTGGCTGCCGCTGGCAGTCCATCGTTATGTGATCAGCAGCGGCGATAGCGGCGTACTGGACGAGACAGTACGCTTCATCGAAGGCCGCCCGGTCAATCAGGATGAAGATTCCTACTATGACCTGCCGAGCCGTTCCGTTGAGGTTGCAACGCTGTATGAGCATTGCGTGCGCGCGATTGAAAGAGGACTGACATTCGGCATGCATGGCCTGTCGCTGATCGGCTCTTGCGACTGGAACGACGGCATGGACAAAGTTGGTGCAGGCGGCAAAGGCGAAAGTGTCTGGCTTAGCTTCTTCCTGTACGAAGTCCTGATGCGTTTTGCTGATATCGCCACACTCCGCAACGACCACGCCTTCTCCGATCACTGCCGTGCCGAAGCGGAAGAGCTGCGCCAGAATATTGAAAAAAATGGCTGGGATGGCGAATGGTATCGTCGCGCGTATTTCGATGACGGCACACCGCTTGGTTCCGCTCAGAACGTGGAATGTCAAATCGATTCAATTTCGCAAAGCTGGTCGGTATTGTCCGGCGCTGGTGATCCGAAGCGTTCACGCATGGCAATGCAGGCAGTCGACCGCCGATTGGTGCGACGAGAAGACGCGATCATCCAGCTGCTCGATCCACCATTCGACAAATCCGACCAGAATCCCGGCTATATCCGCGGCTATGTTCCAGGCGTCCGGGAAAACGGCGGGCAGTACACGCATGCGGCAATCTGGGCTGCGATGGCGTTTGCCAGGATGGGCGATAACCGGCGCGCGTGGGAATTACTACAGATGATCAATCCGGTCAATCACGGCAAGACGGCAGAGAACATTACCACATACAAGGTCGAACCTTATGTCGTTGCAGCCGACGTGTATGCGGTAGCGCCGCACACTGGCCGTGGCGGCTGGACCTGGTACACCGGATCATCAGGATGGATGTACCGGTTGATCGTGGAATCGCTGCTGGGCTTGAAACTGGAAAGCGACAAGCTGACGGTCACGCCATGCCTGCCGGATGGCTGGAGCACATATAAGTTGCATTATCGGTATTACGACACGATGTACCGGATTGTGGTGACGCAAGGCGGCGTTGCGGGGGTGACGGTAGATGGCGTTGAGCAAATGGACGGCGTGATTGCGCTCGTAGACGACCAGCAGGAGCATGCAGTAGAAATAGTGACGCCTGCGCCGTAATATTTGCCACCTGTTGCAGTGGGATCAGTTCATCGGTGATGACATTCATCGTACCCGACTCGATATCACGATGACCAATGTCGGAAGCCGGGTATTTTTGAGCATGTTTTGCGAAATAGGTGCTTGGTTGGAGTTGTATCAGATCAGATCCGACCCTACATGCAATGTCCTCACTGGTCAGAACAAATGCATGTAGAAACGGGGGGGCCGGGCAGAATCAATCACGCAGGCTTCACCCCTTTGCGATGGAGTTTTGGTTTGAGCGGTGCCTTATCGGTAGCTCGAATTTCGGAACCGCCTGTTCCCTTGAATCGGGCCTTATCACCGAACTTCTTTTCATTCACCCTTCTGTCGCCGCCTTTCCTGGGAGCAGACAGCGTGACTTTTTTGTCGGCGAATTTGTTGTCTAACGGAGGGTTTCCGCCAGCATGGCTGATACGTAGTTGTTGCCCCGCTACTGATACCGTTTTCAACTGTTCAAATAGTTCCTTTGGCATGCCGCCCGGCAGATCCAGCACACTGTAGGCGTCGAATATTTCAATGCGGCCAATATGTTTGGCATCGAGACCCGCCTCGTTGGCAATGGCACCGACGATATTGGCGGGCTTGACACCGTGTACGCGACCAACTTCGATACGAAATGCCTGCATCCCGATATCGGCTTTGCGATCAGTGCTTCCTTTCCTTGGCGGCACAGGAAGTTCGGTCGGAGCATCACGTTCGAGGTGTTCCTTGCGTGCGGGCTTCTCGGTGTGCATACCTGTGTCGCCGCCTGCCGATTTGCCGAGTGCATTGGCTTTATTGAACACGGGCTTTCCGGGAACTCTCGTGAGCTCGCCACCGCGACTGATTCGCAGTTGTTGACCGGCCACCCACACCGTTTTGAGATGATCGAGAAGTTCAGCCGGCATGCTGTCCGGTAGATCAAGCGTGCTGTAGTCGCTGTAGATTTCGATGCGGCCAATGTATTTGGAGTCCAGCCCCGCCTCGTTGGCAATGGCACCGACGATATTACCTGGCTTGACACCGTGTACATGGCCGACTTCAATGCGGAACGTCTGCGTGCCCAGTTCGGGTTGATGATCGACACGTTCCTTGCGGGAAAAAGACCGCTCGGTTGGATCCTTGCGCTCATGGCGCTCGAATCTTTCCGTCCGTTCGCCTGATCGCTTGCCTTGCAGCCCGTGCTCGGTGCGCTGGCCAGCATGGGGACGTTTGTCATCCGGCCACATGTGTTCACCTTGGGGCTCATGCTTGTTTTTATCCAGCAATAGCGGCATATCGCCACGTGCGAGCTTGGCGAGCGCGGCAGCGATTTCAATTGCAGGAATATTCTTTTCGCGCTCGTAGTCTTCAATCAGCGACTGGAATGTCTCCAAGCCGCCGGCAGCGAGGGTGTCATCGATCTGGTTCTTGAACCTGGCGATGCGCACATCATTAACCTCCTGGATGCTGGGTAACTCAAGTATCGAAATTGGCTGGCGTGTCGCGCGCTCGATCGTTTTCAACAGATTCCGTTCGCGCGGCGCGACAAACAGGATCGCTTCGCCACTGCGCCCGGCACGGCCGGTACGGCCGATGCGATGCGTGTAGCTTTCCGGATCATGCGGTACGTCGTAATTGATCACATGGCTGATGCGTTCGACGTCAAGGCCACGCGCCGCCACATCGGTCGCAATCAGGATGTCGATCTTGCCGTCCTTGAGCTGCTGGATGGTACGTTCGCGCTGCTGTTGCACAATGTCGCCGTTGATTGCTGCGGCAGAAAAGCCGCGGGCCTGTAATTTACCGGCCAACTCTTCCGTACCTAGTTTGGTGCGCACGAAAATGATCATGCCGTCAAATGTCTCGGCCTCCAGAATACGCGTCAGCGCATCGAGCTTGTGCATGCCACTGACCAGCCAATAGCGCTGACGGATATTGTCGGCCGTGCCTGTTTTGGCAGCAATGGTGACTTCGGCAGGATTACGCAGGTAGGTCTGTGCAATGCGCTTGATCGCGGAAGGCATGGTCGCGGAAAACAGGGCTGTCTGGCGCGATGCCGGAGTCTTTTGCAGGATGGTTTCGACGTCGTCGATAAAACCCATGCGCAGCATTTCATCAGCCTCATCGAGCACCAGCGTTTTGATGTGTGAGAGATCCAGCGAGCCCTTTTCCAGGTGGTCGATCACGCGGCCAGGCGTGCCGACGACCACATGCACACCGCGCCGCAACGCGCTTAGTTGCGGGCCATAACTCTGTCCGCCATAAATCGGAAGCACATGGAAACCAGGGATATGGGTAGCGTAGCGTTGAAAGGCTTCCGCAACCTGGATCGCCAGTTCGCGCGTCGGCGCCAGCACCAAGGCTTGCGGTGCAGTCTGCCTGATATCGATGCGAGCAAGAACAGGTAGGGCAAAGGCTGCAGTTTTACCAGTGCCGGTTTGCGCCTGGCCGAGCACATCGCGGTTACCCAGCAAGATGGGAATCGTGGAAGCCTGAATCGGCGACGGCGACTCGTAGCCGAGCTCCTTCAGTACGCGCAACAGGGGCTCGTTCAGGTTAAGGTCGGCAAATAATGGGAAAGGTGTGTCGGACATGAGTTACTCGCAGGATTATTCGGATCGCGGTTTACGAAAGGATTTGGTACAAAGCTTACCCGGCCGCTGAGCGAGCGGGAATGTAATGATGATGCGCCACATGGCATACAAAAACGATCTCAATGGACGGGCATGGCCGAGATGCAGGCCACCTGGCCAATCCCTGAACGGCCGCAGATCGTCAACAATGGGCGCTGGCCCGATCCATGTCGCGGCAGAGAATCCGGCCCAAAAGCGGGTTACAACAGTGCGGTAGTCCTGATCACCGTAACACGACTGATGAGAAATTTACCGTCTACCACGATTCTGTGGGGGACCCCAACGACGTTGAATCCCGGTCCGCCGTCATCAAGCCAGCGTTGCGCCATGGAATCGAATTCTTGTGGTTTCACGCGGAGCATCTGGGCCGTAATAACAAACCGTGCACCGGTTTTCTGCTTTTTAACGAAATCATCAATCGAAGCCATCGTTTCCTTTTTGCCCGCGTGGCTGCCAATTATAAGGTAGTTCTTCTTCTAAACTGACAAGACACTGGCACAAGAATGGCTACCCGACCGCCTGCTTTGGCCAGTCGCAGCATGTACGGTAGTTTGCGCCATCCTGCTACGGAATGTGATTCACGAGCCCCTAATTTTCATGCGCTCGATTGCCTTCACGCGATAGCCGTTTCGAGAAAGCTCGTTGGCTGTCGTGGAAATGCCATCTTGGATTCAAGCGTTACGTCGAAAACAGATGGCAATGTTGCGATCGTCATGGCGAACAGGTGCTTTGCGTTAAATCAAATCTGGATGCCACCCTACTTCATGTAGCGGAACTCCATGGGTAAGAAACGTCAAAAAAGCAGGAATATGTTCAGAATGATTTCGCATCGAAAATAGAGAGCGAACCTAAATCTTTGAGATACATTCCCAGAGAGGCGAGCTTAAAAAGCAATAATGATTTAACCCTGTTGCCGGGCTTGATAGGATACTTGCCATCTCCGGTCTAATTCAGGATAACTTTCAGGACAAAGCAGCAAAAAATTCGGCCGCAATCTGCGCAGCATGAAAGATGTAGACAACACGATTGGCGTCAAGTAGTTTTCCGGTTTCCGAGGATGTCAAATCGAAAATCATTGCAGCCTTGCACCGTCAAGCTCAAATAGACGCCAAGAATATTCCAACCACCGCTAAAAGAGATAATCATTTTTTCTTAAGCGGGAGAATCATTTTCCGAAAGGAATGCCAAGCATTACACATGGTATGGGCTGTTCTTTGATGTTACGCTTCATTAGATGGTAATTGCCCATGGAGAGCACCCTTTCTATCCAAAAGCTTTTTATGATGGCAATAAAAATGCCCACTGTTTTAAAAAATCGAATGCAGGCAGGGGAATTGCTGGCGCAGAGAATGCTCGACTATACCGGGCGCGGCGATGTAATCGTGCTGGCTTTGCCGCGCGGCGGCGTTCCCGTAGGTCTTGCTATCGCAAAGAAGCTGGCTGTACCTCTTGATATCTTGCTGGTTCACAAGCTTGGTATGCCTGGCCATGAAGAGTATGCGATTGGCGCAATTGCCAGCAGTGGCGTCTGCTTGTTGCAGGCAGAAATATTAAGTGCACTTGATCTCCCGACAACAACAATAGAAGCAGTGGCGCAGCGCGAGCTCGGTGAATTGAAGCGGCGCGAAAAGCTGTACCGCTCAGAGCGCCCTGCCCTGCAATTGCGGGAACGCATTGTCATTTTGACCGATGATGGAATGGCGACGGGCTCTACCATGCTGGCTGCCGTGCACATGGTGCGTGAGGCCAATCCGATGCGCTTGATCATTGCCATTCCTGTCGCTGCGCCGGAGGCGTACGAGAAGCTGAAGCCTGAAGTCGATGAGATCATTTGCTTATCGATACCAGAGCCGTTTCATACAGTAGGTCGATGGTACGAAAATTTCGAGCAGGTAAGTGACAGCGAAGTAAAAAGCCTGCTTGATGAAATGAGCCCGGAGCAGATGCGACCAAGGCGTTCTTTACACACCAGACAACGCAAATAAAGCAAGAAGGAGGCGGCGTCAATGCTATCTGTGCATAAGGAGTTAGTCGGGATTCAATCGGATTCGACGCATGTGGAAGGCATGCTCGAAGTGCCGGCCAAGCCGACTGGCATAGTTTTATTTGCACACGGCAGCGGCAGCAGCCGCTTCAGTCCACGCAATAATTTCGTCGCAAGTGAATTACACAATGCGCAAATTGGCACATTATTGCTGGATCTCCTGACGCCAGAGGAAGATCAGAATTACCGCAGGCGCTTTGATATTTCCTTGTTGGTTCAACGCTTGAACAAGGCGGCCGAATGGTTGCGAGAAAGTGCCGAGACCCGGTCCCTGCCTCTTGCTTTATTCGGCGCCAGCACCGGGGCAGCCGCGGCACTGCAACTTGCCGCCAGCTGGGGGGCTGGTATCGCAGCAGTCGTTTCGCGCGGCGGTCGCCCTGACATGGCAGGCCTGCATGCATTGGAAAAAGTAAGCGCGCCCACCTTGTTGATCGTCGGCGGCCTGGATGACGCTGTCATTAAAATGAATCAAGCGGCATATGATGCGCTGCGTTGCGAAAAGCAGCTCGAAATTATTCCCGGCGCAACCCATTTATTTGAAGAACCTGGCACGCTAGAGCAAGTCGCAGCCCTTGCCGCAACATGGTTTGTGCGGCATTTTCCCACACAGGACAAGCACTGATCAATGCAATCGTCAATGTTGCAATTTTTGACTTAGCTGGTTTCCAGCAGGTGCCTTAACTCGCTGGTATGTGATGAATGGCGCAGTTTGCTCATTGCTTTTTCTTCGATCTGCCGGATCCGCTCGCGCGAGGCATCGAACTGTTTGCCGACTTCTTCCAGCGTATGGTCGCGCGGCATCTCCAGGCCGTAACGCATGCGCAGTACTTTTGCTTCGTGTGGCGTGAGTGAGTCGAGTAACTCCTTTACGGCGCTACGCATGGATGCCTGGATCGCAGCGTCTTCCGGCACCAAGGTATACGTGTCTTCGATCATGTCGCCAAGTTCCGTATCGCCATCTTCACCGACAGGGGTTTCCAGCGAGATCGGCTCTTTTGCAATCTTCATGATCTCGCGTACTTTCGCTTCCGGCAATCCCATCTTGATCGCCAGCGTTGCCGGGTCCGGAATTGCGCCGGTTTCGTGCAAGATTTGACGTGCAATCCGGTTCATC
Organism: Burkholderiaceae bacterium; assembly: GCA_035255485.1. GTDB lineage: Bacteria > Pseudomonadota > Gammaproteobacteria > Burkholderiales > Burkholderiaceae_D > DATEZO01. The sequence goes on from DATEZO010000239.1 coordinate 31,561, forward strand.
TTGTTGATGGTCTCGATCATGTGCACCGGAATGCGGATGGTGCGCGCCTGATCCGCGATCGCGCGCGTGATCGCCTGCCGGATCCACCATGTGGCATAAGTCGAGAACTTGAAGCCGCGCCGGTATTCAAACTTGTCCACCGCTTTCATCAAACCGATATTACCTTCTTGAATCAAGTCGAGAAATTGCAAGCCGCGGTTCACATATTTTTTTGCAATTGATACCACGAGGCGTAAATTCGCTTCGATCATTTCATTCTTCGCACGACGCACGCGCATCTCGGCCGCCATCATTTGCCGATGAATATTGCGCAAATCAGCCAGAGGAAATGCCACGCGCTCTTGCAGGTCAATCAGCTTTTGCTGCGTCTCTCTCACTGCAGTCGCATTGCGGCCAATGGCGGCGCTGTAGGAATGGCCGCCAGCGACTTCCAGGTCTACCCAATGCAGATGGGTTGCATGGCATGGAAAGACCGCATTGAAATGCCCACGCGGCATGCCGCATCGGGTAACGACAATATCCAGTATGGTTTTCTCGTTCGTGCGCATCTGATCGACATGGCTGCGCAGCAAGGCGCACAGCTTGTCGATCGCTTTAGGAGTAAATCGGATGCCCGACAATTCACGAACAATGATTGCCTGTGCCTCAATGTACGCCTGCGAGCGATTGCCTTTCTGTTCATGTGCCTTGCCCATTTTGTCAAACGCGGCAGCGATGGCAGAAAATTTCGCGAGCACATTTTTTTTCAACTGTTGCAATTGTCGGGACGACAGATCTGCTGCAACGTCATCACCATTGCTTTCTTCCATATTGTTGTCATCCGCATTCGTGGCAGCAATCATCGGCACAGCATGATCTTCGGATACGGGCAGATCGACCAGACCTTCCACGAAATCGTCGATCTTCATCGTATTTTTCGCGATCTTGTCTGCGACTGTGAGAATCTCATGGATCGTTGCCGGGTACATGGAAATTGCCTGAATCATGTCTTGCAGGCCGCTTTCAATGCGCTTGGCAATGGCGATTTCACTATCGCGAGTAAGCAATTTGGCGGTGCCCATGCGGCGCATATACATTCGCGTCGGGTCCGTGGTGCGGCCGAAATCTGGATCGGCAGCAGGCAATGCAGCCTCGATTACCGCTTCAGCCTCATCATCGGCAGAGCTCGCAGCAGCATGACCAGACAGCAGTAACGTTTCGGCATCCGGGGTGTGCTCGTAGACTGCGATCCCCATCTCGGTCAGGCTGGAAATAACGTTTTCAACGATTTCCGGCTCAACGATATCTTCCGGTAAATGATCGATGATCTCGACGTGTGTCAGAAAGCCGCGATCTTTACCTAGTGCCAATAGTGCCTTGAGTTGCTCATGGTGGCGTTCGCGCATATTGCCATCCAGCGGCAGGTCACCGACCATCTTTGCCGCCGCCTGTTCTGATCGCTCTATCGCATCCAGGTCGACAACTGTATCGTCCACGGCATGAGACTTCATGGGCCTGCGCCCACGGCGGGCGGCGACCTTGACAGTCGGCAAGGCATAGCCGGATGTATCTATGGCTGCCAGCATTGCTGCATTCGTGATTTGCGCTACGTTTGAAACGGGCATGCGCGATGTGGCGGTATCTATTGCAATACTTTTGAATTTTGAAGTTGTTTTCGTTGCGGCATGCAGTTCTTTTGTTGCGGTTTTTGTAGTCACTACTCCTCATCCTGATAAATATGATTTGACAAAAAAATGGCGATTCATGAATTTCCATGCATATCCGGAATCGATTAAACGGATGTATGAAATTTCACGATTTGATGCAAATGATATGGAGGCAAGACGTTGAAAATTCTAGTGTGATACGTTAAAGATTCATAAATTTTGCATCCTGTTTTGTCACGAAAACATATGGAGGGAAGGCGCCCGAAAAGGCAATCTGATTAAGGCATGAACATGATAATTAGAGTCGCATTGACGCTGCGCATAGCGAGGCGACCAGCTATCCATATGATTCAAAAAAGGCAATGTATGAGCCGGTGCGTGACGCATTTTGTCCTTGCCTTATTCCGCCAGAGGAGCAGGTCAACAGTGACGTTGACGCATTTTTCCCATAACCATGTTCTCTACTAAAGTGAGGTTGATGATGGCTAACAACTTAATGCGCTTTGATCCGTTGAGCGATATCGTGCGCTTTGAACCATTTCGCAATATTGATGATTTTTTCAGGGGGTTCTCGCTGATGCCAACGATGCGTGGCATGGAATCTGCGCCGCGCATTCGAATGGATGTGTCAGAAGACGACCAGAATTACGTGGTGAAAGCTGACATACCAGGCGTAAAGAAAGAAGACATCAAGGTTTCCATTGAAGGCAATCAAGTGTCCGTAAGTGCGGAAATAAAGGAAGAGAAAGAGGCCAGCGGTTCAGGCATGATCTGCAGCGAACGCTACTATGGCCAGCAGTCTCGCAGCTTTACCTTGCCTCAGGAGGTTGACGATACAAAAGCGCAAGCCAAATATGAAAGCGGCGTGCTGCAATTGATTCTGCCGAAAAAACCCGGAACAGGCAGCAAGCAACTTGCAATTCAATAGCTTTGTGAGAAAAGCCAATTGTGATTGTGCCGGAATATTTTCTTGAGAATGGTGCGCGATGGCGCGCGACACTCCCGAAAACGTCGCGCGTTGGAAGCTGGAAAATATTCCAGTCAAACACCGCATTAAGCAGCCGATTCTTTCCCAAGCCGATCATTGCAGCACGATGGGATCCGTCGCAAATCGGTATTGATGTTCCGCCAAGAGAGGCGATGCCGATAATGCACCGGCCCGGAACACAGCCAATGCATGACGAAAATCCCATCGAATAATGCAGCAAGCCCACCCTTGCTTCTATAATTAAAAACAAGAAAATTCAATTACATCGTAACGATGGCTTCCTTTTTTGCAAAGGATCGTAATGTTCAATGCAATTTTTCTAACCAGACAGGACAAGACTGTACGGGCCGAGCTGGCATCGCTGGAAGAGGCACAGCTACCTGCGGGCAATGTCGATGTTCGCGTCGAATACTCGACGTTGAACTACAAGGATGCGCTTGCCGTAACTGGACGTGGTGCAATCATCAAGAACTGGCCGGCCGTTCCCGGTATCGACCTTGCCGGTGTCATCGAGAAAAGCCGCGACCCGGCATGGCATGAAGGCGAGCGGATTGTCGTAACCGGATGGGGCCTCGGGGAGGAACACTGGGGCGGGCTGGCGCAGAAAGCGCGGCTGTCCAGCGCATGGCTGCTACGTTTACCCGACGGATTCTCCACGCGCAGTGCCATGGCGGTCGGCACTGCCGGGTTTACCGCTGCGCTCTGCGTGATGGCTTTGCAGCAGCATGGCCTGGCACCGGGCGATGGCGAGGTACTGGTCACTGGCGCCGCTGGCGGCGTGGGTTCGATCGCCATTGCTTTGCTCGGTGCGCTCGGCTATCAGGTCGTTGCATCAACCGGGCGACCGCAGGAAGCCAGCTACCTGACTAGTCTTGGTGCTTCCCGTATCGTCGACCGCGCAGAATTCACGCAGCCGGGAAAGCCGCTGCAAAGCGAGCGCTGGGCAGGCGTGGTCGATACCGTCGGCAGCCACACCCTGGTCAATGCCTGTGCGGCAACGCGCTGGAACGGCGCGGTCGCCGCATGCGGCCTGGCGCAAGGCGCGGACTTTCCCGGCACCGTCCTGCCATTCATTCTGCGCGGTATCACGCTCTATGGCATCAATAGCGTCTTTGTCGACAACACCAAACGCCAGCGTGCGTGGGAGCTGATTGCCCGGTGCATTGACCAGCAAATGCTCGATACCATGACAACCGAAATCAGCTTGTCGCAAGTCATCGGATATTGCCCTGGACTACTCGACGGCAAAGTGCGCGGCCGTACGGTGGTGGATGTCAATCGCTGAGCAATCAAAAGGTCCGCGCCAGGCCTTTCGCGGCTTCAAGGCGTCCGGCGATGTAGAGCGGTGGGGCCGCGGAGTCATCTTCGACAGATGATCAGGCCGCCAATCGATAAATGGCAAAAACGGCGCAGCAAGCCAGGATGCCGCCCAGATGCAGGATGATTTTCCATTTGCGACTGCCTGCGGGTTCTTTCGGCGCTTCCTTGCCGGCCTCGTTCGTCATGCCGGCCTGCATTCGATGCGACTCTTGCCAGACGTCGCTCAGACCATCATGATTCGCAGCCGTTTTTTTGGATTGCTGGTCAGATCTCGATTGGCACGGCGTCTCTTTCCGGACGGTTCCCTGGCATTCCTTGTCCGCGAAACTCATTACCTGTCCGGTAGTGAGCATGACATGCATCTCTTCCTGGGTTGGCTTGCGCTGGTACACCTTTTCCCATGCCATGATCAGATTCGCATGTGCAGAGCCGGTTAACGCCTGGTAGAGATGGTTGCCCATCTCGCGCCCTTTATCGATCGCTTTTGCAAGTTCTGTTTCATGAACTTCGCCAGCAATTCTTGCCAGGTTACTGGCAAGTGCGGGGTCGGAACAACCACGAATTTCTGCAGCCAGATCCAGATACTCGACCTGACTATTGATCCTGACAGCGGGTTCCAGAATATTTTTTACACTGATCCGCTTCAATTCAAGAATTGCTCTTATCTCGCCATCCAGCGACGATTCCAGTTTCCCGGATAAGTTGCCGTGTCCATTACCGTGCTCCCTGCCAGAAAACAGCCGGGACTCCTGATAGCCTTTGTAAAAGGAAAGCCAAGGCTCCATATCGGCTTTTGAAAGCGAAAAAGCTTTACTCCACTGACTGTCTTCGTTCGCTTTGTCAAGCGGAATCAGTCCAGACCGGATGTCAGGAATACGCCGAACTTTTTCGGTCCATTTTTCTACGGGACTTGCTTCGCCATGAAGCGGTTTATCCCATGAATCCAGCGATGTCGCGGATTGCTCCTGGAAAGACTGAAGTCCGATATTGTCCTGGGTCCACTCAGGATCTTCCAGCCAGCGCTGCGTATTTCTCAACCGTTCACGGGATAGGGCAAAATCCTGAGCGATTTTTTGAATGAATTGTTGTTCTATGCGGCGCGCGTCATCAAGAGGTAACTGGTCTTTTTTTTTCTCAATGGCCGCTTTTGCATCCTGCCAGGTGCGCTTTGCGTGATCGCTCTCCCAATCGGGAAAATTACCCTGCAAGCGAAGAACGCAATCCTGCATTTTTCAGAGTTTCGTCAGTCGTAAAAATACCGGCCTTGCATCATGCGATGGCTTCGGGCGCTTGAGACGCCATCAGTATCGAAGCATGGGAAGGTGCGGCAGTCGCTCCATTTTTGTCGCGCAACAACATGGAAAGTATGGTTGCATCATCGAAACGGAAGCGTGACAGCATCATGTTGCAGCCTGCCATCTTCAATACCTGGGCATTGTTCATGTTGGCGATCAAATCCGCAATTTCACCGCTGATGCCCAGCCGAAAAATCGCCTCGGCCCTGTCATGGCGAATCAGCTGTTGTGCAATCATCAGATAACTAAGGTTGACATCGCGAATTTCCGACAAGTAATCATTGGGCAGCATGTGAGTCCCTTATATATTTTATTGAGCGAAAACTTCTTGTAATACATCCAATGTCCTGACTATCGTTTCCTCTTCCAGCATCCCCAATTTTCTGATGAGTCTTGATTTGTCCAGCGTAAAAATCTGATCCAGCAATATCTGCCCGTCCTTGCGCATAAACGTCACGGGTATCCTGAATGGCGCCGGCAGGTCATTCGTGCTCAGTGGCGCCATGATCAGCGTATTCAGATATTCGTCCATTTCTTCCGGCGACACGACAACGCAAGGCCATCGCTTCTGTGTCACACTGCCGACTGGCTGATCGAAATCGATCAGCCATATTTCTGCTCGCTTCACCATGAAAACTCGGCGTCCGTATCTTTGGGAATCAGCGGCCATGCAATCGCCTGCTCCGCTGAACTGGCAGCAATCAATTGACTTGCCTGCGCCCATCCTTCGCGCGATTTCCTCTTGGGCTTGCGAATCACGATCGCATCTTGTTCTACCTGAATGTCCACCTCACCGATATCCAGGCCGGCCTGCATCAGGAACGGCTTGGGCAGCAATATACCCAGCGAATTACCCATTTTGCGGATTGAAGTCCTCATAGATATTCCTTTAACAGAATATTTTTATATTACAACAAAATTTATACGCGGCAAAGTTTCATAGTTACAATGTTTATACTTTTTGAGGTTTGTATCGCAGGTGCTACAGGCATGTAATAACTTAGTATAAATTTATGTTTTAACATTGTTTTATTCCTTAGTTTGGATACGAATTAACTATCCTTTTTGGCAAGGAAATACTTTCCTCGTAAATGGACATGTTTCTCGCAAGCAGCGATTGAAATGATTGCGCCAAGAAATCAGGCGTAGAGGGACGGGTTGCCACGCTTCCCAAGCCATCCACACTATGCCAGACAGCAGCGCAACTGCCGCTGGTCTTCCGCCATTCCCGCAGAAGTAGCCAATTAATGCCAGAGTATAGGCAAAAACAGATGAATATTCGCAATGAATACGAGGCTGCTAAAAAATACACCACCCTGTATATGAAGAGTGCCTAATGCCTGCACCAAAGCGGTCAGAGCGGCATCGGGAAGACAGGTCAAAGACAATCTGGGCGAATGACGACAATCGCTTATGTGTGTCGCACTATCGGAAAGAAGGATTCAGCGCACGGTCTCATGAGCGCTTCGGCAGCCGCTGGTTGCAATGCGCACTCGGCTTTATAGCGTGATTTCAGAGATGATTTTCCATTGGGCGCCTTCTTTTACCCAATATTGACGTTTGCGAATCGAGTTCCTGTTTTTTCCAATCAAGACATCTTCTGTAAAGGTGCCGACGATCATGTCGGTTTGCCCCGGATACAGGAAAAATGTAACATCGCGCAACGTAACAATGGCGGTTTTGATGCCATTCAGCGTCTGTTGCTGCTTTGCAAACCAGGTTGCCAGATCTTCGCCGTGCTCCGATTTGAACTGGCGCGAATAGTGCGCAAGCAGCCTGCTGGCGCTCATGCTCTGCAGATCGCGCCGCCATGCATCGGTCAGCCTGATTGCGACATTCCGGTCATTATTCCATTTTGTCTTGTTGACGAATTCGACGCCATCGCTGATAACGACTGGCGTCTTGCCGACTTCGATCGAGTCGTAAAGCTGGCTGAGATCAGGATTGGTCAACACCACGCATCCATCTGACGACAAGGGGGGGCGGCTGTAACTGTCGGATGGCGTGCCATGCAGCCAGATGCCGGAACCGCTGCGTCCATTGCGCTTGTCCCAATCGTTCGGATAGTTGATCGGCAATGCGCCAGTACCGTAAAAGTCGGGCAACCGCGCACCCGGCAAACGGCTGGTGATGTAATACACGCCGAGCGGGGTTTTCTGGTCGCCAGCCTTGAATTTGTCGACGCCAAGCTTGCCCTGGCTGATGTAGTAATCCTTCACGAATGTCAGCTGCCCGGCCCGATGCTCGTACACATAGAGGCGCGATCGTTTCGCATCGACCACCAGGACATGCTTCTGATCTTCGCGTAGTTGCAGGATCGAGCGCGGCACCAGATCCGGGTCCGGACGTTCGCGCAGGGATTTCAGCCGCACCATTGCTTCCGCGCGCAGGTTCCCGAGCTTCTCCTCCGCTCCGCCGACTGCACCCAAGGTAGTTACCTGATGCGTATGCATCAGCAACACATCACCGCGGATCAGATGGCCAAGCCTGAAATTCGGATAAGCCTGCACCAGCGCATCGGCCTTGGCCTGCGCCGCACGCAAATGATTGGCCGCCAGGTCCCTGTAGATTTCGAGCAGGAATTTTTCAGGGTCGGGCCGGGATGCGGCAAGCGCCGGAGCCGCGGAATTTTTCACGGGCGCCGATGCCGTTGCCGTCAGCGGCCAGACGCTCGCAGCAAGCAGCCAGGATAATCCGAACAACAGGGTGCGCTCGATACTGCCTGCATGCGAGCGCGCATTCAATCGAAAACGATACATCAGCTACCCGTGCGCTCCTGCCTGATTTGCCATTTGCTACCTTGCCGGACCAGTACCAGTGTCTTGCGGCTATTGGCTTTCAAACGGTCCGATACATAATTCTGCCGGAATTTCACCGTTGCGGTATTGCCACTGATCGATACCTGCGGCGAGTCGACGCCAACGCTGATGCGTCCCTTGCCGGCAATCCTGGCCTGGCGCTCATCCATCCAGGCCTTGCGTGATTCACCATGCGGCGTCTCGAAATCGCTGGCATAGAAGCCCAGGTAGCCTTTCACATCCCGCGCGCTCCAGGCCTTGGCCCAACCATTGACGACATGCAGCACCTCGACGCGCTCGGCATCACTCTTGTCAACCGGCTTGGCTAAGGCAACTGGTGCAACTGGGGCAGGAACGGCAACCGGCGGTCTTGCCGGCGCTGTTGGGACAGGGGCCGGCGCAGCACGTGGCGCAGCAGGGGCGGCCGCTGACACGGCAGGTTTTGGCGCTTGCGCCACTACCGCGACTGACGCGGCCGGCGCCCTCGTGGCGACTGTCGCGCCTTTCGGCGCAACGCTGCCGGCGACCATCAGCGAACGCAGCAAGGTCAGTTTCGACTTTGCCGTTGCGTTGCCGGAATCGATCTGCAGCGCCTTGTCATAGGCCTGGCTTGCCAGCTTGGCATGAACATCGCCCAGGTTCTCGTAGGCAGTAGCATAGGCGGGATTGGTGCGAATGGCGGCGTCCAGCGCCAGCCGGGCCTTGTCATATTGACCGACATTGGCGTACAGCACGGCGAGATTGTTATAGGGTTCCGGCAGGTCGGGAAAATCTTCCGTCATTTTGGTAAAGACCCCGATCGCTTCTGCCGATTTGTTCTGCTCGGTCAGGATGACGCCTTTCAAAAAACGCATTTGCGCATCGCGCGGATGCTGCGCCAGGAAGGCATCTGCTTTTGTGATTGCGTCTCCCAGCTGTCCCGCCTTCAGCAGCCTGGATACGTCTGCCGGTTCATCCGCGGCAGCCGGGCCGGCAAACAGGGTTGCCAGCAATCCCGAAATTGCAAGAATCCTGCCGGTCGTGTAACGCCACCGGCTCGCTGCGGCGGGGTGCGGAGTGCTGAAGGTGATGTTCATTGATGTTGTTTTGGGCAAAACGAAACTCGCAGTATATCTTTTAAACCATGGCAAAGGCGCTGGAATCTGCCTGATCAATACGTTCGGCCCCTGGATGCAAAGCCGCCATTGAACAAAACGGCATCCTGATGCCGGAGATCGATCAAGCTCTTCGCATGCGGCAAGCGCAGCGCTCTATTGCGCCGACGCGTCTTTCGCAGCCACCGGCTGCGCGATTGCATCCGCAGCGCCAACCGGTTCCGCACCTGGCAGGAGACGTATATCGTAGGCCAGTTGCAGTTTCGCTTCTGGCAACGATACGGCCGGACTGTCGAGTGCCGCCGGCATTACATTTTTCGCAACCGGCGTGGTATCCCAAAGTGGCCTCACTGTTGCGCGCATGCCGCGTATCAGCGCCTGATCGCCGAATGCGGCAATGCCGGCCAGGGCCGCGCAGATGGCGAGCCCAGTCAGCACGGCTGCCGCCTTGCGATGGTTTTTGACGATGGCTACGGCTGGCGCGGACGGCTCGGCCAACACCGCCTGCGCACGGGCACGCCATTCTGCCAGATTACTGTCCTGCCGAGCGATCCGCCCCAGCAATGCATCCGCCATTGCCTTGGCATCCGCCTGCTCGCGCTCATGCCGGATACGTGCGGCATCGGCCAGCGCCGCCGCCTGCGCTTCAGCTTCGGTGCGCATCCTTGACGCTGCGATGGCGCGCTGTTCGGCACTGATGCGCGTTTCTTCCGCCTCGCGCGCCGCTTTTTCCGCCGCCATGCGCTCCGCGGCCAATTGCGCCGCTTCCCGTTCGGCAGCGACGCGCAGCGCCATTTCGGCATGGATTGCCTGTTCGGCATGCAGCTTTTCCCGGGCCGATTCCAGCGCCTGCTGCTCCAGCGCAGCGCGCTCGTTTTCCACACGCGCCAGTTCAATGGCCTGTTGCGCCCTGGTTTTTGCCGCTTCCGCGGCCGCATGCTGCGCTTCGGCCTGTTGCATCGCCTTGTCGAGCGCCTCTTGCTCTGCAACCGCCTTGGCTTCCAGAGCCTGGCGCGCCTGGCGTTCCGCTGCCGCTGTCGCCTTGCGCTGCAGCGCCGCCCACTCGGCGAAGCGCTCCGCTTCCTGCCTTTCAACAACGCATCCGGCTTCTGCCGCCAGCCGCGCCTCGGATTCCGCCTGTTCGCGTGCGCGGGCAGCCCGCGCACGCGCCGCGTCGGTGCTGGCGCGCGCATCGGCTGCAGCACGTGCTGCGATTTCGGCTTGTCTCTTTTCCTGTGCGGCCTGCAATGCCTGACGTTCTGCTTCCGCGCGTTCCCGCTCCGCACTCGCCAGTTCGACCGCCGCACGCGCCTTTGCCAGCGCAGTGCGCGCAGCCTTGCGCTGCAACTCCATCCTGGTCTTGAGATGATCGACCGCATGCCTGGTTGCGGTGCATTCCGCTTCACGCGCCATGCGCATGTCACACTCTGCCTGAGCGCGCGCGCGAAGCAACGCTGTCCGTTCGGTTTCAGCCTGTACGCGGGCTTGCGCTTCGGCGTGTGCCTTCTGTTCCGCGGCGAGATTTTCCCGTGCCGCCTTCAGCGCCTGTTGCGCAGCGCCTGCGTGCTCCTGCTCGATCTGCAGGCACTGATGCATGGCTTCGAGCGCCTGCTGTTCGTCCCTGGCGCGCTGCCCTTGCACATGCGCCAGTTCGACCGCCCGCCTTGCCTTTTGCAGCGCCGCCTGGGCAGCCCTGGTTTTCAGCTCTGTTTGCTGCACGGCCTGGACCACTTCTATTTTTAGCGCGGCGCAGGCTGTTTCCGCTGCCGCGCGCGCCACATGGTCGGCCTGCTGACGCATGTGCAGGGCTTCTGCCTGCGCCTGTTCCGCCTGGGTGCGGGAGGCAGCTTCCATGGCGGCAGCCTGTTCCGCGCGCAGTTTTTGCTGGAGCGCAGCCAGGGCCGATTTTTCCGCTGCGGCACGATCCTGTTCTGCGCGCGCGAGTTCCAGTGCCTGTCGCGCCTTCGACGCAGCGGTTTGTGCCGCCTCGCGCTGCAATTTCGCGTACTCCGTTGCGCTGGCGAGCGCGGTCTGTTCAGCGGCAGTCTTTGCCGCAGCGGCATGCGCTGCTTCGCGCTCCACCGCGGTGCGCTGCTCCGCCAATTGCCGGGCTCGCTCTTCCTCCCGAATGCGTGCCGCAGCCGCTTCCGTTGCCTGTCGTTCGGCTTCGACGCGCTGATGCGCCTCGGTGGCGGCGCGCGCTTCGGCGGCAAGCCGGGCACGCGCCTGTAAATCCGCCTGGTGCTCCGCTTCCACCCGTGCCACGGCCCCGCTCAGCAACTGGCGTTCGACCTGAATCCGCGCTTCGGTGGCGGCATGGATGCGTTCCTCGGCTTCGCGCCGCGCCTGCGCTGCCGTCGCGGCAACGCTATCGACATGCTCGCGCCGTGCTGCCGCTTCGCGCATGTCGGTTTCGGCTTGCAGGCGCAGGCGCAGCGCATCCAGCATGCTGCGCTCCTGCTCGGAGCGCGCCTGCGCCATGGCTTGCTGCTGCTGCTCCGCCAAGGCGCGCGCACGCGCTTCCTCGCGTGCCCGCACTTCTTCCGGAGCGCGATCGAGTGCACAGGCCAGCGCCAGCCTCTCCGCCTGTTCGCGCTGCATGGCCAGGTCCAGCGCTTCCTGTTGCGCGGCGGCCAGCCTTGCCGTCGTTTGCCGGGCCTGCTGCTCCTGGCGTTCCCTGGCACGCGCCAGCTCGGCCATACGCGCATCCGCGCGCGCCCGCTCTTCCGCCTCCAGTCCGGCAGCTTCGGCAGCGGCGACACGTTCAGCGGCTTGTCGTTGCGCCAGTTCGGTTTGCGCGGCAAGCCGTTCGGCGGCTTCGGTAACGCGTGCTGTCAGCTCGGATTCGGCGGCGATCTGTTCGGCGGCGCGGCGACGCGCCTCCTGTTCAGCCTGCGCGCGTGCCAGGGCGGCACGGCCGGCCTGCGCATCGGCATCGGTGCGCGCCCGCAACTCGGCCACTTCCTGATTGATGGCAATCGTGCGCGCTTCGCTGGCGGCACGGGCCTTGCATTCCGCCTCCATCCGCGCACGGCTGACAGCAATCGTTTCTTCAGCGGCCTTTGCGCTTTTATAGGCTTCCGCAGTGGCTGCAGCGTCAGTCCTGGCACGCTCTTCAGCCATGCTGCGGGCACGCGCTTCAGCCAGGGCGCGATTTTCCGCCGCTACCGTAGCCTTGGCTTCCGCCTCAACCCGCGCGATGGCTTCCCTGATGGATTTCAGATCGACGCCGGAATGCATGCGTATCGTACCCGCACCTTGTTCGGCATCCTCCTCCTCGACCAGATCGCCCTCAAAGGATGAACGATGACGTAACGCCTGATTTGTTTCCATTCCGACTCCCGCTTGATGATTCCGGCAGATTGGTATCGAGCGCGCATGCCGGAGTTTCCTAACATGCATTATCGCGTTGATAACAGCAGATTAGCCTTGGAAAAGAGAAGGAAACTGAATGCACTTCGGAGATATGGCGAAAATCTGATTGGAGTGTAAAAGGTCGATAGCAGCAGTTTCAGCTCTCTTCGCCAATCCCGGAGATACAGTGCAGTTATTTATACAGCCTGGTGTATTTTTAAAAACCTGCATAATGATTGCGAGTTTTATGCTATTTTTCCATATACTCCAATGTTTTATGGAAATTTCAGCAACTTTTCAGGTGCCGTGCATCGAATCCGAAAAGGGGACTTGCTACTTCGTCGCGTCTGCGGTTTCATGCAGGAGTACATCGATTTACCAAGGTTGTGCGGGAATAGCGGCATGAGTGAATGACGAGCAACACTGGATTTCCGCTGAAAACGGGAATGACGGATAGAAAAAATAACCACCATGATCAAGTTGTCGAACGCATGAAAACCAGCGGAACAGGCGATTCTTTTCTTGCGCAGCGCAAACTGCCCAGAGACTTCTATGCGCGCGCCACCGTCTCGGTGGCGGAAGATCTGCTGGGTGCGCTATTGGTGCATCGCGTCAATGGAGTCGAGCGCGTCGGAAAAATCGTCGAAGTGGAAGCCTATCTGGGCGCACATGACCTGGCTGCGCATTCCTCGAAAGGCATCACGAAACGCACGCGCATCATGTATGGGCCGCCTGGCTTTGCCTATGTCTATCTGATCTATGGCATGCATCATTGCATGAATGTCGTGACCGAACCGGAAGGTCATGGCTCCGCAGTACTGATCCGTGCACTGGAACCTGTCTGCAACGTGTCGGGCAACACGCGCGGGCCAGCCTTGCTATGCAAGGCGATGGGAATTGACCGCCATCTCGACGGACACGATTTGTGCAGCGAGGATTTTTACATTGCCGCACCGCAGGAACGAGCCACGAGAATCATACGGCGACCGCGCATCGGCGTCGACTATGCGGGAACATGGGCGACATTGCCATTGCGTTTCTACGTGGAAGGCAATGCATTCGTTTCCAGGAAATGACGCGGCAATCGGGCTGAAGAAGCCACCCGTTTTGATTGAAAACGATATGGGAAAGAGAAATGCGACTGGTGCGGCAGGAGGGAATCGAACCCCCGACCCTCGGCTTAGAAGGCCGATGCTCTATCCGACTGAGCTACTGCCACCTGCAGTGCGAATCGTACCATAGGTCAGGCGCCCTCCGGAAGGGCGCAAAGTAAGCGCTATCCTGACTCTGTCAATATTCATGCCCGCCGCACCTGACGTCGCATGGGCAGTAATTTCTCGAACTGTTCCGCACTCACCGGCCGGCTCAGATAGTATCCCTGCATCTGGTCGCACTGTTGTTTCCGCAGAAAATCGAGCTGTTCCACCGTTTCCACGCCCTCGGCGATCACTTTCAGCTTCATGCTGTGCGCCAGGGCAATCACCGCTTTCGCAATGGCGGCGTCATCCGAATCGGTCGTGATATCCCGCACGAAGGATTGGTCGATCTTGAGCGCATCGATGGGAAAGCGTTTCAGATAGCTCAGGCTGGAATATCCGGTACCGAAGTCGTCAATCGCGAGCGATACGCCCATCTCGCTTAATTGCAGCAGGATTGTCACTGCGATTTCCGGGTTTTCCATGACTACGCTTTCGGTAATCTCGAGTTCCAGACAGGATGGATCGCAACCGGTTTCCTGCAGTACGCCTTCGATCATCTTCACGATATTCTGCTGCTTGAACTGACGCGCCGACAGATTTACCGCCATCCTGGTGCGCTTGAACAGGCCCGCTGCCTGCCATGCCTGGTATTGTCTGCACGCCGTACGCAGCACCCATTCGCCGATTGGCACGATCAATCCGGTTTCTTCGGCAATCGAGATGAAGTCCCCCGGAAAAATCATCGTCTGCCCGGGCGGCTGCCAACGCACCAATGCCTCCATGCCGACGATTTCACCCGAAGCGATATCCATTTGCGGCTGATAGTGCAAGATGAATTCTTCCCTTGCCAGAGCACGGCGCAATCCGCCGTCGAGCTTCAGGCGATCCAGCGCGCGCGCATTCATTTCATTCGCATAGAACTGGAAAATATTCCGGCCCGCCTCCTTGGCCCGATACATCGCGGTATCGGCGTTTTTCAACAGGGTATTGCTGTTCAAACCGTCCTTCGGATACAAGCTGATGCCGATACTGCCTGCGGGATAGATTTCATGTCCCTGTATCATCATCGGCTGGCTCAGCGATTCCAGCACTTTCTGCGCCAGATTCGCTACCGTGTTTTCTCTTGTCACATCCCCTAGCAGCATGACGAATTCGTCGCCACCCCAGCGCGCTACGGTATCGCCATCACGCATGTTACGCAATAATCTCCGGCCGACTTCCATGATGATATGGTCGCCAACGTCATGCCCCAGGCTGTCGTTGATATTCTTGAAGCGGTCCAGATCAATCAGCATTACCGCCACCTCCACGCCCAGCCGGTTTGCATAGGCAATCGCCTGCGACAAGCGATCCAGCAACAGGGTGCGATTCGGTAGGCCGGTCAGTGCATCATGATTCGACAAATGGTGAAGCGCAATCTCCACCTGCTTGCGCCGGGAAATGTCCTCGATCACCAAGCTGAAATATTTGGGTTCCCCGGCGGTGTCACGCACCAGCGAACTGGTGAGATTCACCCAGATATAATGCCCATCCCTGTGCCGGTAACGCGTCTCCCACGATTGCTCATGCACTTCCCGCGCCAGCATGCGCCTCCCGAATTCCAGATCGGCGGCCAGGTCGTCCGGATGCGTAAGTGCCTGATAGCGCAGGGCCAGCATTTCCTGTTGCGAGTAACCGACAATCTCGCTCAACTTCCGGTTGGCCATCAGCCATTTTCCCTCCGGAGAAATGTGCGCCAGCCCGACGGCAGCCTGATTGAACGCCACGCGGAAACGTTCTTCGCTTTCACGCAATTCCGCTTCCGCCTGCAGACGAGGCGTGATATCCCGTGCAACTGCCACCAGTAATTGCCGGCCTTCCGATTGCACCGCGCGCAAATAGACTTCGACCGGTAGCCGCGACCCATCCTTGCGCTGGTGCACGGTCTGTATCATTCCCGTTTTGCTATCGCTGCAAACAATTTCATCAAACCGTCGCTTGATGCGCGCCAGTTCCCCGGCATCCGGCTTCAGATCCTGCGGCCCGAGCTGCAACAGTTCTTCGTAGCAATAGCCCACCGTTGCCGCAGCAGTCTCGTTGACATCAATGAAGCGCATCCGCTCATGATCGATCAGGTAAACCGCATCGATCGAGCTATCCAGCGCCATCCGGAAACGTCGCAATTCTTCCTGTGAGCGCATGCGCTCCGTAATATCCTGCGCCATCAGCAGCAGGATATTTTCCGTTTCAATCAGCGTTGCGGATATGTGGCATTCAAAATACCGGGGGCCTTCCTCGCCGGGGAGCGTAATCACCAGATCACGCTGGTGCTTCCTGGCACCAGTCGCCTGTTGCAGGCTGTCGCACAATTGGCGACTCGGGATGACGCTCGACAGTGGCGTTCCGGGCGGAATGCCACTGTCGGCCAGTCCGAACATATCACGCATTACCCGATTGATGGATTGAATCTTCAGCGAGGTATCAACAATCATCATGCCGGAAGGCATGGAGGCAATGATCTGTTCGGCGAAATTCTTGACCTGCAGAATTTCCCGGCGATCCATCTGAAAATACGTATCCAGTGTGAGCGTCATATCCATGCATACCACCTTGAGTACGGCATCATAAGTGTGCAGACACTTTTCCGGATCGTCTTTCAGCAATTGCCACAACACGCTCATCAATTCAGCCAGATACTTTCGATAGGCGCCGATATACCATTTCGCTTCCAGCCCTATGCGTTGATGGACGATGCCAATCCGCAAGCGATTTTTTATGTATGCATCATCATAGCTGCCGGATAACAGGCTATCGAAATAGGCCATGTGCGCGCATTTCAGGCGCTTTCGCACTGCGGGGTTCCTCAGCAGGCTGCCCACTGTAGGAAATTCCAGAATATACGCATGAAACAGTTCAACCAGCCGATCCTGGTAATCCGTCAGCAACACACGAGCATGTTGCAGTAATGCGCAATCCGTCTCTGTCAATTCAAGAAATATTTGACGCTGCCGTGTTTCGGATCGATCCAGTCCAATTTCCCGTATGCTTGCACTTACTGCATCGTCCATATTTTTCATGCAATTACTCCGGCCCTCATTGAAGGAAGCACTGATGATAGGTCAATTGCAAAAATTAACTTAAAGCAATAGTCTGAAACCTAGGAAATTCTGTCAATAAATTTAATAAAAATCAAATCTAATTTCATTTTTATTT
>DATEZO010000240.1:0-10697 GCA_035255485.1 Burkholderiaceae bacterium
TTTAACGCCTGAGGGAAATCGACCGGTTCCTTGGCATTGTCTTTTTGATATTTATGGCGAGCAAGATGGTAGAGCGGTTTGGGGTTCTTCCGCCATCCCATAAACATGGGGCCGATGAGTTCCTTCAGCCCGCCTCTTCAATGACAAGAAAAAGAACCTAGAAAACTGGGTTATCGGCTGACGTGGGCAAGTAAGCCCGCGATATAGGCAAATGCTTCCCCCTCGTTTTCCTCAACAAGGTGCGGCGGAGGAAAAGGAGCATTTCGAAGAGGTTTTGACATGGTGCTTCCTTCTGATGTTGCTCGACTGTCTGCGCGCGTATCAGGCCAGATCTCCGCCCCACTCGAACAATCTGCGCACGTTGGTATGCTCTATAGTCCTACCGCACGAAAGGTGTCTGCAACAGCACTTTTTTGCTTCCAGCGGCCGTGTCAACAACACCTGTCCCGCTCGAACCATCTTTATCCCGCGACAGAGGGAAAGCCCTTGTGATTGTCTTGAAATCAGTTGAACTTGGCCTCTCAATTTTGGCCTCTGTGCTTCATCCATTGGCCATGAGCGGTGACTCAAGACAATGAGATAGCGTTGGCGACGCATGAAATGGCATAGTCGGCCCAATGCCTGGGATCTCTGCCAGCTTTCTGCTTGCTTCATTCTCCCGGTGCCAGCCGTGGCTCCGCTGCTCCAGTTCATCTACTGGCCGATGAAGCTCTCGCAGAGGTTACCCAATCCGGTGGTGTGACGAGCTTGCTTTGCCGACGTCGGCAAGCGCGGGAAGATAGGCTGCGATGAACTCTTCCGGCATTCTACGGACACGGCCACTGCATAATTCAATGCAGGCCAGTTCCCAGCGGCCGCGCAGCACGGTGGCGCCATCGGCAGCGCGAATGATCTGAAAGCGGCGTTCCATGCTCGCCTTGCCATGTTCCCAGCGTAAGCGCCTCGCCCTGATAGGTGGCGAGCAGGTAGTCGTATTGGCTACGGCGAATCGCCATGGCGCGGTCCAGGCGCCGGTAGTCGGCCAGGCTCAACCCGAGTCGCTCGGAATGCCCCCATGCAGCCTGCTCGCACCACTTCACATAAACAGCGTTGTTGGTGTGGTTCAGGCCATCAATATCCTCCGGCGTCGGGGTGATGGACAGCGTATAAGGTGCTGCGTAATCCCACATGTTGAGCGGCTCCTATGAGCGTTGATTCAGTTAGCACTCATTTTACTTTCTGCAGCGAACCTTATATCCAGATGCGTCGACGGGCCAACACGGATAGGTAGCATCCGGTCGCGGAGAAGACGTCGTTGAACAAGGGGCACATGCGCCCTGAAATACACGCCGGTCAAAGCGCTGTCCCGGCAGTGTAGTTTTAGCGATGCGTCGCTTTACACCTGGCGCGCCAAATTTGGTGGCTTGACAGCACCAGACGCAAAACGGCGGCGGGAACCGGAAGCGGAGAATATCCGGCTCGAGAAGCTGTTGACCGCATGGAAATTTGCATTTGGCCGAACGCATACAGCCCGTAGGCCGCCATAGTTATTGCAACTGGTCAAAATTGAAATCAAGGGCTTACCGATTGTCGCGCCATAGGATCGAAGGGGCGGATACACGAGTTAATGCAACTGCCCTAACTTGGCGCCAGAGTTATTGCAATCAACGAGTTCTCATCTAACACTCATGCCCCCAAGGTAATCCAGCGGGGATTTTTTGTCAGGAATGGGGCTATGAGCGATCGCTCGGAAAATGAGAGGGGATTGCTGCAGCCGCCCCATACCTGCCAGTCACTTTTTTGAAAGCAGTTATTCCCTATAGAGTAGCTGTTGAAGAAATCGCAGGCCAGCAAGCTTGGTCCGTTCGAGCCCTCGTCAGGCTCCAGGCACGATTATCTCAGCGCCGAATCAAATAACGGATGGTTGGCCCGTCCTGCTGGATTTCAAGAACCTCGTAGCCGTGATTACGAGCATCCAGCGGAATGTTGTTAATCGATTGCGGACAATCAGAGATCACTTCCAAAATTTCACCTGGCTTCAGTTTTGGTAGCGCCTCCAGGGTAGCAACGGCCGGATAGGGGCAAGGTTCCCCCATCATGTCCAGACGATAATTGGGGATAACGAGTGCATTGCTCATGCGACCTCCTGAGCGAATTTTGCCTCAGCCGTAGCGGCTTTGGCTTTGTTAACGAAGAAGCGGTTTTCCCACCACAGTACTGCCAGCATCGCTAAAGCCAGCATCAGGTAGGTAATGACTAAGCCTCCCATCGGACCGAACACGGTGAGTAGGTTGATTTTGCCGTAGCTCGTTGCGACAGCCGGTGCAATGCTGTCCCACCAAGCGGCAAGCACAGTTGCGCCAATGATGTTACCCAGCCCCACCCACCAGTAATGTACCTGCCCTTCAACAGCACGGTACATCCAACCGGTTTCACATCCTCCAGCCAATACGATGCCGAAACCGAATAAGAGGCCGCCGACGATGGCATTCGGTCCGGCCCAAAGTATTTTCGGGGCGACTCCCAGCTGCACATAGCTGAAAACACCGATCGTACTGACGGCCATGCCAACGATAATCGCTTTAGCCATCTGCGTTCGCCCTGTGAGCCACAAGTCACGGAATGCGGAAGTAAAGCATACTTGCGCTCGTTCGATGATCAGGCCGAATGCCAAGCCAAACAGCGCGGCCAGACCAAGCTTCGGTGCTTCAAAACTTTTTCCAACAGCCCACAAAACACAACCGGCAAAGATCAGCATGCCAAGACGAAACCGTCTACGGGCCAGGCCAGGGCTCTGACCGAGTGGTAGTGCGGCAGAAACCTTCTGCAGTGTTACCGGAACGCGAAACAGCGGCAGCATGGTAAAACGTGCACCGAACCAGGAGCCGGCGGCTGTAGCCAAAGCAAAAAACCAGGCATGCAGAGAAAACTGGGGAATCCCGGTGAAGAAAGCGGCCAGATTGCATCCCATCGCCAAACGCGCGCCAAATCCCGCAATCAACCCACCAGATACAGCCTGGACAATACGGATGCGATGCTGCGGCAGCCGCAACTTGACGTTGTTGGCCCAGAGTGCGGCAGACAGGCAGCCCGCAAACATGCCGATGATCATCATTCCATCGACGCGGTCCAGCGGGGTGCCGTTGAGGCCGATGATTTTAAAATAGCCCCACGATTCCGGGTGGTAGCCGACCATCTGTAGGAGGTGGCCGCCCCAGCGGGTGAACTCGCCGGTAACAGCCCAAAAGGTCCCGGTAATACCGAAGTAGTAAGCAGAGAGTACACCAGCTGCAATCACAGCGGGCACCGGTGACCAGAAACGCACGAGATAATTCTGTTTAAACGTCTGCCAGTTCATGACTGGAAATTCCTTCTTTTATCGTTTGTATCGGTTAGCGGCATACGGACATGCATCATTTGCGGACGGGGACCCCGCCCCATAACAGAGCCAAGGTGTAATTGAAATGCGGCGTGTCGTCAGAACGTGATGACTTTGTCTGCAGCCAGTGTCCATTCCGCGAGTTCCGGCAGTGTGCCGATGCTGACGCCGGGAATCAGCGGCAAAGCAGCGAGGCCACGTGCCAGCGCGCAGGTGCGGCATAGCTTGATCGACACGCCCAGTTCGACCAGTTGCTCGACCATCGCCTGCAAGCCGTTACCGGTGCCGTCCACCTGATTGGGCAAACCGAGGACGGATGCATCGGACATCAGGAACAATCGTACTTCAGGACGCGCCTCTTCATTGCCAGCCAAGGCTGTAGCCAGGCGCAAAGCAGAGAGGCAACGCTCGCTGCCATAGGGAGGAGCATGGACAATAATCAGAATTTTTTGCATAGCATTCATGCCTTATCCGAATTGGAATGAAACTTGGTTTCCAAAACCTATGTGACAAGCGGTTTTTAAGAATGCGAATAATAGCAGTTCATCTACATCAGGTTGAGGCCGAACGCTCACACACTATCTTTGCCTTGGAATTGGCCCTGGATGCGTGCTAAGAGATTTTCAAATGACATAGGTGCTCCGAATAACCAGCCTTGGGCATACTGCACACCGCGAACGCGCAGAAATTCAGCCTGTTCTTCGGTCTCGACACCTTCGGCGATTATTTTTAGCCTTAGTGCCTTGGCCATCTGAATGATATGCAGTGTGACTTCGCTCGTCGGTGCGGTTGTGTTGATCGTTTCCACAAAAGATTTATCAATCTTTAGGAAATCCAGCTTGATCCGCTCAAGATAAGAAAGACTGGAGTAACCAGTCCCAAAGTCATCAATAGCCACCGGAAACCCCTCTGCGCGCAATTGATTAATGACATCGCCAGCAAGACTGTAATCAGTCACACTACGTTCTGTTGCTTCAACCATGATATTGCCACGCTGAGCGCCAGTGGCGGCAGCCAGATCCCGAAGCATGAAAACCGTCTCTTTGTCGTGCAGATCATCCGCTGAAAGGTTGATCGCTATGTGAAAATCGGGATAACGGCGAAATAGCTCGGACGCGTCGGCAGCCACAAGACCGGTAACGCACCTGCTGATTTGCTGGATAAGGTCGCATTCTTCAGCGATTGGAATAAAGATTTCCGGCTTAATAATTTCGTTTCCCATCCGCCAGCGAACAAGTGCTTCGGCGCCGGCCAGCTGGCCCGTCTGAAGATCAACAACTGGCTGATATTCCAAGTAGAACTCGTTGCGTTTCAGCGCTGCTCTTATCAGTGCTGGCATCGCCATTTTTCGCTTCGCTAGGTAATAGATCGCGCCAGCAAAAATGATGCTCGCCATCAAACCTGCCGGAACCAGCACCATCGAGATGGCGTTGATTCTCTTCTTCAATTCAGATGCCTGGATAGCGCAAATCGCCGACACAAGGTAGCGTTTCGACTGAATGACCGCCACCACGAAATCCTTATCCAGAATGGTTTCTTCTCCCTTGTTTTTCAGTAGCACCATCCATTCAGGTTTAATGACACCGCGCGACGTCAATACCGTGGATTCGGGATTGACCACCGTCGCCAATGACACCCCCTTTACGCTAGTCGTCACATCTATCGGCAAGTCTTTGTGGATGACGGCTATATAACCGTCACGTTCGATGACCAGGAATTTAGTCCCTGGCGTAAAGGGAAATTCCACATTAATCCAAAGCTTGACACCGGACGGACGCACCATATCGACTGCTCCAAGATCAAATCCGTCGAGATCTGCACCCAGCGATGAGCAAACCACGCGGTGGTCAGCAATAAAGCCAACCGCCTGGATATAGCTTGATGACAAGTCTATTTGCCTCATGAGCGTTTGGTTGCTTGCAGAACATGGATCTTTGGAACGAGCGGCTGCGAGTTTCTTGATACCAGAATCTATCTGGTCTGTGACGGCCTCAGTCCGCGCCAAGACATCCATGGCATAAGACAGTGCGAGGCCCTTTTCTGAATCAATGGCCTCTTTCCTAGCAAAATAAATTGAAAGCATGATTGGAAGCGCAACTCCAACCATTGCTGCAATCATGATGAGAAATGTTCCAGCTCTTTTGCCCATCTAACTGACCTTAGTTCGGTGTCCGAGCCAAATATTGTTGCATTTGAAATATCACTGCATTATGTCCCGAATAGGAGGATGGGCAAAGCATCCTAGGTCATCTGAGTGGTTCGTGATCGAGGAGAGCCGAACGAGCAATTGTCGCTTAACAAAGACTTTGATACGGTTTGGCTGACCTGCCCCCCGCAATTAGGAACAAAGACTGATTCAGAATCTTTTGGGAACATCGCTGGGTCAAAGGAAAACCACATCAGTACAACAAGCCATATCCCTTGAGTGATGTCACCTCGCGGAATCAGTTGAATCAAGCGCAGTCGCATGCGCCATCGACTTTGAGGCAGCGTCCGTTGCGGACGTTCCTGCTCTGGCTGGTGATGGGCTGCCTGCTTCCCGGAGTCGTCGGGGCCATTGCTCTGCTATTCGACGAATATCATCAGAGCCGAATCCAACTCGAGAGGGATACGCTACAGACGGCGCGCGCACTGAGTTATGCCGTGGATGTTCAGATCCTGGGGCTGCAACGACTGGGCCAAGGGCTTGCCACTGCCGATTCACTTGCCAATGGCAATCTCGCGCGTTTTCACCTTCAGGCACGACGCGCGCTTGCCGAAGCAAGGCTAGGGTCAACCGTTGCCTTAACGGACCGAACGGGGCAACTTGTACTCAACACGGCGGTGGAGTTCGGTAAGCCGTTGCCGATGAATGGAAATCCTGAACTTATCCGGCACGTGTTTGAAACGCGTACGCCCGTTGTTTCTCAGCTCTTCACCAGCGCGATTACCCGCCATCCTCTTATGGCAATTGGGCTACCGGTATTTCTTAACGACAAAGTCATCTTTGTCTTGACTGTCAGCATAGAACCTGAACAGTTCGACGACATTTTTAGCGCGCAACACCTCCCTGTCGGTTGGGTCGCTACCGTTTTCGATGGAAACGGCACCATTGTTGACCGCAGTAATGCCTTGGGACGAGCTGCTGGAAAAAAGCCGCAAGCAAATTACTTCCAGGAGCTAATGAAAGCAAGCGCAGGCAATTTTGATGCTCAGATGGAAGATGGAATGCCTGTGTCGGTAGCCTATGCGCAATCTCCTACGACTAGCTGGCGGGTTGCTGTCAACATTCCTACGGCTTCCCTTACGGCTGGCCTGTTTCGACGGCTATCGGCCTTGGGTTTGGGCATTATTGTTTTGTTCGCCATAGGGATCGGGCTTGCTAAGGCCTTGAGTAGCAGAATTGCTCGTTCATTCCAGAAACTCGTAGCTCCGGCCCTTGCCCTCGGCTCCGGGGAATCGGCACCTTTGCCGCAGGTGGACGTGATGGAAGCTGCAGAGGTTGCACAGGCTTTGGCAGATGCGGCCAAACTGCTGAAAGAGCGGACAGCGGCGCTCGAAGCCCGAGAAAAAGACTTGGTGGATCGCAGCGGAGCATTGCGCCGAAGTGAAAACCGTCTACGCACTCTAACCGAGCATGCGCCAGCAGCTATCGCGGTATTCGACCGGGAAATGCGCTACCTGGCTGTTAGCCGGCGCTGGATCGAGGACTACCGGCTTGATGGCAAGAACATTATCGGAGCGTCTCATTATGACGTTGTGCCGGACATCCCGGAACGCTGGCGTGAGGCACACCGACGAGGCCTTGCAGGGGAAGCGTTGCGTGCTGATGCCGACCGTATTGAATATTCGGACGGCTCGGTGCAATGGAAACGGTGGGAAGTCTGGCCTTGGCGGGACAATACTGCTGCCGTCGGCGGCATCATTATCGCCTCCGAAGATGTTACGGACCGCGTAGTCGCCGAACGACAGTTACGGGAGAGTGAGGCCCGGCTGGCCTTGGCATTAAAGGCCGCGAATACAGCGGTATGGGAAATGGATGTCGCAACCCAGACACTACTTCCCGCAGACGACCGCCTTTTTACGATGCTCGGTTATGACCAGAATCATCTGCAGACGCTTGCCCAGTGGCTTGCGCAGATGCACCAGGAAGACCGACAAAACGTCGCTGAAATGCTTAACGAGGTACTTGAAGGCCGAAGAGAAAGCTATTCTACCGAGGTACGCTTTCTTGAAAAAAACGGCAACTGGCACTGGATTCTGTGTCAGGGGACTGCGGCGGCGCGCATGCCAGATGGAAGAATGCTGCGCTTGGTCGGTACCCATACCGACATCAATGCTCGCAAGCTAGCCGAGCAGCGGGCTCGTGAAGCCGCACTGCACGATCCATTAACCGGATTGCCGAATCGCGCGCTTATATTTGAGTACGGCAGCCACCTGCTCGCCGCTGCGCACCGCAGCCATAGCCAAGGTGCGCTCATGTTTATCGATCTGGACCGTTTTAAACCCATTAACGATATTTATGGACACGAGGTGGGCGACCGCGTGCTGAGGGAGGTGAGCGCGCGACTCGTCGCTAGCACACGCCAGGAGGATCTTGTTGGTCGCCTGGGCGGGGACGAGTTCGTCATCATTCTTCCACATCTTGGATCAGATCTACGCCAGGCGACCATCGTCGCACGGCATATCATTGACAGCATCAGCCGCATCATCGTGATTGATACACTTCAGTTAGCCCTCTCGCCCTCTATCGGGATTAGTTACTACCCTGAGCATGCAAGCGACATTGGAGCGCTGATCCATAAGGCAGATCTGGCAATGTACCAAGCAAAAAAGTCGGGGCGCGGCAATTTTTATATTTACACGCCTGAACTTGATCAGCATGCAGACGAGATCTATTTACTGGAGGAAAGGCTCAAGAATGCCCTGAGGCATAATGGGCTGGAGCTGCACTACCAGCCAGTCATGGACATCAAGAGCGGGACACTGCGCGGTGCAGAAGCTTTAGTGCGGTTGGCGGATAATGAGCCGAGGGCAGTGGGTCCCCAGGTATTCATACCCGTCGCAGAATCGGCCGGGCTGATCGAACATCTCGGCCAGTGGGTGGCAATTGAGGCTTGTCGCCAACTGGCGGCCTGGAAGCTTGAAGGGTTAAGGGTGACGATCGCTATCAACGTATCGCCATTTCAATTCAGGCAGAGGGGCTTTGCAGAGACGCTCAATGGCATCATCTCAGAGACGGGGATCGATCCTGGTTGTCTCCAGCTCGAAATCACTGAGAGTGCGATTATGGAGAACCTCGACGAGGCGGTGGAAATCCTGAACAGAATTAAGTCGCTGGGAGTGAAAGTGGCTCTTGACGACTTCGGAACTGGATACTCGAGTCTTAGCCAACTGAGCAGCCTTCCCCTCGACAAGCTCAAAGTTGACCAGTCGTTCGTTAAGCGCATCGGGATCGATCAGGCAAGCCAGGCAGTAACAGAAGCAATTATTGCCCTTGGCCACAGCTTAAAGTTGGAAGTGATCGGCGAAGGCATCGAATCCGAAGACGCGCTACGTTATCTGAAGGAACACGGCTGCGACCAGGCACAGGGCTATTGGTACAGTCGGCCTCTTCCTGCCCCTGCGTTTGCTGAATGGTGCCACCGGTACCAGACACATGAGTGACGCCAACCAAGTACAACGTTTCAAAGCTGTGAAGCCGGTGTGGTTTTAGTCTCATGAGAGGGCGTGAGGTAGCTTCACTCCCTTAATTCATTTGGCTGCGCTTAAAGTGTTCAGTTATATGATGAAATTAATACGCCGAAACGGAAACAGGCTCAGTTCGGTGGTTTAAAAAACTAATATAGCGCGCATCTTCTTCGGCGATATGCCCAAGGACGATGTCTTTCACGACAAAATCGAGAATCGCATCCAGGCCAAGCTTGTTGGCCGAGATGTCGGCGAGCATTTGACTTCCTCGCTCCCGTAAGCGTCGATGCTCTTCGCTGTGTTCGCCAAGCAGCGGATATTTGTTCATTTGCAAAATGTGCTCTTCGTAGCGGTAATGACGGTCTGCATGGTCAAGTATCTGTTGCAGCAGAGTGATCGCCGAGTCACGGTCGCTTATGGCACATTTCTCAAATAGGAGCGTCGCCTTTTCAAAAAGCGCCTTGTGCTGTTCATCCAGTACGGGGTCCCCCGTCAAAAAGGCGGGGTTCCAGCGCATGTATACCGGGCTGGGCGGCGCGTCATGGTTCGCTTCCTGCTCGACACGATTGCGCCCGTTTGCCTTGGCGCGATATAGCGCTTGATCTGCTCGTAACATCCACGCTGAAAAATCTTCTTCGATTCGTCGGTCGGCGACCCCTATGCTGATAGTGACTTGTCCAGCGACAGCAAAAGACTGGCTTGCGATCGATAGACGCAATTTGTCGGCCGCAATTGTGGCCGCCTCAAGTGGCGCTCGCAGGACTGCGACGAATTCCTCTCCTCCCCATCGGCACAGTAAATCTGTGGATCGGAAACAATTGGATGCGCGTGAAGCGACATCCCGGAGAACTTCATCGCCGATCAAATGGCCGAAGCGATCATTGACCAACTTGAAATGGTCGATGTCAAACATGAGAAGCGAGAGTGCATCGCCAAATCGATCCGCCTCACGTAGCCGCCGCTCTACTTCTGCTTCGAAATGTGCGCGATTCCAGAGGCCAGTTAGTTTATCGGTCCAGGAAGCACGTTCGGCAGCGGCACGTTCACGTTCAAGTTCCTGCTCGACCCGCATATGCGTAAGCACTGGAAGACAGAACGCGATTCCTGTGACGAGGCCTAAATCAATCAACATGAACAATCTAAACGTGGGATCGTCGTACAGATTTGCAATCGTCGATGTATGAAGTGCGAAGCCGGCGCGGAAGGCGCCCAGCATTGCTGATCCAAGGAACAGCGCAGCGAGTGGGCGATGCGTAGAGCGGTCGTGTTTAGGCTCAAAAAGAATCAGCGCCACAAAGCAGGCGCCATGACTGAGAAAACGAAAGATATTGACGACGGCAACCCGCGCATTCACGTTTTGATCTACATAAGTGTAATACGCAAGCAGGGCAACACATCCGGCTGCAACCATATGGAAAATACCGTTGACCCGCATGCGCCACTCCCGGCCACTAAACCTGGTGATCCCATCGAACAGAAGTGTGATCCCAGTCATAAGTGCATAGTTTGCGACCAAAATGCTGGCCCAATCAGGTGCGATTCCACGCAGCACCAGAAGGACATAACCGAAGGCCAAGCAACCAAACGCGGTTGCCCAGGATGAAAAGCCTGAATAGGTTTTCCGGGTCAGCAGGAAGAAAACCATGAAAAAGGCCAGGCAAACGAACAG
>DATEZO010000241.1:0-5912 GCA_035255485.1 Burkholderiaceae bacterium
ACCGTAAGTCTGGGCATCGGCAACAAGGCGACGTCGATCGCGGCTGCCGATCTGAAGACCCTGATCGAGCTGTATGTGGCCTATTTCAACCGGGTGCCGGATGCCCAAGGCCTGGAATACTGGATCGATCAGTTCAAGGCAGGCCAATCGATCGAACAAATCGGCAAGTCGTTTTATGCAGCGGCCATCCTGTATTCCAGCGTGACCGGCTACGCGGCGAGCATGACCAATGCCGACTTTGTCAAAATCATCTACAAGAATGTATTGGGCCGATCAACCGTCGATCAGGAAGGCCTGGATTACTGGACCAACAGTCTTGCCAATGGCTCCGAAACAAGGGGAACCCTGATCCGGACCATCCTCTGGTCCGCGCATACTTTCAAGGGTGATGCAACCTACGGTTATGTCGCCGACTTGCTGGACAACAAGGTCACGGTCGCCAACAACTTTACCGTGCAACAGGGGCTGAGTTACAACACGGCGACCGACTCGATCAGCAAGGGTATGGCGATTGCCGCCGCGGTCACGCCAACCGGGGTAGCCGCCGCGCTCAAGCTGATCGGCGTATCGGATGCCTTGTTCAACCTGGCGCCAACCTGCATGGCGCCGGCCGTGTTGCAAAACGGCGCATGCGTCACGCCGGCCAACAATCCGCTGCGGCCGGTGGTCAGGTTCGATGTGGCGGTTTCTCCGGGCGGTGATACCTATATGGCGGTTCTGTGCTGGGATCCCAGCCAGTGTGATGAACTGGGTGATAGTGTGTTTGTCAGCACCGCCGAAATACTCGCCAGCAACGGGGAAGTGACTGCAGACGTTGCTGCGGCAGACAGGGTGGCAACCGAATTCAACAACATGATCGGCCGGCTATGGGCTGCCAAAACCTTTCCGCCGGGGCAGACCATCCTGTCAGTACTCCGAAATGCCGTCGCGACAGCGCTGGCAAATGAAGATGCCGCCAGTGCCGTGCCGACAGCCGCCGCCGGCTTTGCTGCGGCCGGTTATCCTGCAGCGGGCGGCGGTGCGACAGGAACCTCGGGTAGCGGCACGTCGGCAACGGATTCCTCCGGAGGCGCCTGCAGTATATCCAATTACAACGGGCCGAACACGGATCCGCAATTCGACACCTTCTGTCAGAACGCCTTCATCAATACCTGCCTTGACCAGGCCAGCGGCACGACGACCTATCAAGCGCAGACCCAGACGGTCTGTACGACGCTGGATGGCTTTTTGAAAGCAGTCGGAAGCGGTACGGCAGCGAATTACTGCGGTTATTGTCGATAACGCTGCACCGGCAACCCGGCAAGGGGGCAGGGGACAGACCGCGGTTTCCCGTCTGTCCCTGATGATGAGACTGTTATAGAGGACAGACTACGGTTTTCCGTCCGCCCTTTATTACGTATTCTTATTATGCCCTCAGTCATTATTTTTCCGGGAATGAAGAAATTCTTTTAACGCCACGGCATCGTTGAATTGTTCTTCCTTCGAGCCAAACAGCAACGTCACTGGTTGCGTGCCTGCCAGAGTGAGCAAATGCTCCAGCACCGCTGGTTGCTGGCGTAATTCATGCTGGTAGCGGTGCTTGAACTCGGCCCATTTTTCCGGTTCGTGATTGAACCACTTGCGCAGTGCGGTGCTGGGCGCAAGCTCCTTGAGCCACAGATCAACATGGGCTTTTTCCTTGGTGAGCCCGCGGGGCCATAACCGGTCAACCAGAATCCTCGGGCCATCTTCCGGAGATGGCGCTTCATAGACGCGCTTTACGCGGATATCCATTGGCTTGCCTGATTTCACTTTGTGGGCTTTTTGATGTTTGGATTCAATGGCGACGCTACGAAGCAAGGGTTGCCTCCTGTGGCACACTGACCAGCTGTTGGGCCCATGTCTATCATCCCGGTTGCGCATCTGCGCCGTGCTCTGACAATTGCGCACCAAACCACCTGTGAATCGCCGTGATCAGATGCGGGTCCATTGTTTCAAACAGGATCTCCGCGCCATTCGGCAGCGCCGAATACGAGACGTGAATTTGCGAAGCGTTTCTTTGCAGCTCTCCCAGCCCCGGCATGTCGGTACCATGCAATGATGCCGGATCCGAATAGTCGCCACGCTGAAAAACCGTTGCTTCATGCAGAAGGTGTTTCTGCACCAGCGCGATCTGGTCTTTATCGTGTACATCGTTGACGATGACGCGCTGCACGCCACCGGACTCCGTCATTTGGAAGATGTGCCTGGTCTTGGCAAGATCAAAAGGCATGACGTTGTGCCCCATTTCATGGACGTGCTCCTGCCGGGTTTGGGAAAAGGCGGACATCGTGCAAAAAACCAGAAGAAACACGATGGATTGCATGCAGCGCTGCGACGTGAGCCAATACGTGTTCATGGTCGTACTCCGGACATAGCGTATGAGAATGCGACGTTATCCATTCTAGCGTGGTCTGTCTCCTGTTATTACGATTGCACCGTGACGGTGGTGAAATCGGTGGCGGAGGGTGCGGCGCAAGATAGAGTAGCCACCGGATAGCCGGCAGGCCCAGGTAAAATTTCCAAGGGCAAGGTAAAGATTACCTGCCTGTGCGGCACGTCCCATGCCTCGGTTCATACGCTGACGCGGCGGTCGCCATGTCGCCGCTCCGGCGACCACGAAGAGGCTTGCAGCGGCTCCGGCGGTATCACGACGGCAACGCCGTGGACATGCACCATCTTGCCGCCCAGCCATCCCGAAACGCCCAGCGCCAGGACCGAAATCAGCGACAGCCATTGTGGCGTCGTGGTTTCTACCACGCGCGTGCGCAACCACAGATTGATGATGTAGAGCACGACGATGCCGAGATTGATGCTCATATGCAGAATGGCAATACGCTTGACGCCCGACGGCAGCGATAGCAGGTCGATGAAGCCGGGAATGGCCGCCAGCAGGGCGCCGATGACGCCGCCCGCCATCGTGTAAAACGCCACCACGCGCCAGTTCTCGCCGCCATTGCCGAAGACGAAAAACAAATCGCAAACAAAGGAAAAAATCCACAACCCGATCGGAATCGTGATGAGCATGGGATGGATCGGGTGCTTGGCGATACTAGCCGGTGTCTTCATGGCAGTTCCTCCAGTGTGAATATGAGTGGACAAAATGTCTGCATTACTTGTACCACGTTGAGCTTGGTCGTATTTTCCGGATACCAACGACCTCATCAAGCCGCCAGTTTTTGCTCGGCAATCCAGGCGGCGTAATGATCAATAGGTGTTAACAGGAGGCAGGCCACGGTTTTCCATCGACACATTGGCGAGCATCAGGCGAGGGCGGTGCAGCGTGGAATATCCGTGGTGATACATTGTCGCCGCAATTTATCTGAATGCCGTGGCCTGTCCCCCCATTATTCCTGTCCCCTTATTATTCTCGATCTAACCTGATCGTTAGGTGTCAGTGAATCCGCTCGCGGGATGACGGTAGATGTGAAATGGATTCCCGCGAAACAGTATCTCCTCTTCGAGGCTGGCCCCAATGGACAATGCAACCTTGATTGAAGGCAGGTTCTGGGCACCGATCAGACTGATTGGCGGCCTGCCGAAGTGGTCAAAAGCAACACGCTGAACGGTTCTTGCCGCTTCGGCGGCGTACCCTTTGCCCCAAAACCTTCGAACGAGAGCCCATTTGATTTCGGGTTCCGGCCAGTCGTTCGGAAACCATAAGCCGACCGTTCCGACAACGGTGGTCGTGACACTCTCGACGACCGCGTACGGTCCGAAGCCGCGCAACTGCCAGTGCCCGACCATGCTTGCCATAGCTCTCCAACTTTCGCCTTCGGTCAAGGCCCGGACGAAAGTGAACCTTGTGCATTCAAGATCGGAATAGTGCTCGTGCAGAGCTTTCCAATCGTCATTGACGAACTGTCGTAGTGTCAGCCGCGGGGTGTCGATCGTCAGTGGAGTGGACATGGTCAGATTTTGCAAGAGTTCTTGGCGTCCAACTTGTTAAATATCAAATCAATAGCGAACCAAAATCTATATAGGGGCGACCTCAGGGTCTGCCCCCTATTTGCTACATATCGGTGTACTCTTGGGTATGGACAGCGAAAACGTCATCCGGCTGAGCGGCCCATTCCGCATCAACGATTCCCTGGGACGGACATGGGACGTCCGCGCCATCCGCATCTACGACGAAGGCTACGGCATCATCGACGTCTATGTCGACCTGAACGAGTCCATGGAAGACTCGCTCTATGAAGATCCGCTCGTCATCCGGCAGATCCTGGCAAGGCTGCGCATGCGCGGCTACGACGGTCCGAATTTCGGCGCCGGCGATCCCGGCCAGCAGGACGACAAGCTGATCGTCCTCGAAGCACCAGAAGAGTTCGGCCATTTCGCGGCGAGCAAGGGATGGAAAAATCTGGCAGAAGAGTATGACGCCGATGACGCCAACGCGGCTGCGTCCGGCGATGCCACGACGGATCTCCACGCACAGGCCGCATTCGATGCGCTGATGCAAAAATTGGGTGTGAAGTAACGGGCGGCTTACGCCGACTTGTTTTCCCTCGTATCAATATCCGCCAGCGACGCGCGCCCGCGTTCGGTAACGTTAAATCCTTCTCCGACTATTCTCGGCGCGATCAAGCCTTTCCTGCTCAGGAATGTCGCGACGTCCGCCTCAATCGCTCCGGGCGCAGAGTACGCCACTGCGCGCAGGCCGTCGATGCAGCGTTTCACAAACAACGTCTGCTGCCCTTTTTCCGTGAGCGCAAATACGCCGCCCTTGCCGGTGATGTATTTCAGCCCGGTGAGCCGCTTGGCGTTCCGCGCCACGCACGCGCTTTCACGTTCACCCCTTTTCAATCGACGAATCTGGCCGAGCGCCTCAAATTCATCCGTCGTCAACTTGTCGTCCATTGCCTTACCTTGAATTGTTCGTTATCCGGCCCTGGCGCACAAAGGATTTCGTCGCCACAGCGCACCCTATGCAACGTTGCCACCTTGCGGCGCATGTGTCGGCGCAGTGTATCAGGAGGCAGCCGAGTCTCAGGCGCAACGCATCTGCATGATCCTCCGCGCAGCTTATTTCTTGCGTTTGCCCGGTTGCCTGGGCGGTGACTGAGGGCGGGGTTTGTTGAGTTGCCCGAACAGGGTTGTCGCGTCCTGCACTGCACGTTCCTGTGTGCGCATGGTCGGCATGTCGTCGTGCAGCGTAAAGAAGTCCGCGGCCTGTGCGCGCATGACATGCTTGATTGCGGCGTCCTCGCTCATATTGAACATTTCGGTCAGGAGCGTGGTGACTTCATCCAGGTAGTCTTCGTAGGTCATTGGCATGGTTGGGTGGGGCGAGCTGAGCTGGGGAGTGTTTACGCAGTATATCGGGCGCGCAGGGAATGGCGTGCTTTGGGCATTATCCCTCACCTGACTCCCCCGTAGCCATGGCAACCGATTCCGCCAATCCTCCATCGGATGCATCCACATTATTGAATACGAGTCGATAAAAGGCCGAGTACGACCAGCAAGCGTAGTGAGCGCACGGCCTGCCGAACAGGCGCTAACCGTTTGCGCCCCATTCCGCGATAAACGCATCGCGAAACGACAGCAGCCACTGCAAGCGCGCCTCCCCGAGCTTGCGCCCGGCTGCCGTCTGCATAGTCCCCGGCAGCTTCGCGAGCTTCAGCGCGATGTGGTCGAGCGCGAAGGTGCGGTCGTCCAGCTCGCGCCGCGCTCCCGTGGGGTCGGAAGGATGTGCCAATGCCGAGCCCATCCGCCCCGCCGTGTAGTACAGCCTTGCCAGCCCCACGGCGCCCAGCGCATCGAGGCGATCCGCGTCCTGCACGATCTTCGCTTCGATGGTTGCCGGCGCAAGCGACGCAGAAAAGCTGTGCGCCTCAATTGCGTGCGCAACGCCGTCCAGCTTATCCGCGGGAAAGCCGGCTTCCGCCAGTTTTTCG
>DATEZO010000242.1:0-5018 GCA_035255485.1 Burkholderiaceae bacterium
CGATACCTGCGCCTAATATAACGATGTGAGCCATGATGTCTCCTGATATTGAGTATGTGATGCAGGAACGGCGATAACACGGATGAAAATGACAAAACCGGATTCAGCGCGCCATGGCCGCCTGCGGGTCAAGTGAGACACGTTCCCCGGCGGTCACGCCGGTGAGTACCTCAACTACGTCATTGCGGGCGCGTCCCAGGCGCACCTGCCGCAGAATTGGCTTGCCGTCTGCACCGATGACATACAACCCGGTCATTTCGGCACGCCGAACGACCGCCGTGATAGGCACATACAGTCGGGTGGCGGCCTGGCCGGCTGCCGGTAGCCAAATGCGTGCAAACATGCCGGGGGTAATACCCTTGATGCCTTCTGGTAAATCAACGCGTACCAAGCCCGAATGGGTGCCGGCGTCGAAGGTTGGTAAGACCTGGAGTTGCGGACGATCCAGCCATTGACGTTCCGCGGGGAGAGCGGGAAGTTCGATTTTTGCGTGCGTTTGCGCCCCAAATCCGGCGAGGGCGGTCTGCGGCACTGCGGCAGCTACGCGCAACGCCGACGGGTCGTACATCGTGAGCAGTGGGCGGCCCGGCATCGCCATGTCGCCAAGCGCGGCCGGCACTTCGGACACGACACCGGAGTAGGGCGCCTTCACGACGAAGAAACCGGATTGGATGTCGGTGGCGCCCGCCTGCGCGATTTGCGCATTCAGTTCCGCGGAGGTGGCGCGAAACTGCGCTTCGGCGCGTTCGAATGCGGCCTGACTGATGTATTCCTTTTCCAGCAGCTGTTTCTGGCGATGGTATTCCCTAGTCGCAACGTCGAGCGCCGCGCGCGCCGCTTGCACCTGTGCTCGGCTGGCGGCGCTGTTCTGGGAGGCAGCGCGTGCATCAATGCGCAACAACACTTGGCCGGCCTTGACCGTGTCCCCGGCCTTGACTTGGAGCGCGGTGATGGCCCCTTGCACCTGAGAGGCGATGACGGTCTGGCGCACGGCCTCGACGACCCCGTCGAAACTTGCTGAGTCGGCAATCCCGCTTGTCTGCACGATCGCGCTGGCTAGCTGCGCTGGCGCCGCCTGCGCACCCGCCGTCGTCGACAGGTACAGGAAAGCGGCCGCGACCAGCGTGCCGTATTGAATTTTCTTTCGCATCTGCGTTCTCCCGGTTCAGCCTTGTCGATGCAATCAATGATTGCGTTTCGATCTCAATGACTTTATTATGTAACTAAACGCTTGAATATGCAAATAGTTGATTAGGCATATTCGTGTACAGCTAAACTGCCATGAGGCACAATATGGGCTTTGAATGTTCGGTGGGGCCACACATGGAAGATTTACCGAAAGAGGCGTTGGATCAGGTGGCTGCGTATTTCCAGGCGCTGTCGGAGCCGACGCGGCTGCACATCCTG
Source organism: Burkholderiaceae bacterium (assembly GCA_035255485.1). Lineage (GTDB taxonomy): Bacteria > Pseudomonadota > Gammaproteobacteria > Burkholderiales > Burkholderiaceae_D > DATEZO01. The sequence continues at coordinate 1,408 of DATEZO010000242.1, forward strand.
AGCCTGTTGCGAGGCGGCGAGCGGAACGTGGGGGAGCTAGCGCAGTTGTGCGAGCACACCTCCGCGAATGTTTCGCGGCATTTGGCGATTCTGAGCAAGCACGGGTTGGTCACGCGCGAGACTCGCGGCACGAGCGTCTACTACCGCATCGCCGATGAGTCGGTCTATGCGCTGTGCGATCTGGTCTGCGGCAGCATCGCACGTCAGTTTGAGCAGTCGGCGCGGGAACGCCAGGCTTTTCTCCAAACCGCCAGCCGTGCCAAGGGAGCGAAAAAATGAGCGACATCGGCACGCAATCGCCTTCGCCTGCAGGCATCTCGCCGGCAGAGGTGATCGCACTATGGAACGGTCGGTATCAGGGGGCGGACTACCTTTTTGGCACCGAACCCAATGCCTATCTGCGCAAACATAAAGGGCTGTGGCAGCCGGGGCAGCGCGTGCTTTGCGTTGCCGACGGTGAAGGGCGCAACAGTGTCTGGCTCGCACGACAGGGCTTGCACGTGGATGCGTTCGATATCTCAGACGTAGGGATCAGCAAGGCCAGGGCGCCGGCTCGCGACGCAGGTGTTTCCGTGCATTTTGCTATCGGCGATTGTGATCAGTACGTCTGGCCGGCAGGAATTTACGACGGCGTAGCGGCGATCTTTGTGCAGTTCGCCGATCCGCTGATGCGGAAAAGGCTATTTGCCAACATGGTCAAGTGCTTGAAGCCGGGCGGCATCCTGATCTTGCAAGGATATACGCCGCAACAGCTCGCGTACAAAACGGGCGGGCCGTCGCAGGTTTCGCATTTGTATACAGCAGACATGCTGCGCGAGGCATTTTCAGAGATGGATATCATCGAGTTGCATGAACATGAAGATGAGTTGACCGAAGGTGCGCAACACCGTGGGCGTTCCGCGTTAATTGGCTTGGTGGCGCGAAAACCTTGAACTTGTCAGGACGATCGAAACGATGGAAACGATGGATATCAAAACAGTCCGGTCCATGGCAATCCGATTGGTTCCATTACTGAAAGCCCTCGCCAACGAGGACCGGATTCTGCTGCTGACACACTTGGCCAAGGAAGAATGCGATGTCATGCAGTTAGGAGAAATTTTGCAAATAAAGCAGCCGACCTTGTCCCAGCAGTTGGGCGTCGTCCGGCGTTCCGGCCTAGTTGCTACGCGACGGGAAGGAAAGCATATCTACTATCGGACGGTAAATGCAGAGGCTTTGGCAGTAATGGGGCAGATCAGTGCGTTGTATCGCAAGACGCATGGGAAAAAAGCGGCGCTGTCCTGATGGTGCGTCGATATCTATTGAGAAGCAATTAAGTTCGAGTTATTAACCAGGGAAATAGACCATGAATGCAAACGTAGGAAGCATCGATCGTATCGTCCGCATTACAGTTGGAGCTGGCTTGATCGTGGCGACAACGCTGGGGGTGATTGGCCCGTGGGGCTGGTTTGGCGCCGTTCCATTGGCGACCGGCTTGTTTCGTTTCTGCCCAGCTTATCTTCCGTTTGGATTTCGTACCTGCAAAGCCAAAAAATAGACCCATTCCTCACTGACGACGAGAAGATCACCATGAGCACATTCCCACCCAATTACCGCGAGCTGACGCAATCCGTATCACAAAACCTTGCCACGCTGCGCAGCGACATTCCCGACGTCATGAAGGGATTTAGTGAAATGGCCCGGGCTGCGACACGGGACGGCGCCCTCGACAAGAAGACCAAGGAATTGATCGCCCTGGCGCTTGGTGTCGCGGCGCATTGCGATGCCTGCATCGGCTTCCATGCCAAGGCACTGGTACAGCTTGGCGCCACGAAGGCCGAAGTGGAAGAGGCGCTGGGAATGGCGGTCTATATGGGTGGCGGACCGTCCCTGATGTATTCCGCCAACGCCGTGGCCGCATTCGATGAATTTTCAACGGCTGAATAGTGGGTAGCGCAGGCTGTGAAGTTCAAGGATGGAGAGCCTGCCCTGATTCCAGCTTGGCCGACGATACAATCAATTAGGCATTCGTCATTTTATTGAGGTGATTATGAAAACTGCACACGACCTCGTTACTGCTGCCAAGGCACGCATTCAGGAAGTTGCACTAGAAGATGCTGAGCAGGCGATCCGGGATGCCGATATCTTGCTCGATGTACGCGAATCGGATGAGTACTCTGCAGGCCACATTCCCGGTGCCATGCATGTACCGCGTGGCCTGCTTGAATTTAAACTCAGCGGCACACCCGAGCTGACGCCGCGCGAGCTGAATATGGTTGTGTATTGCAAAACTGGCGGGCGCGCAGCCTTGGCTGCAAGTGTATTGCAGGACATGGGCTATCTGCACGTCAAGTCGATTGCTGGCGGATTCGACGCATGGGCAGGAGCAAACAAGCCTGTCGTGAAGCCCTCGCTGCCGTCTTTCGATTAGGACCGAATGCCAATGCCTGCCGCCGAAATACCACTGATTGACGATGAACTGACCGTGCTGGCAGAACTGGTGCCGTTGACGCGGCTCGATATTATCGAGCTAGGTTGCGGCAATGCTCGCATGGCGCGCGCGCTGCTACGCCGCCATCCAAATTGTCGGTTGACAGGCTTGGAGGTTGATGCGCGCCAGCACACCAAAAACCTTGCCAACCCACAGGAAGGCTTGCATTTCATCGCGGCAGGTGCTGAATCAATTCCGCTGCCGGATGACCGCTACGATCTCGCGTTGATGCTGAAGTCCCTGCATCATGTGCCGCAGCACTCGATGACGCAGGCTCTTTGCGAGATTGCACGCGTGCTGCGCCCAGGAGGACATTTGTATGTTTCCGAGCCAATCTATGGCGGTGCGCTGAACGAGGTGATTCGACTGTTTAACGATGAGCGTGTGGTGCGTGCTGCCGCACAGGCTGCACTGGACGCCGCACTGGCTTCTGGCGTCTGGATGCAGGTAGCGGAATGCCGGTTTGAGATGCCGGTACGTTTTCGCGACTTCGCCGAGTTCGAGCAGCGGATGATGCGGCCGACTTTTGCGGATCATCAGCTTGACGACGCCAAGATCGCAGCAGTGAATGCCGCCTTCGCACCGCACTGCGGGCCGGAAGGAGCATATTTCACGCGGCCGATGCATGTGCGCTTGTTGCGTTGCTGCGCCAGCTGAGAAGGACGGGAAATATCACGCGTATGTCGTTGTGACGCCAGCTTGCGCGACACCGCTTTCTATTCCGTGAGCAATTCATCGGCTCTTGGCTGTACACGGAGCCTGTCTGTCGGGTGCGCAGGCGCTGCTCAGGAATGCAAGCAGGTGGCGCATGGCGAGTTCCATGTCCCCAAATGCCTCGTGTGTTCCATCGAGCACGAGCAAAATAGTATTTGTCGGTCCACAGTGATGAAGGATGCGTCGCGCCTCACTGAGCGGCACCGTTGCATCTTGTTTGCCATGTACGAGCATTACCGGACACTCAATCTTCCGTAGCGTAGCAACAGGCGCAATAGCGGCAAATCGCTCACCGATCACCAGCTCAACATAGCGGTTAATCAGCCACCCCAGCGGCCAGTAGGGGATGTGCCAGGCAGATAACCAACTTCGCATGACTTGCTCGGGATGCGCAAATGCCGAGACACTGATTACCGCACACAAGTCG
>DATEZO010000243.1:0-5850 GCA_035255485.1 Burkholderiaceae bacterium
TTGCGGCACAGCGATTCGTCCTGGCGACGGGCGGGATTGAAAATGCCCGCCTGCTGCTTGCGTCCAACCGGCAGCAGCCTGTTGGACTTGGCAACGGTAATGATCTTGTGGGACGCTTCTTCATGGACCACCCGCGCCTGATGTCGGGAAATATCCGGTTTGCGAAGGCCTGGGCGCGCAACAAGCTATACGACATCAAATACCATTATCAGAACAATGCGGTGGCGGCGCATGGTACGCGCATCGCTGCGCAATTTGCCCTTGCGCCGGAAATACTGAGACAGGAGCGCCTGCTGAACGCCAGAGTATGGTTTTCCTCGATTTTTCATGGAGAGGGAAGCGAGGGAGCCAAAGCGCTGTACAGATGCAAGCAGGCGCTGCTGAAGAAAGATCAGCCGGGATGGAGCATGACCCGCGATGCGGCAACCATGGCTTTGCATCCGGTTGATACGTTCGCGTATGGTTTTACCCGCCTGTTCCAGCCGCGTTCACTGATCAACGGCGTCAGATTCCAGGCCATTGCAGAGCCGGCGCCGGATCCGGATAGTCGCGTCACATTGTCATCATCCCGGTATGATGTGCTCGGCATGCCGCGCGTGCAGGTGCACTGGCGGCTGTCCGACCAGGTCAAGCGGACATTCGACCGCACGCTCGCCATGCTGACCGATGAACTGCGGCATGGCGGTGTCGCCGATGTCGATCTCGATTCTCCCATCGAAGGCGGCGACTGGCCTTCCGCCTTTGAACAGGAAGGCACGTGGCATCACATGGGAACGACCCGGATGCATGATTCGCCGAAATGCGGCGTGGTGGACCGTAACTGCCAGGTGCATGGAATGACCAATCTGTATGTCGCAGGCAGTTCGGTCTTTCCGACGGCCGGTGCGAATTTTCCGACCATCACGATTGCCGCATTGGCGCTGCGGCTGTCCGAGCATATTGCGGGCGAATTGAATGCGCCTGCCGCCGGCAGGTCCGGTGCGGCAGACAAAACAGCCGCGCATGCGCCACTGGAGTCGCAATTCACTCATGTTACACAGCAGCGTCTTCTATAATGAAACGTCGCTAACTTCAAACATGAATGCACGCATGTCGACCGAAAAAACGATTCTGGTAACCGGGGCTGCCGGCTATATCGGTTCGCATACCTGCGCCGAACTTCTGGCAGAAGGCTATTCCGTGGTGGCGCTGGACAATCTGTCCAACAGCTCGCGCGTCGCATTGACGCGCGTCGAGCAGATCACCGGGTGCGGCATGTCGATCTACGAGGCCGACGTGCGGGACCGCGCAGCCCTGGACATAATTCTTGACAAGCATCCGATCGACGCGGTGATTCATTTCGCCGGCCTCAAGGCAGTGGGCGAATCCGTCGAAAAACCGCTGATCTATTTCGACAACAACGTCGGCGGCACCATCACGCTGCTGGAAGCGTTAGCTGCTGCAGGTGTCAGGCGCTTTGTCTTCAGTTCTTCCGCTACCGTCTATGGCGATCCGGAATCCGTGCCGATCCAGGAGTCGGCGCGACTTTCCACGACCAATCCGTATGGCCGTTCCAAGCTGATGATCGAGCAGATACTGGCAGATCTGAAGCACTCCGATCCCTCCTGGGCCATTGGCGTGCTGCGCTATTTCAATCCGGCCGGCGCGCATCCGAGCGGCATGATCGGCGAAGATCCACGCGGCGTGCCGAACAACCTGATGCCATTTGTCAGCCAGGTAGCGGCAGGCCGTCGTGCACGCCTGGCGGTATTCGGCAGCGATTACCCGACGCCCGACGGCACCGGCGTGCGCGACTATATCCATGTGGTGGATCTGGCGCGCGGACATCTGGCGGCGTTGACGCACCTGTTTGCATCGCCGGAAGGTTTCACCGTGAATCTCGGCACCGGCAAGGGATACAGCGTGCTGGATATCGTCAGGGCCTTCGAGGCGGCGAGTGGGCAAGCAATACCGTACGATCTCGTTGCGCGCCGTCCCGGCGATATTGCAGTCTGTTACGCCAATCCCGCCATGGCCAAGGCCTTGCTCGACTGGCAGGCGCACAAGGAACTTGACGACATGTGCGCGGACAATTGGCGCTGGCAGAGCCGGAATCCCAATGGATTTGGCGGTGGCTAAACACACGAATAGCGAGTAATCGCCGCTTCCGGCCCATGGCCCAATTGACAAATCAAGATAATGCCGTGTCTCCGCACTGCCGGGGAAAGCGGTGTCTTGCCGATTTCCCAAGACTGAGCCAAGATAGGTCAATTTAAATATACAACGCCCTGTATTTTTAAATACCCGCGTACTTATTGCGAAATAATAGTTATTTTTCCATATACTCCTGCAATTATTGGTTTCGCTCAAACCATGGATACCGGGGTCATTTACTTGCCCCTTATTATTTTTCTGGCTTTCAGCGGTAACCCATCTCGTTCCCTCGTTATATTCAAAGTCAGAACCCAGTGCGCCGACCGGCAAAGCCAATGCGTACCAGGTCAATTATGTGCGCGCCTGGAAATTCAAGTAAGCCGCACTGACGCACACGGACGCACTTCGGGGCCGGCTGTCATGCCGGCCTTTGCATTGGCCCTCCGGCATGAATGCAAAACAGTTGTCATGACCTGCTTTTCCATTGCTTCACGCCGATAAGTCATTTTTTGCACGAACGGCATGACAGCCGCCCTTTCATTCTTTCCCGATTTCCTTGCCTGAAATGCATTTTGCCTATCCGACTGCCGGCTTGGCTCGGTACGACGGGTTTGATTTCTCCCGATCACCTTTTTTGTTGTTTCCGGGCATCTATTGTTGATTTTTGCCTAAATTCCTGTTGACAAAAATTCCGATTGGAAAATTTATTCGTTTCTACGCGGAACAATCCATGCGTCAACAGCCTCTTACCGTGGCTTGCTTATGATAAATATTGATCACTGCTAATACGGAAAAGGAATTTACGCATGCGAAATCTGCCATTCAATCGACTTTATCTTCGCCCCCTTTCTTGCGTCGCTGTAACTCTGGCGCTTGCTGCATGCGGAGGTGGCGGTGGGGATACTGCACAGAACGATGGCCAGGTTGCACAGCAGCCTACCTATTTACAGAATGAAAACGCCAATGCAAATACTGCCACTGCATCCGAACCAGCCTTGACACCGGCTGTTGCCTCAAGTGCCGAGGCGGCAACGGCGTCTTCTGCAACGTCTTCCGCTGCAACATCTCCCGCTGCAACGTCTTCCGCTGCACCGGCATCCAATACAACGCCGACGCCGTTTGGACAGGATTCGTCAGCCTATGCATTTGCATTCGGAGATGAATTCGAAGGCAACCTGAACACGAGCATGTGGACCGACCATGCCTGGTACGAGAGTCCGAATGCGACCAAGAACTATACGGTGGAAGGCGGGGCGCTGAAAATCTGGCCGCAGCGCGACGCCAGCGGCAATTTCTTCAACCGCACGCTCGATACCGATGGCCATTATTACCAGACCTACGGCTACTTTGAAATCGAAGCGAAACTGCCGGCCGGCAAAGGCACCTGGCCGGCGTTCTGGCTGTTCAACCACATCGATGCGCGGCGGCCCGAAATCGACATCATGGAAGCGTATGCCGGCGGCGCCGCGCCCTGGGGCGTGACCGGCAGCGACGGGGCGGCGCATCCGACCATGTATGCCGCCACGGTCTGGAAGGATGCCTCGGTGCAGGCGGGGTTCAACAAGATTGCGACGGCGGATCTGTCGACCGGCTTTCACAAGTATGCGCTGAAGTGGGAGCCGAACAAGCAGACCTTCTATTTCGACGGCAAGGAAGTGGCGGCGGTGAATGTGGCAATGGCGGATCCGATGTACATCATGCTGGACCTGTGGTACGGCAGCGCCAGCGGCACGCCGGACAACAGTACGCCGACCGGCAAGGCCAATGCGTACCAGGTCAATTATGTGCGCGCCTGGAAATTCAAGTAAGCCGCACTGACGCACACGGACGCACTTCGGGGCCGGCTGTCATGCCGGCCTTTGCATTGGCCCTCCGGCATGAATGATCGCACGCAGCATCGAAGTTTGCTCATGAAAGCGCCTGTTATTATTGAACTGCATCGTCGGTACAATCGCCCGCATCGAAATGCAGGAGTATATTGAAAAATACTCTTGAATTCGCAATGAATTTGCGGCTGTTTAAAAATACACGGCGGTGTATATGTGTATGAAAATTGCCACTGGCGCAGCGGGAAATGGTGCCGGACGCTTGCCCATCCGTATGCATGCTCACACTGGCATCGGCTTGTTTGCGTTCAGGTCGACAATGCCCTTGATGAGCCGGTACGCCTTCCAGATCCAGGCCGCGGTCCAGATCAGCCAGGCGAGCGGTATGCCAATCACGGTCATGAACAGGATGCCGCCCAGAATCATCCAGAACAGATACCACCAGAACGACCGGATCTGCCAGGTATGATGGCTGTATACGAATGTGCCCGCCGCATCGCTGCGCTTCACGTAATTGATGATGAGCGGAATCCAGGAGAATGCGCCCAGCGAAAAAATGAAGCTGGCCGCATGGAACAGATACAGCCACCAGGCGAGATTCTTTTCGGATTGCAGCCTGGTATCGAAAATGATTTCCTGCATGATGCCGGTCTCCTGTACGGGGTGTCAGTCCATTATCATCAGCCCGCAATGATGATTTTTGCGCGTGATCATGCTTCAAACAATGCCAGGGTGCCATCCAGGCCGACGAAATTCAAGGCGACGTCCGCTTGCGCGCGCACCAGGGGCTTGGCGCGGAAGGCGACCGACAGGCCGGCGATCCGCATCATCTTGAGATCATTGGCGCCGTCGCCCATGACAATCGTCTGCTGCGTGGAAATGCCGAGTTCTGCGCAGATGCGTTTTACCGTCCACTTTTTTTCTTCTTCGTCGACGATGCGGCCCGATATCCGACCGGTCAGCTTGCCGTTCACGATCTCAAGCAGGTTGGAATGGGCGTAATCGAGTCCCACCTGCTGCTTTATCCGATCGGTAAAGTAGGTGAATCCGCCGGAAACCAGCAGCGTCTTCAGGCCGGCATTCCGCATGCCGGCCAGCATGGCTTCCGCGCCGGGCGATAGCTGCACGCGCTCGTCGTAGACCCGCTGCAGGGCGTCCGCATCCAGGCCTTTCAGCAATTCGACGCGGCGTGTCAGGCTTTCGCGGAATTCGATGTCGCCACGCATGGCCGCTTCGGTGATTTCCGCGACCTGCGGCTTCAATCCCTGCATATCCGCAATTTCATCGATGCATTCGATGGTGATCAGCGTGGAATCCATATCCATCGCCAGCAGCTTGAAATCCGAGAGGGCGCGTCCCGGTGCGATGAAGGCATTATCGAGTTGCTCGGCGAAGCAGAGGGCATCGATGCGGGTTTTCAGCGCCACGGAATATTCGACCCCCTCGCAGCGCCAGGCATGGGCGTGAATTGGTGTAATCCGCTGTGCGCCGGCCAGCGACGCAATACGCTTGATGGTTGGCCAACTCGTCACCAGTCCTTGCAGAATCAGATTCATTGTGATGTCGTGAAAATACGGTTCTTGGAATTCTTTCATGCCGCCAATGCGCGGATGGTGGCCTTGACTTGCGCCACGCGCGCGGCCAGGTCCGGCATCGTCGCGGTAATCTTCAGCTTGTCCTGGCCATGCAGCCGGATATGCCGGTTTTTCTGGACCAGCTCGATGATGCGCATCGCATCGATTGGCGGATTGGGCCGGAATTGCAATACCGCCGATTCGCCATGCGCATCGATCTTGATGATGCCGATCGGCTTGGCCGATACGCGCAGGCGATGCGTCTCGATCAGCGTCTTCGCCGCATCAGGCATTTTGCCGAAGCGATCGATCATTTC
>DATEZO010000244.1:0-3789 GCA_035255485.1 Burkholderiaceae bacterium
ACGCATGGCTTATGCAAGCATTTATGAATTTCCCAAGTAGTTGATTCAACATGGCGTTTCCCGGTTATCCACAGAAAGAGAGGCGTGTTAACCATTACTACTATTCACAGATATAACAACTAGGATAAAAATCGGCACTTCATCATCCGTCGGGGCGTGCGCCAAGCGGATTCCCTTTGCCAACGACCCGGTTTGCCGGAATAATGCCGCCTACCCTCAATCACCCATCAACGGACCACCATGACAGCCGCGGCCATTCGTCTGGGCATCATCAGCGCCCTGCACCAGGAACAGGCAGGATTGATCGATGCCATGAGCAATCCCCGTATCGTCAAACGCGCGATGCGCGACTATGTGACGGGGCGCTATGGCAGTATCGATTGCGTATTCGTGCTGTCGCGCATCGGCAAGGTCGCGGCGGCAGCCACGGCGGCAACGCTGATTGAACGCTTTGACGTCACGCATATCCTGTTTACCGGCGTGGCCGGGGCAGCCGATGACGCAGTGGCCATCGGCGACATCGTGGTTGCGGAGGCACTGATCCAGCACGACATGGATGCCAGTCCGCTGTTTCCGCGTTTTGAAGTCCCTTTGCTCGGGCTATCCCATTTCGCATCAGACAAAAAACTGACCAATGGTTTGGCAGCAGCGGCAGGCTTGTTCATCCAGCAGGACCTGGCGCAAGCGATTAACGCGGAAGATCGCGTCCGGTTCCGGCTGCATCAACCGAAGCTGCATCACGGTTTAATTGCCAGCGGCGATGCTTTCATCGATAACCGCACGCACCTTGCCGAATTGAAAAAGAAATTGCCCGAGGTATTGGCGGTGGAAATGGAAGGTGCGGCAGTGGCGCAGGTATGCTTTGAATTCGGCGTACCGTTTGCCGTGATCCGCACCATTTCCGATGCGGCAAACGAAGATTCGCCGACCGATTTCATGCGCTTCATCGAGCGCGTGGCGGCGCATTATGCGTTTGGCATCGTAAAACGCTTGTGCGAGCATCCGTTATAAACGCGTTATTGGCTCGCAGCCGTTTTGCCGGGTGGCGGGGCTACCGGCTTCTTTGTCACTTGCGTTAAAAAAGTGGCGCATTCGCTTTTTTTCTCCTGGCCCGTATTGACCAGGGGCAGCAATGCCGTGACCACCGGCGCGATCACGCCCAGCGTAATCGCACTGCCCGCCTTCAATGCCAAGGTCTCCTTGTCCACTTTGATATCCGGATTCTTGAAGGTGCCTGCCACATAGAGCGGCGAGCGCAATGAAAACACGCGCACGCCTTTGCTCTCCGGATGTAGCGTCAAGTCGAGCCGTTCCTGCGCCAGGTCGATCTGCCCGGTGATATACAGGGTGGCGTCCTTGGTATCCATGACAAACAGGCGCGTATGCATCATTCCCTTGGCGATCTTGAAATCGCTGGCCAGGCAATTCATGTCGACCTGTTCGTCGCCGAACAGCTTGCTCAGGATGATATTGCCGATATTCAGGCCCATTTCTTCGAGCAGCAATTTGCTGATGGTGCCCTGGTCGATTACCGCCTTCAATTCGCCGTTGGATGCCGCCAGCAATGCGGCTACCGAGTTACCCGTCGCGGTCAGGGACGCGTCCCCATTGATTTCCCCCAGGCTGGCATGCATTTTCTGGACGGTTGGAAACAGCAACTTGAGTTGTAAATGACGCGCCGCCATTTTCATTTCCGCCTTGACCAGCTTGTCACGGCCATTGAGTGTCAGATTCGAGGTGAGCTTGCCGCCGGCCATGCCGAAATTCAACGGCTCCAGCGTCAGTACGCCATTATTTAGCTGGATATGCGTGACCAGGTTATCGATCGGTAATTGCTTTTTCCGGATGATCTTGCGTCCGCTGAATTGCACATCGGCATCGATGCTGGTCCAGCGCTCGGTCTTGAATTCTTCCACCGGCAAGACCTTGGAAGGCGGCTGCACCGGTGCCGCGCCGCGCTGCACTTTTTTCGCATTGGAATCTGCGCCGATCAGGGGCGCCAGATCCTGAAAATTCAGCAAGGTTGATACCACGCTCCCCTTCAGCAAGGGACGCGATTCGCGCGAAAGATATTCCAGCGTGCCGCTGATATCGCTCGATCCGACCTTGCCCTTGAATTTGTCATAGGTCCAGTTGCCGCCCAGCGCATTCAGCATGCCGGTCAAATGGCCTTCGGTGGAGTAGGCAGGCGTTTGCGGCAGCAGGATGCCAAGGATCGGGTACAGATTGTCCAGGCTGGGCCCGGACATGTGCAGTTGCAAATCGAGCGCCGCCAATGCTTGGGGATTGGTCAACGTGCCCTTGGCGCTGATGGCGGTCTTGCCGGCCTGTAATGTCGCCTGCACCGGGAATGGCGTGGTTTTCTTTTGCAGCGACAGGATCTTGCCGGCCTTGCCGTCACCGCTCAGTTTTTCGCCATTGATCGAGCCATTCAGATTCCAGCTGATGCCATAGGCTTCGCCGCCCCGATCGGTATGCGACTCGATGTTGGCATTCATGTCGATCTTCTTGACGGCATCGACCAGATGCAGCCAGCCCTTGTTCAGGCTGACCCGGTCCAGTTCGTATTGCCAGCTTGGGGGCGCATTATCCTTGTTCTTGAAGGTCCAGTTATTCCTGCCGTCGATTTCGCGCAGCAGGCTGAGCCGGGGCGTATCGACCGCCAGTTCCGGAATGATCAGATGCTTGCGCAGTAGCGGCAGGGTCTGCAGCGTGAACGACACTTGCCGCATTTTCGCCATCGACGATGTGCCCTTTACCCAGTCCGGATTGCCCAGCGTGATGTCCTGGGCGATGACATGCGGCCACGGTATCCAGCCACGCCAGCCGGATACGCTCTGTGGCGGATGCTGCCATGCGACCGACAGGTTGCCGTGGATGGCAAATTCGCGCCCGGTTGCCTGGCTGATGCGCCGGTTGATCCAGGGCTTGGCATGATTCCAGTCGAGATTCGCCAGGAAGGCGACGGCCAAGCCGATCAGCACTCCCAGAATGGCGAGCGCAATGCCGCTCCATTTCAATATTTTTATGCGGGATGACATGAAAATAGGACCGATTGGGCAGATAACGGTTCAATTCGGGAATCCTACTGGCGATTGCCCGCTTTTCCAGCCTTCCGGCTAGATTGAAGGAACCGGTTTTTAATCCATCAATCCAGTGACGGCATCTGGAGCAACATGAATGCCATTACCGTTCGCCAAGCCGCCCTGGCGGATGCGCCTGACCGGTGGGTAGACGCCGGGACATGAGAAAAAACACCGCTGCGCCAACGCCGAGCGCGATGGCCGCGACGAGCAATGAAGGAGTGAAGCTGCCGAATTGACGCACCAGTCGGGTGGCAAGTGGCGGCCCGGCAATCTGGCCCAAGCCATAAGACGCGGTCATCAGCCCCATCAGGCGACTGGCTGGAAGGCGTAGCGCGTGCCCGAGCCGGCGCGCTTCGCGCATCGCAAACAGAGTGATCGCGGTAAACGGGAGTCCGAGCAGGAAGCTGCTCAGGGCAAAACCCACCAGCGATGGCCACGCGATGCTGGCCAGCACACCGGCAGCCTGCATTAAATAGCAGGCTCCAAGCAGGCGGCGCTGATCGATGTCGACCGGAATGAATATCGCCAGCCAGGCGCCGAGCGCAACGCATGCGCCGAACAGAGGCCAGAACAGATCGGCCCAGCTGGAATGGGGAAGCGCATCGCGGGCGATGACGGGCAGGAAGGTGGCAGTAATGATGTAGCCGAATCCCGCCAAACCGTAGGCTATGGTAAGAATCCGGCTTTCGATCCGATGGGCGCG
>DATEZO010000245.1:0-7885 GCA_035255485.1 Burkholderiaceae bacterium
GTGGTCGCCACGCCGATGGTGTATTTCGCAACCCATGTACTGAATGCGCCGTCCGGCATCATGGTGACCGGCAGTCACAATCCGCCGGACTACAACGGCTTCAAGATGGTGCTGGCGGGTGAGGCGATCCATGGCGATGCAATTACGGCGCTCTACCAGCGGCTCGTTAAAAACGACCTGGTTCAAGGTGCCGGCGGCTATCGCACGCACGACATCAAGGCGGCCTATCTGGACCGGATCGTGGGCGATGTCAAGCTGGCGCGGCCGATGAAGATCGCGATCGATTGCGGCAATGGCGTGGCTGGCGCGTTTGCCGGCGAGCTGTATCGCGCGATGGGCTGCGACGTGATCGAATTGTTTTGCGACGTCGACGGCAACTTTCCGAACCATCATCCCGACCCCGCGCATCCTGAAAACCTGCAGGACCTGATCCGCTGCTTGCGCGACACGGATGCCGAGATCGGCCTGGCGTTTGACGGCGACGGCGATCGCCTCGGCGTGGTGACCAAGGATGGCGCGATCATCTATCCGGATCGCCAGCTGATGCTGTTTGCGCAGGATGTGCTGACTCGGCATCCAGGCGAGCAGATCCTGTACGACGTCAAATGCACGCGCCACATCGCGCCCTGGGTGAGGCAGCATGGCGGCGTGCCGCTGATGTGGAAGACCGGGCATTCGCTGGTCAAGGCCAAGATGCGCGAAACCGGCGCGCCGCTGGGCGGTGAAATGAGCGGCCACCTGTTCTTCAAGGACCGCTGGTACGGTTTTGATGACGGACTGTACGCAGGCGCGCGCATGCTGGAACTGCTGAGCCGCCTGGCTGATCCGTCGGCAACGCTGAATGCGTTGCCGCAGGCGAATAGCACGCCGGAACTGCATCTGGATTTGCAGGAAGGGGAGAATTTTGCGTTGATCAAAAAACTGCAGGCCGAGGCGCGCTTCCCTGGCGCGGATGAAATCGTTACCATAGACGGTCTTCGGGTGGAATATCCTGATGGATTCGGGCTGGCGCGCTCATCCAATACTACCCCGGTGGTGGTCATGCGTTTCGAAGGCGAATCTCCAGAAGCATTGGCACGTATCCAGAATGCGTTCAAGCAGGAGATCCTGGCGGTCAAGCCGGATGCGGCATTGCCGTATTGACTGGCTGGCCGGTTCCTGGCGGCATGGGTTGCCGCAGACATCGCGGGCGCGTCGTTTTGTTTTTGTATTGAAATGGACCCGCTTTGAATATCCTGATTGTCCGTGTGTCTTCGCTCGGCGATGTGGTGCACAACATGCCGATGGTGGCCGATATCCTGCGCCACTATCCCGACGCGCACATCGATTGGGTGGTGGAAGAGGCATATGTCAGTCTCGTGCGGCTCAATGCCGGCGTGCGCAACGTGATCCCGTTCGCGCTGCGACGCTGGCGGAAAAGCCTGTTTTCCGCTGCCACCCGTGCCGAGATGCGGCGCTTTTACCAGGGGTTGCGGGCGGAATCCTATGATCTGGTATTCGATACGCAGGGGCTGCTGAAGACCGGCCTGGTAATGCAGATGGCGCGCCTTGCGCCGGGCGGCAAGCGGGTCGGGCTGGCCAATGGCACCGAGGGGTCCGGCTACGAGGCACTCTCGCGGGTATTCCATTCGATCAGCATTCCGGTCGGGCGGCGCACGCACGCGGTGCTGCGTGGACGTCTGGTTGCTGCCGCGATACTGGATTACACGGTCGAGTATCAGGCGGATTTCGGCCTGCAGCCATGTTCTTTGCAGCCGGCATGGCTACCCGCCGCCCCGTACGCGGTATTTTTCCATGGCACGGCGCGCGCCGCCAAGCAATGGGCGCCGCAGCACTGGGTGGCGCTGGCGCATCTGCTTGACGCGCGCGGCCTGCCGGTGCTTTTGCCGTGGGGAAATGCGACGGAACAATCGGCGGCACAACAGCTTGCCGCCGGCATGCCCAATGCCACGGTCCTGCCCAGATTATCCATGATGGAAGCGGTCGTGCTGGCGCAGCGCGCGGCGCTGGCGGTGGGCGTCGATACCGGCCTGACCCACATCGCGGCGGCCTGCAATCGTCCCACCATCGAGTTGTATTGCGATTCGCCGCGCTGGAAAACCGAAGGTAACTGGTCTGCCAATATCATCAACCTGGGCGACATCAACCAGCCGCCAGGCATGGCAGAAGTGGAACGTGCGGTTACCGCCTTGCTGGGACCGGCGCAGATGGCCTGCCACAGCGAATGATCCGGTACCGTGGCGCCGATGCGCAGTGATACCCTTGAATGGCGCCTGACTGCTTGCCGGCGTTAAAACTACATGAACATATTGAGCCGTTTTACTATCGAGACATTCAGCGCCAGGATGCCGGGGCTGCCGGGGAAATTAGCCATTTTTCCGGCAGTCCGGCAGGGTGTCGCCCTTCACCCGCGATCCTTCTCCCGCCTGCAGGAGGGGAACGCAGGCGTCACCGGCTGCCTTGGCAGGATATGCGCAACAGACCGGGTGCCGAGCTGATGCGCCTGCTGTATTCATTGGCCTGGTGGCTGGCATTGCCGCTCGTATTGGCACGACTGTGGTGGCGCGGCCGCATCGAGCCCGGCTATCGCGCGCATCTGGCCGAGCGGTTCGGGCTTTACCGCCCGATTCCTCTCAATCGGACCCGGTCGCTGATCTGGGTGCACGCCGTTTCGGTTGGCGAGACGCGCGCCGCGGAGCCGTTGATCAATGCCTTGCTGGCGGCATATCCGCAGCATGCCATCCTGCTGACCCACATGACGCCGGCCGGGCGCGCTACCGGGCGGGCGCTATTTGGCCATGCCGCGTCGCGCGTCGTGCAATCCTGGTTGCCATACGATACCGGCTGGATGACTGGTCGCTTTCTCCGGCATTTCGCGCCGCGCCTGTGCGTGCTGATGGAAACCGAGGTGTGGCCGAACCTGATTGCACAATGCGCCAGGCATCATGTCCCGGTGGCGCTGGTGAATGCGCGGTTGTCGGAGCGCTCGCTAAAGAAGGCACGCCGGTTATCTGGCCTGTTTACGGATGCCGCGCGGCGCATTGCCTGTGTGGCGGCGCAGACGCAGGACGATGCAGAACGCATCAGGCAGCTCGGTGCACCCAATGTGCAGGTGACCGGCAGCATCAAGTTCGACGTGACGCCGCCCGATGCGGCATTGATGCAGGGCGACCGGATGCGGGCGCAGATCGGCGGGCGTCCGGTGCTGCTGTGCGCCATCACGCGCGAAGGCGAGGAAGCGCTGCTGCTCGATGCGCTGGACAAGCTGGATGTTCCCGGCGCATTGCTGCTGATCGTGCCGCGCCATCCGCAGCGTTTCGATGCGGTGGCAGGCATGATTGCCGGACGCGGTTTGACGATGATGCGACGTTCGCAGATGGGAGCGCAGCCGGTACCGCCTGAAGTGCGGGTACTGCTGGGCGATTCGATGGGCGAGATGTTTGCATATCATGCCGCCAGCGACGTGGTGTTCATCGGCGGCAACCTGCTGCCGCTCGGCGGGCACAACCTGATCGAAGCATGCGCGGTCGGCAAGCCGGTGCTGCTCGGACCGCATACCTTCAATTTCGCAGCGATCAGTGAAGATGCCATTGCGGCAGGCGCCGCATTGCGCATCAGCGATGCGGCCGGCCTGATGCGCGAAGCCGGCCGCCTGTTGCGTGACGAAAAACGGCGTAGCGCCATGGGTGCGCACGCCCTGGCGTTTGCGCGACAGCATCGCGGTGCGACTGAAAGGACATTGGCGCTGCTGCAGCCGCTGATCGATTGATGCCGCCTGGATCGTGCCCGCGCTGGCAATGATTGCGGTGCCTCGGCTACTCCCTTTTTTCGTCATTTCACTCCCGGAAATATCGAATAAATAGGGAGTATGCCTAAAAACATAGCATTATTCGCAATGAAAATGTGGCTTTTTAAATATACACAACCTAGTATTTGGCGCGCTTCCGGTGCTCGACAACTGCCATGACAGGCCTTAAATGTCCGGATTGAAGGTCTTTGCATCCCGGCCGCTGGCCTGCGCCTGTGCAGCCACCATGCTGGATTCATAGGCTTGCATCTGCAGCCCGATTGTCTCCAGGTCAAGATTGGCCTTGCGCACGGCCGGAAACAATTGGTGTTCTTCGACATCAATATGATGCAGCACCGCATCACGCAATTGCCGGAACAGGCGGTCGCACTGCGGATCACTGGGATCCATGCCTTTGAGCTGCCGGATCAGCTGGTCGGCTTCTTCATGCTGCTCCTTGCATTCATCGACCAGTGCCGTATTGACGTGCTGCACCGCCGGATAGAAGGTCGCCTCTTCCACTGCCGCATGCATTTCCAGCAGCATCAGGATATGCGGCCCTGCTTCCCGCTTCACCAGCCGATCCTGAGTGGAAAGATAACGCTCGAACAGCTGTTTCACGAAGTCATGGTCCTTTTCGAGTGCCTGCATTGGCTGGGCTGTCGGAAAGCCACTGCTGCTGCGTTCGCCAACCGGGTCTGTCATCATCATTGCCTCCATTACGTCGCTGTGCGACCAATAGTGAATATAGTGAATTCGGGAAAGCGCGATCGCCGCACATGCAATTCGACGATCGTGCCGAATCGGTTGGACGCAAAACCGGTGATGGAATTCCGCAGGTGCGAAGGGATTTTTTTGTGGGCAGCGGGGAGAAGGAGAAGGGCATGCCCGTCATTAATGCCGTGCCCCGCCTGCTTTCAAGCAAATGCGGACAAGTTATTTGAAACGCGCGACGCTACGGCCTTGCGCTCGCATCCAGTCCGCCGCCCAGAGAGCGATACAGATCGATCGCATTGGTCAGCCGCAGGAGGCGCGTCTGTACCAGCGATTGTTCCGCTGTAAACAGTTCGCGCTGCGCATCCAGCACATCGATTGCGCTGGCGACGCCATTCTTGAAGCGCAAGTCGGCCAGCCGCAGCCGGTCCGCCTGCGCCGCCTGCACGGCACCCTGGTCGGCGATCTGCTGGTCCAGCGTGCTGCGTGCCGCCAGCGCGTCGGCTACCTCGCGGAATGCCGTCTGGATGGTTTTTTCATAGTCGGCGACGGCGATGTCCTTGCGTACCTGTGCCAGTGTCAGGTTGCCGCTGTTGCGCCCGGCATCGAAAATCGGCAATGTCAGTTGCGGCGCGAACGACCAGGTGCGCGATCCCGCCTCGAACAGCCCGGATAGCGCATTGCTTGCGCTGCCGACGCCTGCGGTCAGCGCAATGCGCGGAAAGAACGCGGCCCGCGCCGCACCGATATTGGCGTTGCTTGCCTGCAGGCGCTGTTCCGCGGCGCGAATATCGGGGCGCTGCGTCAGCAGTTCGGATGGCAATCCTGCCGGAATGTCGGTCACCAGGTTCTGCGATGCAAGCGTCTGCGGCGGCGGCAGGTCGGCGAGCGGTTTGCCGACCAGCAGGGTAAGCGCGTTTTCCGCCTGCGCTCGCTGGCGTGACAGCGTCGACAGTGCGATGCGCGCCGACAATACCAGCGTCTCATTCAGGCGCAGATCGAGCGCCGAAGAGGCGCCCACATCGAAGCGCTGTTTCGCCAGCCGGTAGGCGTTATCCCTGCCTTGCAGGGTTTTCTGCGCCAGTTCCTGCTGTTCGGCAAAGGCGCGTTCCGCCAGGTAGGCTTTGGCGACTTCGGCCACCAAGGTAATCTGCGCTGCCTGCTGCGCCTGTTCGGTTGCAAGATACTGCGCCAGCGCGGCCTGGTTCAGGCTGCGCACGCGGCCAAAGAAATCCAGCTCGAACGCGGCCAGGGAGAGGCCGACCTGATAACTGGTGCTGACGACCGGATTACCGGAAGGCGACAGCGCGCCCGGCGTGCGCGCCCGCGCGCCGCTGGCAACCGCATTCAGGTTCGGCAGCCGGTCGGCCGACTGGATGTTGTAGAGCGCGCGCGCTTCCTCGATGCGCAGTGCGGCGGTGCGCAGGTCGCGATTCTGTTCCAGTGCGGTTGCAATCAGGCTTTGCAGGCGCCGGTCCGGAAAGAATTCGCGCCAGCCGATGGCGGTGGCGGTGTGCGCGGCGGTTCCGGCGGCAGTGGCGCCGGAAGTCTGCGGATAGTTCGCAGAGATGGGGGCTTCCGGACGCACGTATTGCGGCGCCAGCGAACAGCCGGACAGTGCGCCGACGGCCAGCAGGGCCATCGCGAGCGGTCTGATGGCGGGCTTAATCATGCTTGTTCTCCTCATCCTGTTGCAGGTGCGTCGCATACATGCGGCGCTGGCGCTCGCTGCCTTTGAACAGCGTGCGCATGACCACGAAAAATACCGGCACGAAGAACACCGCCAGCACGGTAGCGGTGATCATGCCGCTCATGACGCCGGTGCCGATGGCGCGCTGCGCGCCCGAGCCGGCGCCGCTGGCCAGTACCAGCGGCAGCACGCCGAGGATGAAGGCAAGCGAGGTCATGATGATCGGCCGGAATCGCATGTGGACCGCTTCCAGCGTGGCTTCGATCAGGCCTTTGCCTTGTGCTTGCAAATCCTTGGCGAATTCGATGATCAGGATGGCGTTCTTGGCCGATAAGCCGATCACCGCGATCATGCCGACCTTGAAGTAGACGTCGTTCGGCATACCGCGCAAGGTCACGCCCAGGACTGCCCCGAGCACGCCGAGCGGCACCACCAGCATCACCGCCACCGGGATCGAGGTGCTTTCGTACAGCGCCGCCAGCACCAGGAATACCGCGAGCAGGGATAGCGCATACAGTGCCGGCGCCTGGCTGCCCGAGCTTTTCTCTTCCAGCGACTGGCCGGTCCATTCATAACCGAAGCCGGCCGGTAGTTTGGCCACCAGCGTTTCCATTTCGGTCATGGCGTCGCCGGTACTGTAGCCGGGGGCCGCATTGCCGGACAGTTTCATCGCCGGGTAGCCGTTATAGCGCAGCAATTGCACCGGTCCTTTGGTCCAGTGTGAGCGGGTGAACGTCGAGAACGGCACCATGCTGCCTTTCGCATTGCGTACATACAATTGCGCCAGGTCTTCCGGTTGCATCCGCATCGGCGCATCGGCCTGCACGATCACACGCTGCTGCCGGCCCTGGTTCGGAAAGTCGTTGACATAGGCCGAGCCGAGCGCAGTCGACAGCACGCTGTTGATGTCGGCAAACGACACCCCCAGCGCATTGGCCTTGTCGCGGTCGATATCGAGCTGCAGTTGCGGCGCATCTTCCAGTCCTTCCGGGCGCACGCCGGCCAGCACCTTGCTTTTGGCCGCCATTCCGAGCATCTGATTGCGCGCGGCGATCAGGGCTTCGTGGCCGAGGCCGGCGCGATCCTGCAGGCGGAAGGTGAAGCCGGAGGAATTGCCCAGTTCCGGGATCGGCGGTGGATTCAGCGGAAACACGATCGCATCCTTGATTTGCGAAAAGGCGCCGAAGGCCCTGCCGGCAATTGCGTCGGCCGAGTCCTGCTTGCCGCGCTGATCCCAGTCTTTCAAGGGAGTGAATGCCAGCGCTGCATTCTGGCCGTTGCCGGAGAAGCTGAAGCCGGTGACTGCCACCACGTGGGCCACGCCGGGTTGCTTCAGGTAGTAATTTTCGATTTGCTTGACGACTTCCAGCGCCCGGTTCTTGCTGGCGCCCGGCGCCAGCTGGATATTCGTAACCAGGTAGCCCTGGTCTTCGCTCGGCAGGAACGACGACGGCAGGCGCGCGTACAGGAAGCCGACTACCAGCACTACCAGGCCGTAGATCAGCATGGTGCGCCCGGTCTTCTTCAGCAGCCTGGCGACGAAGCCTTGATAGCCCTCCAACGTGGCACGGAAGCGGCGGTTGAACCAGCCGTAAAAGCCTTTTCGTTCATGGTGCTCGCCTTTCCTGATCGGTTTCAGGATGGTTGCCGCCAGCGCCGGCGTCAGTGAGAACGCCATCAATATCGAGAACAGG